>NZ_JBHXNU010000001.1:245198-360799 GCF_042719255.1 Rhodococcus sp. NPDC058532
GAAAGGGCCGGAGGGGGGGGGAGACCCCAAGGGGACAGGGGGGGGGGGGGGGGGTTCCCACTGTCTCCCTTGGACGGGTCGTTGTGGGGGGGGGGGGGGGGGGGTGGTTCGGCCCCCCCGCCCCCCCCGCCCGCCCCCCCACCGAAGTGCCGTCTACTTGGCGGCGGGGGTGCCGCCGCTCAGCGCGATCAGCGCGTTGACGAGCCGGCTGCCGTTGTCGTTGGCGCTGCCGATCAGGGTGCCCAGAGTGTCGGTGACCGATCCCATGTGTGCTCCTCAGGTGTGAACGTGCACGGCGCGCGCCGCGCACGGGTGAAAGAGTGGGGTGACGTTCGCGGTGCGGCGCGCGAGTGGTGGCCGCAGCGCTGAGAACTACGCCGGCGGGGCGCCGACGCTGCCCTCGGCGGACCCCATGAACAGCTCGAACAGGCCATCGGCCGCGATGACCGAGCCGAGTCCGGGGATGATTGCACCGATGACGCCTTCGAGTGAACCCACGTGTGCCTCCTAAGCGTTGAACTTCGGGCGGCGGTGCCGGGTCTGCAGGACACAGGCTCGTGCTCCGCTCATTCGTTACGACCGGTCGGTTCGCAACATCGGCACGGTAACAACTGTCTGTATGCAATGTAAGGAAAAACACACTATTCGTAGGGGTGTTTCGTCCGAATTATTCCGCCGCGGCCGCCGCCAGCTCGCCCAATGCCGCCGTGAGCAGGCGTTTGTACTCCTGTGGGTCGGGCATCATCGCGGTGTCGGTGCTGAAGGTCAGGTCCACCGCACTCGGCTCCGAGGACACGATCAGGTGACGCAGCCCGGATCCGTCGACGACGCCGAGCACGCCGAGGATGCGCACCACCGGCGCCCCCGCGAAGGCAAGGTCGGTGCCCGCCCACGGCACATTGCTCACCATCGTGTTGTACCCGGACACCGTCTCCCCGGTGTGCTGCTGCAGTCGGCGGGCGTAGCCGGTCAGCCGCAGCAGCCAGGCGGGCGAGGTCTCGATGCGGCGTGCCGCCCGCCGGACGTGCTCGTTGCCGTGCCGGGTCTTCTCGGCGCGGGCGGAGGACGCGATCGCGCGCAGCCGCTCGACCGGGTCCGCGACGTCGGTATGCAGGTCCACCGACAGCAGGCCGACGTGGGTGGCCCGCGGGCCGTCGGTGTCCGCGCCCGCTCCGGTTCCGGTGCCGCGCAACGACATCGGCACCATCGCGGCGAGTGACCCGGTCGGGGTCTCGCCGTGCCCGTCGAGGTAGCCGCGCAGCGCGCCCGCGACGGTGGCGAGCAGCACGTCGTTGACGGTGACGCCGGGCACCGCGGCGCGCACGGTGTCGATCGCCTCCCTCGGCAGCCGCACATGGTCGAACGTCGGCTCGGCGGCTAGGGCGCCGTTGAACCGGCACCGCGGGCGGGTCGCGGGTGGGGTGACGAACTCGCCCGCGGCGGACACCTCGCGGGCCCGGCGGTCGGCGTCGCCGGTGGCGCGCAGACCGAGGCCGAACCGCGTCAGCCGCAGCGGCAGGGTGGCGCCGGCCACCGCGAACTCGACGAGCGGATGCGGTGCCCGCACCGGCTCGGGCAGCCGGTCCGGGGCGGCACCGAACAGGCGGCGTCCGAGGTCCCGGGTGGCGATGCCGTCGCCCGCGCTGTGGTGGAACTTGAGCACCACCGCGGTCATCCGGTCCGGCGAGGCGTCGACGCCGGTGACCCCGGTGAGCACGTGCAACTGCCACGGCGGCCGCGTCAGGTCGATCGGCTCGGCGACGATGCCGGAGACGCGGCGCCGCACCGGCTCCCAGCCCGGTCCGTCGACGGCCTCGAGGTGCACGTGCCGGTCGAGGTCGAGGCGCGGGTCCGGCTCCCAGCTCGGCAGGTCGAGATCCAGTGGTACCCGGCGGATCCGGTGGGTGAACATCCGGGCCTGACCGAGGCGCTCGCGCATCCACCCGGTCACCGCGGGCCGGTCGGGGTCATCGCCGCCGGTCGCGTCGAACAGGTACACCGCCACGACGTTCGAGCGGTGCCGCTCGCTCTCGTTGTAGTAGTACTCGGCGTCCTGCGGGGCCAGGCGCGCGGGCGCGGGCCCCCCACGTAGAACGGTCACAGTGCTCCCCTTCCGGTTCCCGGTCCGGCAAGGGTAGATCCCGGACCGCTGACCGCGGCGCGAAAAGGGGAATGCCGGACGGCGGAACCGAACGGCCGCGGGTCGCGTCTGGGTAGGGGGAATGGATCGTTCGTGGAGGGGGTGTCCGTGCGCGGCATGATCGGCGCGACAACGGCTCAATGGCAGGTTGCCGCAGTGGAGTTCGACATCCTGTGGCGGCTGCATGGCCGGGACCGGTTGCCGTATCCGCTGCGGTGTCGCGGAAGCGCGGACACCGCGGACCGGCACCGCCGCGATCGCCGGGCCGCGGCGGCGCGGATGCGGGCCGTGCTCGACGAGGACCTCCATGAGGCGCTGACGATCCTGCTGGACCCGGCCGTGCGGGTGGAGGTGTGCGGATTCCACGGCGTCCGGCTCGGGTCGGTGACCCGGCTGCACGCGGGCATCCGGGGCGGGGTCGGGGCCCTCGCCGCGCAGGCGCCCGGCACCGACGCGGTGCGGATCTCGCTGCTGCCGGACCGGGCGGTCCCGGCAGCGATCGCCGGTGCGCTTCCCGCCGCGCCCCGAGGAACCGGGGGCGGGGTCACCGGGCGTCGGCGGGTGCCCGCGCCAGGAGCGGTGCTTCGCCCGATCGGCGACCGGGAGGCGGCGCTGGCGGCGTTCCTCGGGCTACCGCGGACCGGGATCGGGGAGATCGGCGTCCACCCCGGACCCGCGGTGGACTGGCGGCCCAGCCCGGATGGTGCCGTCGTGCACTGGATGGACCACCCCGACGGTCGCTACCTGGTCCGCGGATCGGACGCCGCCGAGGTGCTGCCGGTGTCGGAGGCGGAGCTGGCGGCGCAGTTGCGGGCGCTGATCGCCGCCGTCGGGTGACTCGCCGCGATCAGGGGAACACCACCAGCCACACCGCCACGTAGTGGCACAGGGCGGCAACAACCGTTCCGGCGTGGAAGAACTCGTGGTGGCCGAAGGTCGCGGGCCACGGATTCGGCCACCGCGTCGCGTAGAGGACCGCGCCGACGCTGTAGAGCACGCCGCCGACGGCAAGCAACACCAGCGGCAGCCACCCGACCTGCCGGACCAGATCGTCGGCGACCGGCACGATCGCCCACCCCAACAGCAGGTAGAGCGGCACCCCGACCCAGCGGGGCGCGGTGGGCCACAACATCTTCAGCGCCACCCCGGCCGCCGCGCCCGACCACACCACCGCCAGCAGGGGGCGGCCGGTGGCCGGGGGGAGGGCGAGCAGCGCGAACGGGGTGTAGCTGCCCGCGATGAACACGAAGATCATCGAGTGGTCGGCCCGCTTCATCCGGGTGCGCGCGCGGACCGTCGGCCAATGCACCCGGTGGTAGACGGCGCTGACGCCGAACAGGCCGCAGACCGTCACCGCGTACACCGTCGTCGCGGCCGCTGCCGTCGCGGACGCCGTTGCGGCGGCGGCAACCAGCACGGCGCCAGCGGCGACCGCCACCCCGAACGCCCACGCGTGGATCCACCCGCGCAGCCGCGGCTTCGCCGGTGCGGTGGTGTGGTCGAGGACGGTCATGGGTGCTCCCCGGGTCGGCGGACACCTAACCTACGGAACCGTAGGTTAGGTTGCGGGGCGACTGTACCCCGGCCGGACGCCCGCGCGACCGGGGTGCGACGGCGGTCACGTCCCGCCGGACAACCGGTGCCCGCGGACGCCGACCCGGCCCGGCGTAATGTGGCCTCTCGTGGTGCTCGGGAACTTGGCGGAGAAGACGCTGGTGATGTCCAGGTGAAGGTCTCGAACCTGCTGTACAGCCTCTACGAGCGCCGTCTTGCCCGGCAGCTCGGTGGTGTGCAGCGGCCGAGGCATGTCGCCGTCATGTGCGACGGCAACCGGAGGTGGGCACGGGAGAACGGCTTCACCGATGTCGCGCACGGACACCGGATGGGTGCCCTCAAGATCGCCGAACTGCTCCGCTGGTGCGACGAGGCGGGCATCGAGATGGCCACGATCTACCTGCTCTCCACCGAGAATCTGCGCCGCGACCCGGAGGAACTCGACACCCTGATCGAGATCATCACCGACGTCGTCGAGGAGATCTCCGGCCCCGACCAGAACTGGTCCGTCAAGATCGTCGGCACCCTGGACCTGCTGCCCGAGGACTCGGCTCGCAGGCTGCGGGAGGCGGCCGATCGCACCGCGGGGCGCACCGGCACCCATGTCAACGTCGCCGTCGGTTACGGCGGTCGGCAGGAGATCGCCGACGCGGTGCAGTCCCTCGTCCGCCGGAAGCAGGCGGAGGGTCTCGCCGGCGCGGACCTCGTCGAGGCGATCACCGTCGAGGGCATCAGCGGCAACCTGTACACCTCCGGGCAGCCCGACCCGGACCTGGTGATCCGCACGTCCGGTGAGCAGCGGCTATCCGGTTTCCTGCTGTGGCAGAGCGCCTACTCGGAGATCTGGTTCACCGAGGCCTACTGGCCGGAGTTCCGTCGCGTCGACTTCCTCCGGGCACTGCGGGATTACGCGGCCCGGCACCGGCGATTCGGAACCTGAGCTACAGCTTCCGCAGGCGCAGCCGGTTGATCGAATGGTCGGCGTCCTTGCGCAGCACCAGCGTCGCCCGCGGACGGGTCGGCAGGATGTTCTCCACCAGGTTCGGCCGGTTCGTCGAGTTCCAGATCTCCGACGCCGCGATGGTCGCGTGCTCGTCGGACAGATTCGAGTAGTGGTGGAAGTGCGCGTTCGGATCCGCGAACGCCGTCTTCCGCAGGGTCAGGAACCGTTTGATGTACCAGCGTTCGATGTCCTCGACCTTCGCGTCCACGTAGATCGAGAAGTCGAACAGGTCCGAGACCATCAGCCGGGGACCGGTCTGCAGGACGTTCAGCCCCTCCAGGATCAGGATGTCGGGCTGCCGGATGAGGTGATATTGGCCGGGCACCACGTCGTACAGTCGGTGTGAATACACCGGTGCGGCAACCTCTTCCGCGCCCGACTTCACCTCGGTGACGAAACGCAGCAGCTTCCGGCGGTCGTAGCTCTCCGGGAACCCCTTGCGGTGCATGATGCCCCGCCGGGTCAGTTCCGCTGTCGGATACAGGAACCCGTCGGTGGTCACCAGATCCACCCGGGGATGGTGGTCCCAGCGGGCGAGCAGCGCCTGCAGCACCCGGGCGGTGGTGGACTTGCCGACCGCGACCGACCCGGCGACACCGATCACGAACGGCACCTGCCGGTCCGGGTGCTTCTCGCCGAGGAACGTCGCGGTCGCGGCGAACAGCCGCTGCCGGGCCGCGACCTGCAGGTGGATCAGACGCGAGAGCGGCAGGTACACCTCCGCGACCTCGTCGAGGTCGATCTGTTCGCCGAGGCCGCGCATGCCCTGAAGTTCTTCCTCGGTGAGCACCAGCGGAGTCGACTTCCGCAGGGTCCGCCACTGTTTGCGATCGAACTCGACGTACGGACTGCTCTCGCTCACCTTCGCCATGCGCGCGTCCCGACCTCGTCCTGCACAGCCTCGATCTGCATAGGGGAATTGTGCGCGCCCACACACCGGCGCGCCGCGCCGGGTCCGGACACTAGGCTGCCCAGGTATGGACGCCGCCGCATTCGTACGTGAATATCTGCTGCTCGGGCTCGGTTTCGACCGGATCGAGGAGGGATTCGTCGACGCGTATACCGGCGACCCGGCCTTGCGTCGCCAGGTGGAGAACGCCCCGGCGCCCGAGCCGCGGGACCTGGCCCGCCGGGCGGCGCAGCTGCGCGCCGAGCTGCGCAGTGTCGAGCTGCCCGCCGACCGCGCCGAATTCCTCGACGTGCACCTGCGCGCCCTGGAGTGCTCGGCGCGCACGTTCGCCGGCGAGCGGATCGGATTCGTCGACGAGGTGCACGCCTACTTCGACGTTCGGATCGAGGAGGGCAATGTCGACGACTACCGGGACGCGCACCGGGCGATGGACGAGGTGCTCGCGGGCGGCGGCACCCTCGCGGAGCGGCTGCAGGCGCACCGCGCCGCCGACGAGATCCCGCCGGAGCGGCTCGCCGAGTGCGTCGACGCGTTCTCCTCGGCGCTGCGGGACCTGGTGCGCGCCCGCTACCCGCTGCCCGAGACCGAACGCGTCGAGTACGAGGTGGTCGGCGACAAGCCGTGGTCGGGCTTCAACTACTACCTGGGCGACTATCGCTCCAAGGTGGCGATCAACTCGGATCTCAAGCAGCACATGGCGAATCTGCCGCACCTGATCGCCCACGAGGCGTATCCGGGTCACCACACCGAGCACTGCCGCAAGGAGGCGGGCCTGGTCGATGCCGGGCAGGTCGAGCACACCCTCTTCCTCGTCAACACCCCGCAGTGCCTGATGGCGGAGGGCCTGGCGGACCATGCGCTGGGTGCGATCGTGGGGGACAGGAGCGGAGCCGGCGGAGCGACCCGGGGGGACAGGAGCGGAGCCGGCGGAGCGACCCGGGGACAGGGCTGGGGGAGGTGGGCGGAGCAGATTTATGCGGACCTGGGACTGCGGTTCGACGGCGAGCGCGCCGAGGCGCTGTCGACCGCGTCCGCGAAGCTGCTCGGGGTGCGGCAGGACGCGGCGCTGCTGCTACACGACCGTGGCCGCTCCCACGACGAGGTCGCGCGGTTCCTGCAGACCTGGAACCTCAGCACGCCGGAGCGGGCGCGGCAGTCGCTGCGCTTCCTGTCGTCGCCGCTGTGGCGGGCCTACACCTCCACTTACGTCGAGGGCTACCGGCTGCTCGGAGGCTGGCTGGACCGGGCCGTGGACGCCGACGACCGCGCGGACCGGTTCGGGCGGCTGCTCGACGAACCGCTGATCCCGTCCGCCCTGCGCTGACCGGCGTCGCCTACACTGGTCGCAGCTTCACGAGTGCCGTCGCCAAGCCCCGACTGGACGGCCGCCAACCCCACGCTCGCGGGTGGCTCGGGTGACGAAGCGGCCCGCACCGACCGGTGCAGGCAGGAGCGCCCCCGGATTCCGGGCGGCCCGAGGAACTCGGGAGTACCCCATGAACCAGTTGCCCACCGCCGTCCCCGCCGCGCCGCACGGCGTCGACGACACCGCCGTCGACGTGCTGGTCCTGGTGCAGTCCGACGATCGGATCCGGCTCGAATGGCCGGACGGGGTGGCGGTGCGCACGCATCCCGATCCGCGTCCGTTGCGGGCCGCGCTGCGGTCCACGGGCGGTTTCGCGCGGTGGCGGCCCGGCAGGCAGCTGCTGGCGGTGCCCGCAGGCCCCGGACGCAGCCTGCTGTTCGGGCTCGCCGCCCCCGCACCGGTGGTGCCGCGGTGACCAGCGGATTCGTCCGGTCCGGTCGCCCGGGCCCGGCGCCCTCCGCACCCGCGGCGAGATGCCACTGACCTGGCCCTAGAATGAGGGTGCCCCCTGCCCGGCCTTTCGCTTGGAGATCCCTCGATGACCGCTGTGCCCAGCACCGACGTCAACAACGCTTCGCTCGCCGAACTCGACCCCGAGGTCGCGGCGGCCATGAACGGTGAGCTGGCCCGTCAGCGCGACACCCTGGAGATGATCGCGTCGGAGAACTTCGTTCCCCGCGCGGTGCTGCAGGCGCAGGGCAGTGTCCTGACCAACAAGTACGCCGAGGGCTACCCGGGCCGTCGCTACTACGGCGGCTGCGAGCACGTCGATGTGGTGGAGAACCTGGCGCGCGAGCGCGCCAAGGCCGTCTTCGGGGCCGAGTTCGCGAACGTGCAGCCGCACGCGGGTGCGCAGGCCAACGCCGCCGTCCTGATGGCACTGATGAACCCGGGCGAGAAGCTGCTCGGCATGGATCTCGCGCACGGCGGTCACCTCACGCACGGCATGAAGCTGAACTTCTCCGGCAAGCTGTACCAGGTCGCGTCGTACGGGGTCCGTGAGGACACCCACGTCGTCGACATGGACAAGGTCCGTGAGATCGCGCTCGCCGAGCGTCCGCAGGTGCTCATCGCGGGCTGGTCCGCCTACCCGCGGCACCTCGACTTCGCCGCGTTCCGCGCGATCGCCGACGAGATCGACGCCAAGCTGTGGGTCGACATGGCGCACTTCGCTGGTCTGGTTGCCGCGGGCCTGCACCCGTCGCCGGTGCCGCATGCCGACGTCGTGTCCACCACCGTGCACAAGACCCTCGGCGGTCCCCGCTCCGGCATGATCCTCGCCAAGCAGGAATGGGCGAAGAAGCTGAACTCCGCGGTGTTCCCCGGTCAGCAGGGCGGGCCGCTGATGCACGCGGTCGCCGCGAAGGCCGTCGCGATGAAGATCGCGGGCACCGACGAGTTCAAGGCCCGTCAGGAGCGCACCCTCGCTGGCGCGAAGATCCTCGCCGAGCGTCTCGGAGGTTCCGACGTCGCGGGCAACGGCATCTCGGTGCTCACCGGCGGCACCGACGTGCACCTGGTGCTGGTGGACCTGCGGAACTCCGCGCTCGACGGCCAGCAGGGCGAGGATCTGCTGCACGAGATCGGTATCACCGTGAACCGCAACGCCGTTCCGTTCGATCCGCGCCCGCCGATGAACCCGTCCGGCCTGCGCATCGGCACGCCGGCGCTGGCCACCCGTGGTTTCGGCGACGCCGAGTTCACCGAGGTCGCCGACATCATCGCCACCGCCCTGGCGAACGGCACGAACGCCGACGTCCCCGCGCTGCGCGCGCGGGTGTCGAAGCTGGCCCTCGACTTCCCGCTGTACGACGGGCTCGAGGACTGGGGCATGCTCTCCAAGAACGTCTAGGCGACAATTGACGACGGCCCACACCCCGCGGGGTGTGGGCCGTCGTCGTGTTCCGGCGCCTATTTCATGGTGGCGAGCTGGATCAGATTCCCGCAGGTGTCGTCGAGAACGGCCGTCACGACCGGGCCGAAATCGGTTGCCTCCTGGGTGAACTCGACTCCGAGTGCGCGGAGGCGTTCGACCTCGGCGTATACGTCGTCGACGGCGAACTGGGTGTACGGGATGCCGTCGGCGACCAGTGCCTCCCTGAACGGGCGCGCCGCCGGGTGCCCGGCCGGTTCGAGCAGCAGCTCGGTGCCGTCCGGGTTCGCGGGGGAGACGACGGTGAGCCAGCGGGCGTCGCCGGTGGGCACGTCTGTCTTCTTCACGAAGCCGAGCTTCTCGGTGTAGAACGCGAGCGCCTTGGCCTGGTCGTCCACGAGCACGCTGGTGATGTTGATGCGGATCACGGGGTCGGTTCCTCTCGGTTGATGGGCCACCGTTCGACGATTGCGCGGAGCGGACCGGTGTCGATGTGGTGGAACTTGTATCGGCCCTGACGCCGGGTGTGCACCAGGCCCGACTGTTCGAGGACCGCGAGGTGCTGCGAGACCGCCTGACGGGATGAGGTGAGGCCGTGTTTCATCGTGAGCCTGCCGCAGATCTCGAACAGGGTCTGCCCGTCGCGGTCGATCAGCTCATCCAGGATGGTGCGTCGCGTCGCGTCGCTGATCGCCTTGAATAGGTCGGGTTCTGCGTCCACGAGCCAAGTATATGCAAGTCGGCACTTGCCTATCAAGCGTCGGCCCCGCCTTAACGCAACGTTCACCGTGTTGCTCACGGTGCGGCGCCCGCGGTGGACGTAGCGTTCGGATCAACGGGTGACAGGGGAAGTCGCCCGTCCGGGAGGTTCGAGTCGTGACTGACTTGTTCGGTGCGAGGGGACCGGCGCCCGGTCCCTGCGGGGCTCGGGCCTCGCGCGGACCCACCGGCCCAGCGAACCGCCGCCTGCGCGGGCGCCGCGTCGGCGTAGGAGCCACCGTGACCGCAAACCGCTCCGTCCGCACCTACGTTCTCGACACCTCGGTCCTGCTCTCCGATCCCTGGGCGGTCGCCCGGTTCGCCGAGCACGACGTGATCCTGCCGCTGGTGGTGATCAGTGAACTGGAAGGGAAGCGACACCACCACGAGCTGGGATGGTTTGCACGCGAAGCACTTCGGTTGCTCGACGACCTTCGGATCGAGCACGGCCGACTCGACCAACCCGTCCCGATCGGCACCGACGGCGGCACCCTGCAGGTGGAGCTCAACCACACCGACCCGTCGGTGCTGCCGGTCGGCTTCCGCACCGACTCGAACGACTCTCGGATCCTGGCGTGCGCGCTGAATCTCGCGGCCGAGGGGCGGGACGTGACACTGGTCAGCAAGGACATCCCGCTGCGGGTCAGGGCGGGCGCCGTCGGGCTCCCCGCGGACGAGTACCACGCCCACGACGTGGTGCCGTCCGGGTGGACCGGGATGACGGAACTCGACGTCGCCTCCGAGCGGATCGACGAGCTGTTCGCCGACGGTGTCGTCGAGCTCGACGAGGCGCGGGAGCTGCCGTGCCACACCGGGATCCGGCTGCTCGGCACCCGGTCCAGCGCGTTGGGGCGGGTCACCCCCGACAAGCGGGTGCAGCTGGTGCGGGGGGAGCGGGAGGCGTTCGGCCTGCACGGCCGGTCCGCGGAACAGCGCATCGCCCTCGACCTGCTGCTCGACGAGAGCGTCGGCATCGTGTCCCTCGGCGGCAAGGCGGGCACCGGCAAGTCGGCGCTCGCCCTCACCGCCGGGCTCGAGGCGGTGCTCGAACGGCGCAGCCACCGCAAGGTGGTGGTGTTCCGGCCGCTGTACGCGGTCGGCGGGCAGGACCTCGGCTACCTGCCGGGCAGCGAGAGCGAGAAGATGGGGCCGTGGGCGCAGGCCGTCTTCGACACCCTCGACGGGCTCGCTGGCCCCGAGGTGATGGAGGAGGTCATCGCCCGCGGCATGCTGGAGGTGCTGCCGCTGACGCACATTCGCGGCCGCTCGCTGCACGATTCGTTCGTCATCGTCGACGAGGCTCAGTCGCTCGAACGGAACGTGCTGTTGACGGTGCTGTCCCGGCTTGGCAGCGGATCCAGGGTTGTCCTTACCCACGATGTCGCCCAGCGCGACAACCTGCGGGTCGGTCGGCACGACGGCGTCGCCGCGGTGATCGAAAAGCTCAAGGGGCATCCGCTTTTCGCGCACATCACGCTGACCCGCAGCGAGCGGTCGCCGATCGCGGCGCTGGTCACCGAGATGCTCGAGGAGTTCGGCCCCACCCCCTAAGCGGCTCCACCTGTGAGTCCTTGTGGTCCCGTCAGGGACCAGAAGGACTCACAGGCGGCGGAGCCGCCTCCAGCGTTTGACGGCACGGTGCCCGTTGGTCAGGATGTGGTGTGCGCACTGTGATGCGGGTCATCTACGCGACCGTGGTGGCGACGGTACTCGCCCTGGTTGCGGCGCCGCTCGCGGCCGCGCAGGGCCCGTGGTTCGCGGACCGGGTCGGCGGAGCCAGCCAGGTGATCGCGGTCAACGGAACCGGTGGCACGCACGCGACACTCGAGGCGTGGCAGCGCTCGCCGGTCGGGTGGCACCGCATCACGCCGTCCCTTCCCGCGACGGTCGCCGATGATGGTGCCCTTGCCGCCGCGCGCGGGGTGTTCCGCCTCGAGGAGCAGGCAGGGGCAACCCCGTCCCCGGACGGCGGTCTGGCCTACCGCACGGCCGCGGCGGGCGGGGTTCCGGACGGCGCGGGAGAACCCGCCCTTGGCCGGGTCGCGGTGGACGCGACCGCCCTGCAGTGGCTGACCCGGTGGCTGCAGCCGGGCGCGGTGATCGCGATCGGGGCCTGACCGACCCGCTCAGCGGGCGCCGAGGACGCGCCGCAGCTCCTTGCGGCTGGTCTTGCCGACCCCGGTCTCCGGGAATGCGTCGAGCACCCGCACCCGGTCCGGGATCTTCCACGCCGCGAGGCCGCGTTCGCGCACGAACGCACGGATCTGGCCGGTCGTCGGCGGGTTCACCGGGTCGGCGGCGAGGACGAACGCGCAGGTGCGTTCGCCGAGATACTCGTCGGGGATCGCGACCACGACCACGTCCCGCACCGCGGGGTGCGCGAGCAGATGCTCCTCGACCTCCTCGGCGGACACCTTCTCGCCGCCGCGGTTGATCCGGTCCACCGCGCGACCGCACACGGTGATGTTGCCTCCGGGGTCGACCCGGACGACGTCGCCGGTGCGATACCAGCCGTCCGGGGTGAACGACCGCGCGTTTGCGTCGGCGTTGCGGTAGTAGCCGCGAATCGTGTAGGGGCCCTGGGTCAGGAGGGCGCCCTCGGTGCCCGGCGGGACGTCCTCGTCGTTGTCGTCGACGACCCGGATCCGGTCGAACGGCGACATCGGCCTGCCCTGGGTGGTGGTCACGACGTCGTCGGGGTCGTCGAGCCGGGTGTAGCAGACCAGGCCCTCCGCCATGCCGAACACCTGCTGGAGTCGGGCGCCGAGGGCGGGACCGATCCGGGCGGCCAGCTCGTCCGGGCAGCGCGCCCCGCCGACCTGGACCGTGCTCAGGGTGGCGATGTCGTGCGGATGCCCGCGCTCGGCGGTCTCGACCCACAGCCGGGCCAGCGGCGGCACCAGCCCGGTCATCGTCACGCCAGCACGGGCGATCATCGCGAACGCGGCGGACGGGCTCGGTGACGGGGTGAGCGCGATCGTCCCGCCCGCGGCGATGGCGCCGAGGATGCCGGGGGAGCTCATCGGAAAGTTGTGTGCCACAGGGAGAGTCGCCATGTAGACGGTGTTTGCGGTGACGCCGCAGAGCTCGTTGCTGCGGACCACGCTGTAGAGGTAGTCGTCGTGGGTGCGGGGGATCAGCTTGGGGACGCCCGTGCTGCCGCCGGACAGCTGCAGGAACGCGACCGCCCCCGGATCGGCGGGGGGGAACGTGCGCGGCGCGCCGCGGGTCTCGCCGAAGTCGACGGTGCCCTCCGGTGCGGCGGCGCCCGGATCGGGAATGCAGACGATGGTGCGCAGCGCGGCCGAGCCCGCCGCGACCTCGACGGCCAGTGCGGCGTGATCGAAGCCGTCGTGGTGGTGGGCGACGACGATCGCCACTGCCCCGGACGCCGCGGCGAGCGCGGTCAGCTCCGCGGACCGGTGCGCGGGGAGGCAGAACACCGGCAGCGCACCGATCCGGAAGAGCGCGAACACGGTCGCGACGTACTCGGCGCGGTTCGGCAGCTGGACGAGCACCCGCTCGCGCGGCGCGACACCGAGATCGGCGAGACCCGCGGCGAGGCCGTCGACCCGCGCGTCGAGCTCCCGGTAGGTCCAGCGGGTGTCGGCGTCGACCACCGCGGGGGAGTCCGGACGGGCCGCGGCGGACTCCCGGAGCACCTGGTCGAATGTCCTTCCGGCCCAGAGTCCCTCGGCGCGGAAGCGGGTGGCGTCCGGCGCGGGCCACGGGGTGAACTCGACCGGACCGGGCGAGGTCGTCGACACCACTGCACACTCCCCTCTCGGTGACTCGTCGGCACGAGGCAACGGGCATTAGGATAGCCTAGGCTCATGGCAGTGGAGGGAGTGGCCGGACGGTCCGTGCTGGTGACCGGCGCCGCGGGCGGCATCGGTGCCGCCGTCGCCCGGATCTTCGAGGAGGCGGGCGCGACGGTCGCCCGGTGGGACACCGCGGGCGTTGCCGGGGCCGACCTGCGCGCGGGCGGGACCCTCGCCGTCGATGTCACCGACGCCGACGCGGTCGCCGCCGGATTCACCGCCACCGAGGAAGCGGTCGGTCCGGTCTCCATCCTCGTCCACGCCGCGGGCGTGCTGCGTACCGGCTCCGGACTGGACCGCGGCGGCGACTGGGACACCTGCATGGCGGTCAACGCGACCGGCACCCGCAACGTGGCTGGCGAGGCAGCCCGGCGGTTCGTCGCCGCCGTCGCCGCAGGCGCCGACCCGGGCGTCATCGTCGGGGTGTCCTCCAATGCGGCGGCCACCCCGCGTGCCGCGATGGCCGCCTACGGCGCATCCAAGGCCGCGGCCACCGCCTACCTGCGCAGCCTCGGGCTCGAGCTGGCCCCGCACGGGATCCGGTGCAACGTCATCTCGCCCGGGTCCACCGACACGCCGATGCTGCGCGGCATGTGGGCGGCGGGGAGCGACGAGTCCGCGTCCGTGATCGCCGGCGACGCATCGGCCTTCCGGCTCGGCATCCCGCTCGGCCGGATCGCGCACCCGGACGACATCGCGCGCACCGCGCTGTTCCTCTGCTCGGACGCGGCCCGGCACATCACGCTGCACGACCTGCGGGTCGACGGCGGCGCAACCCTCGACATGTGACACCTGTAATCCCAACGCACACCGACGACCCCGAGGAGCAACCGGATGGCCATCCCGCCGATCGCGCCGTACGCACTGCCGAGCCGCGCCGAGGTGCCCGCCGACCGGGTGGACTGGGCGCTGGACTCGTCACGCTGCGCGCTGCTGGTGCACGACATGCAGCGGTACTTCATCGACGCCTACGAGCCGGGCACCGAACCGATCACGTCGGTGGTCGCGAACATCGCCGCGATCCGGGACGCGTGCGCCAGGGCCGGGATCCCGGTGATCTACACGATGCAGCCGGGCGACCAGCATCCGTCCCGGCGCGGCATCCTCGCCGACTTCTGGGGGGTCGGGATGGCCACCGGCCGCGACACCGAGGTGATCGACGAGCTGGCGCCCCGCGCGTCCGACATCCAGGTCACCAAGTGGCGGTATTCGGCGTTCCAGCGCACCGACCTGCGGCAGCTGCTCGGGCACTTCGGGCGCGACCAGCTGATCGTGACCGGGGTATACGCGCACATGGGGTGCATGCTCAGCGCCACCGAGGCGTTCATGAGTGATGTCGCCCCGTTCCTGGTGGTGGATGCCACGGCCGACTTCACCCGCGACGAGCATCTGATGGCGCTCGAGTACGTGGCCAAGCGCGCGGGCCGGGTGCCGACCACCGCGGAGGTGGTGTCCGCGATCGACGCGACGACCGCGGTGCGCGACCCCGAGGAGCGGGCCTCGACCACCGCATGAGCGGTGCGGGCCTGCGTCAGCGGGTGACCCCGAGCGCGGCCATGATGGTGCCGAATTTGGTTGTGGTTTCGTCGAGTTCGTCGGCGGGGTCGGAGCCCTCGACGATGCCACCGCCCGCATGGGCGATGACGGTCCTTCCGTCGGCGGCGATCTGCGCGCAGCGGATGGTCACCATCCATTCGCCGTCGCCGGAGGCGTCGGACCAGCCGACCGCGCCCGCGTAGAAGCCGCGGCCACCCTCGACCTCGAGAATCGTGCGCATCGCCTCGGCGGTCGGGGTGCCGCACACGGCCGGGGTGGGGTGCACCGCGAGGGCCAGGTCCAGCGCACCGATCGACCGGTCGCGCAGGGTCGCCCGGATGGGGGTGCCCAGATGCCAGAGGTGCGGTGTCGTGGTCAGGATCGGGGCGTCGGGGGCGTCGATGTCGGTGCACAGCGGTGCCAGCGCGTCCCGGAGTGAGGCGATCACGTAGGCGTGTTCGGCGAGGTCCTTCGCGGACGCGGCCAGCGCGCGTCCGCGGGCGGCGTCGGTCTCCGGGTCGTGGTGGCGCGGCGCGGATCCGGCGAGCGGGTGGCAGGTCACCGTGTCGCCCCGCCTGCGGATCAGGACCTCCGGGCTGGATCCGACCAGCCGCACACCGCAATGGCCGGGACCGGCAGCGGACAGGTCCACCGAGAACCCGTTTCCCGCGGGGTCCGCCGCGACCAGGCGGTCGAGGACGGCCTCGTGCTCGACCGTGGTTCCTGCGATCAACTCGACGGCGCGGGCGAGCACGACCTTGCGGAGGGTGGAGCTGCGCAGCGCCGCGATCGCGTCGGCAACCCGGCGGGCGTGCTCGGCGGGGGAGGGGAGGCTGCGGGCGATCGCGACGTCCCGCGGCGCGGCACGGTGCCGCTGCACCGGCAGCGGACCGTCGGTGACGTCGAGCCGGTGCGGCACGGTCAGCGCGGCGGGCTCCCGGACGTCGAAGGGCAGTGCCCCGACGATCGCCGGGGCGGTGCCCGCGCGCAGGAGGGCGATCGCGTCGCCGGGGTCGGTGAGGGTGTCGTCGACCCCGTACGCGAGGACCGTCCCGTGCGGGCGGGACAGGACGAAATGCGGTCGGGCCGGATCGGGTTCGTCGGTCGACGTGGCCTGGTTCGCAGCCGTGGCGGTTGTCATCTGTCGTTCCTCGCTGGTCGGCGTCCACCACCAACCCCTGTCGCACTGTACTTCGCTTAGGCTAACCTATCGGACGTGAACCGCATCATGCTCTCCGGGAAGATCCACCGCGCCACCGTCACCCAGGCCGACCTGCACTACGTCGGATCGGTCACCATCGACGAGGACCTGATGGACGCCGCCGACGTGCTCGAGGGCGAGCAGGTGCACATCGTCGACATCGACAACGGTGCCCGCCTCGAGACCTACGCGATCGCGGGCGCCCGCGGTTCCGGCGTGATCGGCATCAACGGTGCTGCCGCGCACCTGATCTCGCCCGGTGATCTGGTGATCATCATGGCCTACCGGCAGGTCGACGATCGCGAGGCCGCCGACCTGGTGCCCCGCGTCGTCCACGTGGACCGCGCCAACGCGATCGTGCAGCTGGGCTCCGACCCGGCCGAGCCGGTGCCCGGCGCGGAGGACCAGCTGGCCACCCGCTGACCCGTTAGGCGTGATCGCGACGTCGGTGATCCAGCGACTCGACGGCCTGGTCCCGCAGCGCCCGCACCCTCGCCAGCGCGCCCGTCGCGGGCAGCCGCCAGTAGCCGGACGCGTCGAGCAGGTCCCGCGGGATCCCGAGTTCCTTTGCCACTGAACGCAGTTCGCGCACAATCGCGGCCTCGCCCGCGATCCACATCCAGCCGTCGCCTGCGGTCGGGGCGAGGCGTCGCACCTCGTCCGCCAGCAGCGTCGCATCCGGGACCCCCGGACGGCGGTGCACCCAGGTGACCCCGGCCAGGTCGGCCTGTTCCTCGGCGGATCCGTCCACGAGGACCACCGCGTGCAGGGCGGCCGGATCGTCATGGGTGTCCACGTAGCGTCCGATCGCCGGCAGCGCGGTCTCGTCGCCCGCCAGCAGCCACCAGTCCGCGCCGACCGGCGGAATCGTCGACACCTTCGGGCCTGCCAGGTGCAGCACATCACCCGGCCGGGCGTCGCGCGCCCAGTTGCCCGCCACGCCGTGGCCGTGCACCACGAAGTCGAGGTCGAGTTCGCCGGTGGCCGGATCGAACCGGCGCACCGTGTATGCCCTGGCGACCGGCGCGGGCTTGCGGGGCCAGTGCAGGTGGCCGTCGTGCTGCTCCGGCAGCACCGGCGCGCTCTCGCCCTCCTCGGGAAGAAAGACCTTCACGTAGTCGTCGGCTCCCTCGGTGCGGAACGCGGTGACCTCGTACTTTCCGGACCGGAACGCCTCGAGCTGCTCGCCGCCGACGGTAATCCGGCGCATCCGTGGGGTTACCTCGGTGGTGCGGATGACCCGCAACTCCCGCAGCACGATCGGCAGGTCGAGCCGCCTGGACGGGGTGGTCACCGGCATGCGCTGGGTCCTTTCGTTGGCCGCAACCCACCTTGGGTAGGGTAGGTAATCCTAACCTGCTGGGGCCGGGGTGGCATCCCCGGGTTGCCCGAGAACGTTGAGGAGTCGTCGGTGGAGTCGAGTGTGCAGCACCCGCGGTCGTCCGTCCGGACCGCGCTGTCGTCCGCGCAGGCAGGCATGTGGTTCGCGCAGCAGCTCGACCCGGCAAACCCCACCTTCGTCACCGGCCAGTGCCTCGAGATCGTCGGGCCGCTCGACCCGGCCGTCCTCGCCAGCGCGGTCGACCGGGTCGTCGCCGAGTCGCCGGAACTGCGCACCCGCATCGACGCGGGCGACGAGATCACCCAGGTGCCCGGCGGATGGACGGTGCCGCCCACCGCCACCGTCACCGTCGCCGGGTGGGACGCCGCACTGACCCACATGCGTGCGCGGCTGCGCGAACCGATGGACCTGACCGCCGCCGCCGGGTTCGGTGCCACCGTCCTGGTGCTCGGCGACGAGCATCACGCCCTGTTCCTGCGCGCCCAGCACACCCTGCTCGACGTCTACGGCTACGGCCTGCTCGGCAGGCGCATCGCCGCCGTGTACAACGCCCTCGACGCCGGAACGCAGCCGCCGCCGCCCCGCTTCGACCCGATCGGGAAGGTCGTCGACGAGGACCGGGCCCGCGCCGGGTCGGACCGGGCCGCGGCCGACCGCGACTTCTGGACCGCGGAACTGCGCGGCGCACCCGACGCGACGACCCCCGCCCTCGCGCCTGCGCCGCCCGCGGCGGCGGTGGCGTCGGTGCTGCGCGCGCGGACCGTCACCGTCGGGGCCGACGTGGCGGACCTGCTCGACGGGATCGGCCGAGGGGTAGGCGGCGGCTGGGCCGACGCCGTCACCGCGACGATCGCGGGCCACCTCGCCAGGGTCACCGGGGAACTCGATGTGACACTGGGCTTTCCGTCGATGAACCGGATGGGCACCGCGGCGGCCAGGGTGCTCACCACGGCCGTCAACGTTGTCCCGCTGCGGGTGCCGGTCGACCCGGCCGCCGGGATCGCGGCGCTCACCGCGGTGGTGCGCGCCGCCGTCGCCAGGACCGCGCCGCACACCCGCTACCGCGGCGAGGACATCCACCGGGACCTGCGGTTGCCCGCCACCGCACCGGGACCGGTCGGGCCGACCGTCAACATCAAGCCGTTCGGCGACTCGCTGCGCTTCACCGGTGCCTCCGCGACGGTGCACTCCCTCGCCCGCGGACCGGTCCGCGACATCGCGTTCGTGGTGCGCAGGCTCGACCGCACCGGGGAACTCGAGATCCAGATCGACGCGGACGCGGCGCGGTACACCGACGCCGACCTCGCGCGGCACGCCGCGGGCCTGACCCGGATGCTGCACGCCGCCGTCGCCGCCGACCCGGCACTTGCCCGGGTGACGCTGCTGGAACCCGATGCGCCGCACGCCGTTCCCCGCGGATGGTCGGGTACGGCCGCGCACGACGAGTGCCCCGACGTGCTGTCCCGATTCGACGCGCAGGTCGCGGCCCGACCCGACGCGCCCGCGCTGGTCGCGGGCGCCGAGCGGCTGAGCTACCGCGACCTCGCCACCCGGGTCGGCGCCCTCGCCGCCGAGTTGCGCGGCCGCGGCGCCCGGCCGGAGTCGCTGGTCGCGCTCGCCCTGCCCCGCACCGCCGACGCGGTGGTGGCACTGCTCGCGGTGCTGCGGACCGGGGCCGGGTATGTGCCGCTCGACCCGCAGTTCCCCACGGCCCGGCTCGACCACATGCTCGCCGACGCCCGGCCGGCGATCCTGCTGGCGGCCGGTGACGTCACCGACCGGGTCGAGGTCCCCGAGACCACCGCGGTCGGCGTGCTCACCGGCGGCGCCCCGGTGTGGACCGCGGACCGCCCCGGCGGCACGGCCGGGGGTGGCGGACACCCGGCGACCACCGCGTACGTCATCTACACCTCCGGTTCCACGGGAAACCCGAAGGGCGTCGTGCTGGACCGGCGGGCGCTGGCCCGATTCGTGCACGCGGCAACCGAACTCACCGGAATCGACACCGCAACACGGCTGCTCGCGGTCACCACGCTGTCCTTCGACATCGCCGTGCTGGAACTGTTCGTCCCGCTGTGCGCGGGCGGCACCGTCGTCCTCGCCGACGACGACACCGCACGCGACCCGGCCGCGCTCGCCGACCTCCTCGCTGCCGAGGCGGTCACCGTCATGCAGGCGACGCCGTCGCTGTGGGGCGCGGTGCTCGACCACCCCGGCGCGGACCTGGCGTCGGTCGCGGTCCTGGTCGGCGGCGAGGCGCTGCCCGCCCCGGTCGCGGCCGGTCTCGCGGCCCGCGCCCGATCGGTGACCAACATGTACGGCCCCACCGAGGCCACCGTGTGGTGCACATCCGCGCCGGTACCGGCGCGCGGCGCGTGGTCCGGGTCCATCGGCGGCCCGTTCCCCGGCACCGAGGTCCGGGTGCTCGACCGGTTCCTGCAGCCCGCCGCGGTGGGGGCGGTCGGCGAACTGTACGTCGCGGGACCGCAACTGGCGCGCGGCTATCGGGGGCGGGCGGACCTGACCGCCGCCCGGTTCGTCGCGGACCCGGTGGGCGGCGGCCGGCTGTACCGCACCGGCGACCTGGTCCGCTGGAACGCGGACGGGCACCTGGACTACCTCGGCCGCGGCGACGACCAGGTCAAGATCCGTGGGCATCGCATCGAACTCGGCGAGATCGAGACCGTCGCCGCGACCCTCGGCGCGGTCGCGGCCGCGGTCGCGCTCGCGCGGCCCGACGCCACCGGTGCCGTGCACCTCGTCGGGTATCTCACCGCGGCCGACGGCGCCGTCGTCGACCCGGACGCCGTGCGGGCACACCTGGCCGCCGCGCTGCCCGGCTACATGGTGCCGACGGCGCTGATCGTCCTCGACGAATTCCCGCTGACCCCGAACCTGAAGATCGATCGGAAGGCGCTGCCCGCACCGGATTTCGGTGCCGTCGACACCGGACGCGAGCCCGCCACCGGCACCGAGCTGGCCCTGGCGGGCCTGTTCGCCGACCTCCTCGGCCAGGGCAGCCCCGGCGTCGACGCGGACTTCTTCACCCTCGGCGGTACCTCGCTGTCCGCGACCCGCCTGCTCGCCAGGATCGCGGCAACGCTCGGGGCGACCCTGTCGCTGCGGGACGTGTTCGAGGCGCCGACCGTCGCCGGGCTCGCCGCGCTGGTCGACGGCTCCGACGCACCGCTGACCGGACCCGCGGCACTGCCCCGTCCGGCCGTCGCCCCCCGCGCCGAACTGATGCCGCTGTCCGCGGCGCAGCAGCGACTGTGGTTCCTGCACACCGCGAACGGGCCCTCCGCCACCTACAACGTGCCGTTCGTGCTGCGGCTGCGCGGCCGGGTCGACGAGGACGCGCTGCGCCGGGCGCTCGCGGCGCTGATCGCGCGGCACGAGGTGCTGCGCACCGTCGTCGTCGACCGTGACGGCGCCGGTGCCGCCCGGATCCTTCCCGCCGACACCACGATCGACCTCCGGGTGGTCGACCTCGCGGACGCGGACCTGGAGGCGGCGCTGGCCGCGGCGGCGCGGGTGCCGTTCGACCTGTCCCACCAGATCCCGCTGCGTGCCCACCTGGTGCGCCCCGCCGCCGACCGGGCGGTGCTGCTGCTGGTGATCCACCACCTCGCGGGCGACGAGTGGTCGGCCCGTCCGCTGCTGTCCGACCTGGCCGCGGCCTACTCGGGCGCCGCGCTCCCGGACGCACCGGATCGCATCCAGTACGCCGACTACGCGGCCTGGCAGCACGGCACCCCGACCCGTGCGGAGTCGCTCGACTTCTGGCGGGCAACGCTGTCCGGGGCACCCGAGGAATCGGCGCTGCCCCGCGACCGGCCCCGGCCCGCCGTCCCGACCCACCGCGGCGACGACGTGTGGTGCCGCGCCGGCGCCGACATCGTCGCGGGCCTGCGCGGGCTCGCCGCGGCAACCGGAACGACGATGTTCATGGCCGCCCACGCCGCCACCGCGGTGCTGCTCGCAAAAGTCGGTGCGGGAGAGGACATCATCCTCGGTGCCCCGGTCGCCGGACGCGGCGTCGCCGGCGTCGAGGACCTCGTCGGACTGTTCGTCGACACCGTCGCGCTGCGCGTCGACCTCGCGGGCGACCCGAGCCTCGCCGACGTCCTGGCCCGGGTGCGGCGCACCGACCTCGACGCCCTCGCCCACCAGGACGCGCAGTTCGACGACGTCGTCGACGCGGTGGGCGGCACCCGATCCCTGGCCCGGCACCCGCTGTTCCAGACCCTCGTCCAGCACCGCACCCCGCACCGCGCCCCCGCCTTCGCCGGACTCGAGGTCGAACCGTCCTACCTCTCGACCGGCACCGCCAAGTTCGACCTCACCTTCGAGTTCGTCGAGTACCCGGACCGGCTGGACGTGCGGATCGAGTACGCCCTCGACCTGTTCGACCGGGCCACCGCGGAGGCGCTGGCGCGGCGGCTGCACGCGGTCCTCGCCGCGTTCGCCGCCGACCCCGCGGCGAGGCTGCGCGAGGTGGACGTGCTGCTGCCCGCGGAACGGGACGCGCTCACCCCGACCGCGACGCCCGGCGGGTCGACGCCGCTGCCCGCACTGCTCGACGCCGCCGACGCCGAGTTCGGCGAGCGGGTGGCCCTCGTCGCCGCCGGGGTCGAGCACGGCTACGCCGCCGTCGCGGCGCGGGCGAACCGGGCCGCACGGGACCTGATCGCCCGCGGCGTCGGCCCCGGCGACATCGTCGCGGTCGCCGCGTCCCGGACCGCGGCGACCGTCGTTGCCCTGCGCGCGGTGCTCGCCGCGGGCGCCGCCTACCTGCCGATCGACCCCACCTACCCGGCGGCCCGGATCGAGCACATGCTCACCGACGCGGCGCCTGCGCTGGTGCTCGTCGACGCGGGCAGCGCCGCGCTGATCGCGGCGCTGGCGGGCGCCGCACCGCTCGTTGCGCTGCCCGACCTCGAGGACGCCGCGGCGGGGCGGGCCGCGGGCGCGCTCGGCGACGATGAGCGGATCCGCCCCGTCACGGGCGCCGACCTCGCCTACGTGGTGTACACGTCCGGATCCACCGGGACCCCGAAGGGGGTCGCGGGAACCGCTGCGGCCCTGGCCAACCGGCTGCGCTGGCAGCGCGACCTGTTCGCGCACGACGGCGCGGACGTGCGGCTGGCGAAGAGCTCGCTGAGCTTCATCGACGGATCCACCGAACTGCTCGCGGGCCTGCTGTCGGGGGCGCGCCTGGTGCTTGCCGACGACGACACCGCTCGGGACGCCGCCGCGCTCGCCGCGCTGATCGCCGAGCACCGCGTGACCGGGGTGACCGCGGTCCCCGGGCTCGCCGCGGTCCTCGCCGAGCATGCGGCCGGGCCGACGGGTCTCGGCGTGCGGACCTGGTTCCTCAGCGGGGAGCCCCTCGAGGCGCGGGTGGTGGACGCCCTGGCGGGCGACGGCGTGACGATCCACAATTCGTACGGCTCCTCGGAGGTTGCCGGCGACGTGAACGTGTGGGCCGCGACGGGCACCGAGCGGGTGCTGATCGGCGCCGCGATGCCCGGGGTCGACGAGTACCTGCTCGACCCGTACCTGTGCCCGGTCCCGGACGGTGTGGTCGGGGAGCTGTACGTCGGCGGCGTCCAACTCGCCCGCGGCTACCTCGGCAGGCCCGACCTGACGGCGTCCCGCTTCGTCGCGAACCCGTTCGGTGGCGGCGACCGGCTGTTCCGCACCGGTGATCTGGTGCGCCGCACCGCCTCCGGTGCGCTCGCCTTCGTCTCCCGCGCCGACAACCAGGTGAGTCTGCGCGGGTTCCGGATCGAGCCGGGCGAGGTGGAGGCGGCACTGACCTCCCACCCCGCCGTCGACCGGGCGCTGGCGATGGTGCGGCGCGGGGCGACCGGAGCCGACCAGCTCGTCGGGTACGTGACCGGGGCCATCGACCAGGCGGCCCTGCGGAACCACCTGCGGAACCTGCTGCCGGACTACATGATCCCGTCGGTCTTCGTCGTGCTGGACGCGGTGCCGACGCTGCCCAACGGGAAGGTCGACCGGGACGCGCTGCCCGCACCGAGCCGGTCCGAGCAACGCCGCGAGCCGGCCACGGTGGCCGAGCGGGAGTTCTGCGCCGTGGTCGCGGACCTGCTCGGCCTGCCGGCCGTCGGCCCGGACGAGGACTTCTTCGCGCTCGGCGGCAACTCGCTGCTCGCCACCCGACTGTCGGCGTCGCTCCGGTCCCGGCTGGGCCGGGAGGTGAGCATCCGGGAGGTCTTCGACCTGCGCACCCCGGCCCGGCTCGCGGCGCAGACCGGTGCCGCGGCGACCCGGCCCCCGCTGGTGCCGCGCGAGCACGGCGACCTGTCCCCGATGTCCGCCGCGCAGGGCAGGCTGTGGTTCCTGTTCCAGCTCGAGGGGCCCAGCGCGACCTACTCCATCCCGTTCGCGATGCGGCTGCGCGGCGGGGTGGACGTCGAGGCGCTGCGGGGGGCCCTCGGTCATCTGCTCGCCACCCACGAGGGGCTGCGGACCGTCTTCACCGCGGGCGACGGCCACATCGGGTTCCAGCGGGTGCTCGAGGTCGACGACGTCGAGGTGCCGCTCATCGTCGCCGACGTCGCCGCCGCCGACCTCGACGCGCGCCTGGTCGCGGAGACCGGGTATCCGTTCGACATCACCACCGAGCTGCCGCTGCGGGCGGTGCTGCTGCGCACCGCCGCCGATGACGCGCACCTACTGCTGCTGGTGCACCACATCGCCGCCGACGAGTGGTCGGCGCGGCCGCTGATCGCCGACCTCGCCGCCGGGTACTCGCACCTGCGCGGCGCGGACACCGCGCTGCCGCTGCCGCCCCCGGTGCGGTACCGCGATGTCAGCGTGTGGCAGCCCGAGGTGCTCGGCGACCCGGATGACCCGGGCTCGCTGGTCGCCGCGCAGCTCGACCACTGGCAGTCGGTGCTCGCCGGGCAACCGGAGGAGCTGACGCTGCCGTACGACCGGCCCCGGCCCCCGGTGTCGAGCTACCGCGGCGGCGCGGTCCCGTTCGAGGTGGACCCGGGCACCACGCGCGCCCTGGACGCGGTCGCCGCCGCCGCTGGCGTCACCCGGTTCATGCTCGTGCACACCGCGGTCGCGGTGCTGCTGCGGGGTCTCGGTGCCGGGGACGACGTGGTGGTCGGCTCGCCGGTCGCGGGCCGCACCGACACCGCCGTCGAGCGGGTCGTCGGCTTCTTCGTCAATACCCTGGTGCTGCGCACCGACCTCGGCGGCGACCCGACCGTCACCGACCTGCTGGCCCGGATCCGCGCAACCGACCTGGATGCCTATGCGCACCAGGATGTTCCGTTCGATCAGCTGGTCGAGCGGATGGCGCCCGCCCGGTCTCTCGCCCGGCAGCCGCTGTTCCAGGTGCTGGTCCAGTACCGCGACGAGATCGACCCGATCACGATGGCCGGACTCGACGCGGCACCGGTGTTCGTCGAGACCGGCACCGCGAAGTTCGACCTGACCTTCGAGCTCGCCGCCGCGGACGGCGGCGGCCTGCGCGGGCGGGTCGAGTACGCGGACGACCTGTTCGACCACACCACCGTCGAGGCGTTCGCGGCCCGGCTGCGCCTGCTGCTGCGCCGGATCGCGGACCGTCCTGGGGCGCGGCTGTCGGCACTCGACCCGCTCACCGACGACGACCACACCGCGCTCGCCGGAGCGGAATCCGGTCCTGCGGTATCGGTCTCGGACCGGACGCTGCCGGAGCTGTTCACCAGGCAGGTCGCCGACACCCCGGATGCGCTCGCCCTGATCGTCGACGAGACCGGGCAGGAGCTGACCTACGCGCAGCTCGACGCGGCGGTCGCTGCCCTCGCCGGGCAGCTGACCGGCGCGGCGGGCGGCGTCGTCGCGGTCGCGGTGCGGCGCAGCGCCGCCCTGGTGGTCGCGCTGTTGGCGATCCACCGGGCCGGTGCGGCCTACCTGCCGCTGGATGACAGCTACCCGGCGGAACGGTTGTCCTACATGGTCTCCGACGCGGACCCCGCCCTGGTGCTGCGCGGGCCCGATGTCGCCCCGCTCGACGTCACGGCGCCGGTCCTCGAGATCGACGCGGACGGGCGGGTGCTGCGCGAGGCCCGGACCGGGGGCGGTGCGCGGCGCCCGGTGGTGCACCCCGACGCGGCGGCCTACCTGCTCTACACCTCCGGCTCCACCGGACGACCGAAGGGCGTGCTCGTCTCGCACCGCGCGATCGGCAACCGGCTGGCGTGGATGCAGGCCGAGTACGGGCTGGCCGCGGGGGATCGGGTGCTGCAGAAGACACCCTCCGGATTCGATGTGTCGGTCTGGGAGTTCTTCTGGCCGTTGATCACCGGCGCCACCCTCGTGGTGGCCCGGCCGGACGGGCACCGCGACCCGCGCTACCTGCGCGAGGTGATCGACCGCCGCGCGGTCGGCACCGTCCACTTCGTGCCGTCGATGCTGGCGGCGTTCCTCGACGAGCTCGCCGAATCCGGCGGACCGCGGCCGCGTCTGGCGCGGGTGCTGTGCAGCGGTGAGGCGCTCACCGCCGACCACCGGGAGCGGTTCCATGCGCTGGTCGACGCGGAACTGCACAACCTGTACGGGCCGACGGAGGCCGCGGTCGACGTCACCGCCGCCGCACTGGAACCCGCCGGAGCGGGCTCGTGGGTGCCGATCGGGCGGCCGGTGTGGAACACCCGGGTCGTCGTCCTCGACGACCGGCTGCGCCGGGTGCCGCCCGGGGTGGTCGGCGAGTTGTACCTGGGCGGCGTGCAATTGGCGCGCGGGTACCACGACCGGCCCGCGCTGACCGCCGACCGGTTCGTCGCCGATCCGGACGGCACGGCGGGGGAGCGGCTCTACCGCACCGGGGACCTGGTGCGGTGGCGGCCGACGACAACGGCGGGCCGGGAGCCGGTCCTCGCGCTCGACTACCTTGGTCGCACCGACGGCCAGGTCAAGCTCCGTGGCCAGCGCGTCGAACTCGGCGAGATCGAGTCGGTGCTGCTCGGCGACGAGGCGGTCGGGCAGGCGGTGGTCGTTGCCCGGGCCGGGCGCCTGTGCGCCTACGTCGTGCCCGCCGCCGGTCGCGCGGTTGCGGCGCCGGACCTGCTGGCCGCCGCCGCGATCTCGTTGCCGGAACACATGATCCCGACCGCCGTGACGGTCCTCGACGCGCTGCCGTTGACCGCGAACGGCAAGCTGGACCGGGCCGCGCTCCCGGACCCGGCGCTGCCCGACACCGCGCAGCGGCGCGCCCCGGACGGCCCGGCGGAACAGGCACTGTGTGCACTGTTCGCGGAGGCGCTGCGGCTGGACGAGGTCGGCGCCGACGACGACTTCTTTCTCCTCGGCGGGGACAGCATCATCTCGATCCAGGTGGTCAACGCGGCGGCCCGGCGCGGCATCAGCTTCGGGCCGCGGGAGATCTTCCAGTGGCGGACCCCGGCGGCGCTGGCCAGGGTCGCCGAGTTCGCGCCCGCAGCTGCGGGCGCCGACACCGGGCCCCGCGACGCCGCGGAGACCGGACCGCTGCCGGTCACCGCGCTGGTGCACCGGGCACGGGAGGCGGGCGTTGGCCCGGCCGGGATCGGGGCGGTCCTGACGATCGCGACCCCGGCGGGCGCGGGCCGCGCGGAGGTGCTGGCGGCGCTCGGTGCGCTGATCGACCTGCACGACGCGCTGCGGCTGCGACTGACCCGGGTGGCGTCGGTGCTGTGGTCACTCGAGATCGGGGAGCCGCCGCTCCCGGTGGAGGTGCTCGCGGACGGGGACCCGGCGCACCCCGGCCCGGACGCCCTGGTGGCGGGTCTCGACCCGGAGGCGGGCCGGATGCTGGCCGCCGCGTGGCGGGATGCGGGCGCCGACGGCGGCGAACTGCGGCTCGCGGTGCACCCGTTCGCGGCGGACGACCGGTCGCTGGCGGTCCTGCGCGACGACCTGCAGCGCCTGCTGCACGGCGAACCCGTCTCCCGGCCCGCCGCGACCGCGCATGGGCTCGCCCATCGGGTCAACGCGCGGGCCCAGGATCCCGCGCTGATGGCCGAACTCGCGCACTGGTCGCAGGTGCTCGCCCCCGGCGGTGCGCTGCGGCTCGGCGTGCCCGCGGTCCCGGTGCCCGGCCCGCGCGGCGAGGTCGTCGTCGCGGCGGACGCGCCGGACGTGCCCGCCGCGGACCGGGAGGCGCTGGCGTTGACCGCGCTCGCCGCCGCGGTCGCGGAGTGGCGGGGTGCGGCGGGGGAGCTGACCGTGGAGCTGCGGCGGGATGCGCCAGCCTCCGGCGAGCCGGACCCCGACGACACCGGCACGGTCGGGCCGTTCGAGGTCGGCGTTCCGGTCCGGCTTCCCGATCCGACCGGGCCGTCGGTGCTGGCCGCACTGGACGCGGCGCCGTCCGCCGCGGGTTACGGCATGCTCCGGTACCTGAATGCGCAGACGGCGCCGGTGTTCGCGGCGTTGGCGCGCCCGGAGGTGAGCCTGCGGGTGGCGGACGCTCGCCTGCCCGGGCAGGCGGCCGTCGACCCGCGCCAGCTGGACGTCACGGTGGCCTTCGCCGCGGATGGTTCTGGGGTGACCGTCCGGCTCGACCACGACACCACCGCGGTGCCGGAGGCGGACGCACGGGTGATCGCCGCGGCCGCTGCCGCGCGGATCGGGACGATCGGGACGATCGGGACGCCGGGGAGGGCGGGATTGAGTACCGTGTCCTAGTTTGGTTAGGCTAACCAGAACTTCTGGTGGGTGGTCCGTGCCCGGCGCGGCGGAGATGGTGGAGAGAAATACAGTGCAGTCGGCGTTTCCGGTGACCGCGGCCCAGCGCAGCATCTACTTCGGCCACCAGCTGGACCCCGTCGGGCACCTCTACAACACCGGCATCTACACCGAGACGCTCGGCGACGTCGACATCGACCGGGTGGTCGCCGCGTGCCGGTCCGTCCTCGACCAGGCCGAGACGCTGCACGTGAACTTCGACGTGGACGCCGACGGCGCGCTGGTGCAGATCCCCCGCCCCGGCCGGGACTGGGATCTTCCGGTGCTCGACTTCCGCGGCGAGGACGACCCCGAGGCCGCGTCGCTGGAGTGGATGCGCGAGGCGATGCGGACCCGCGTCGACCTGGCGACTGACCTGCTGTTCACCTTCGCCGTGCACCTGGTCGGCGACGAGACGATGCGGCTGTACCAGCAGTACCATCACATCGTCAACGACGGATACGGTATCTCGCTGGCGCTCAGCAGAATTCAACGCGCCTACGTGGAGGGCTCCGCGCCGGACCTGGCCGCCGAATGGTCCCTCGCCCGGTTCGTCGAGACCGACCTCGCGTACACCTCCGGCGCCCAGATCGGGGCCGACCGCGACCACTGGCTCACCGAACTCGCGGACCTGCCCGCCGTGCCCCGGCTGATCGACGCCGACCACCCGCCCGCGCCGGGTGTCACCCACACCACCGTCACCCTCGACGTCGATCGACGCCGCAGGCTGGAGTCGCACGCCAGGGCACACGGGCTGCGGCTGCCGGTGCTGATGATCGGACTGCTCGGCGGCTACGTCGCCCGTGCCACCGACACCACCGACGTCGTCCTCTCGCTGCCCACCACCGCCCGCGGCACCAGGGAACTGCGCGCCGTGCCCGGCATGGTCGCCAGCGTCCTGCCGATGCGGTTTGAGGTGCCCGCCGCCGCCCGCATCGCGGACGTCGCCGCCACCGTGGACCGGAAGATGTGGTCGCTGCTCAAGCACGGCCGATTCCGAGGCGAGGCGATCGGTCAGGCCCTCGCCGCCCGCAACCCGGACTGGCGCCCGCCGAGCATCGGCATCAACATCATGCCCGCGTCCACCTCCCGATTCCTGATCGGCCGCGAATCGCAGGCGCACATGCTCGCGTCCGGCCCGGTCGGGGAACTTGAGTTCATCGTGCTGCTGCACAAGGCGGGCGATCCGATCGAGATCGGCCTGCGCAGCCACCCGGACAACGCCGACCGCTGCGCCGAGATCGCCGACGACCTCACCGATTTCGTCGACGCGTTCCTCGACGGCGTCGACGAACCGGTGGGTGTGCTGCCCGCGGGCGGACCGGTCTCGACCGCGCCGCACGACGAGGACGGCGCCGGGCCGCTCGCGCTGCCCGCCGCGCTTGCCCGGCGCCGCGACGCGCAGCTCCCCGTCGACGCGACCCTGCGCAGCAGGCGCATCCCGCTCACCGAGTCACTCACCCGAGCGGAGCTGGTCGCCGCGGCCGGGGCCGTCCTCACCCGGCACCCCGCGCTCCGGGCGACGCTCACCGCGCCCGCCCCGATCCTCTGGCTGCTCGCGGTTCCCGACACGGTGGACGCCGAATCCCATGTGCATGACTGCGATCGGAACCCCGGCGTCCCGGTCGCGGACCTCGCGGCGCTCCCCGGGGTCGCCCCGGACCCGGCGACCGGTCACGTGCTGAGCATCGTCCGGGTGACCGGGGGCAGCGGCGAAGTGGTGCTGCTCGCGCCCGCCGGGCTGGTCGACGAGCGGTCCTGGGGCATCGTCACCGAGGACATCCGGACCGCACTGCGCTGCCTGCGCCGCGGTCGCGCCGTGACGCTGCCCGCCGTCCCGGTGTCCCTGAAGACCCACGTCCACCGGTTCACCGCGGAGGCGGCGCAACCGGCCCGGCTCGCCGAACTGGTGACCTGGATGTCGGTGCTCGGTCCGGGCGGCGAACTGGTGCCGCCAGGGACGGCGGGCGAGCAGGCGTCCGCCGCGGTGACGATCGGGGCCGACGCGTTCGCCGCGGCAACGACCGCGGTGCCCGCCCTGGTGAAGGGGGACCCCGTCGACGCCTGGGCGGCGGCGACCGCGCTTGCCGTCGCCCGCTGGGGCGAACGACCCACGGACGCAGGCGAACTGGTGGTCGACCTGTGGCGGGACGGGCGTGATCTTCCCGACACCGGCCGCACCGTCGGACCGCTGGACTGGACCGCGCCCGCGCGGCTGGTGCTTGCCGCCGACCCGCTCGACGCGCTGCGCTCCGCGAAGGAACGGATCCGCGCCGCTGGCTCCGCCGGGTGGCCGATGCTGCGGTACGCGAACGTGCAGGCGGGCCCCGCGCTCGCCGCCCTCCCCGCACCTCAGGTGTCGATCCGCACCGGAGGCGACCGGATCGGGACCCACGTCCTCGACGTGTGCATCCGACCCGACGCGGCGGGCGGCGCGCAGGTGCACTTCGCATCCGATCATGGGCTCGGCGGCGACGCCCTCGATCGGATCGCGTTGCTGTGGCGGGAGGCGGTGACCGACCTCGTCGCGCTCACCGGCACCGCGGCGCGCGGACTGACCCCGTCCGACCTGGCCCACATCGACCTCGGACAGCACGACATCGACCGCATCGTGGCGGTCGCCCCCGTTGTCGTCGAGGACATCTGGCCGCTGTCCCCGCTCCAGCGTGGCCTGTTCTTCCAGTCCGTGTTCGATTCGGGCCGGGACATCTACACCGCGCAGTTCTCCCTCGACTTCGGGCACCGGATCGACATCGCGCGGCTGCGGGCCGCGGCCGCCGCACTGCTGGAGCAGAATCCCACCCTGCGGGCCGGTTTCACCAACGACGGCCTCGCCGACCCGGTCCAGTTCATCGGCACCGGTCTCGAGGTGCCGTTCACCGAGGTCGACCTGTCCGAGCTGCCGCAGCAGGTGCAGGCGGCGCGGGCCGCGGAGCTGATGGCCGCCGACCGGGCACGACCGTTCGACCTGACCGCCCCGCCGCTGTGGCGGATGCTGCTGATCCACCTCGCAGGCGGCGTCGACCGCCTCGTCGTGAACCGTGAGTTCATCCTGTGGGACGGCTGGTCCGGTGCCCTGTTCGTGGACCAGCTGCTTGCCCGGTACGCGGGGGAGGCGGTCGCCGCGCCGGAAGCCGGGTTCACCGACTACCTCGCCTGGCTGGCCGACCGGGACCCCGACGCCGCGGCGGCGGCCTGGCGGGACACGTTCGCCGGGTTCGACACCCCGACCCTCGTCGCCGGCTCCGTCGCGGGCCGCGCCCCGGTCCAGCCGACCCGGATCGAATCCTGGGTGGACGCCGAGCTCACCGCCGCCCTGCGGGAGCGCGCCCGCACGGCGGGGGTGACCCTGAACGCGCTGATGAACGCGGTGATGGGCCTGCTGCTCGCCGCCGAGTCCGGCAGCACCGACGTCGTGTTCGGGTCCACCGTTGCGGGCAGGCCCACCGAGATCGTCGGCCTGGACCGGGTTCTCGGCATGTTCCTCAATACCGTCCCGGTCCGGGTCACCCTCGACCCGACGGAACGGCTGGGCGGGCTGCTGCGCCGGATGCAGGACGAGTACGCAACGCGCATGGACCACGAGTACCTCGGGCTCGGCGAGATCCAGCGCGCCACCGGGCACGGCGAGCTGTTTGACACGCTGTTCGTGCTGCAGAATTTCAAGAACGCCGCCGAGATGGCCGCGCAGTCCGCCAAGCACGACATCATCGCCGAGGACAGCCTCGACCACACCCACTATCCGCTCGCCGTCGTCGTGTCCCCCGGGGAGCGGCTGCACGTCAAGATCGATTACCGGTCCGACGTGGTCGACGCGGCCCGCGCACACGGCCTGCACGACCGGTTCGTCGACCTGCTCGGCATCGTCGCCCGCGACGCGGACCGGGTCGTTGGGTCGATCCCGACACTCAACGTCGCCGAACTCGCCGCGGCGGATGCGCGGTGGCGCCAGCCCCTTCCCTCCGTCCCGGACACCACGATTGCCGAGATGCTGATCGCGACGGCAGCCCGGATGCCGGACGAGGTTGCGCTCGTGTTCGAGGAGCAGCGGGTCACCTACGGGCAGTTGGCCCGTCGCGTCGAGGGCCTGGCCCGACACCTGATCGGCCGCGGCGCCAGGCCGGAGACCGTGGTCGCGCTCGCGCTGCCGCGGACGGTGGAGATGGTGGTCGCGTTGTTCGCGGTGCTGCGCACCGGCGCCGCGTACCTCCCCCTCGAACTGGATCAGCCCGACGAGCGGCTCGCGGTGGTCCTCGGCGACGCCCGACCCGCACTCGCCGTCACCACCTCGACGGTCGCGGCCCGGCTGAAATTGGACGCGGACAGCGCAATCCGGCTCGACGAGAACCACGAGTGGGACGACCGCCCGCTCGGCGCCGCGGACCTCGGTGCGTTCGCGCCGGGCCGCCCGCACCGGCTCGACCATCCCGCGTACGTCATCTACACCTCCGGGTCGACCGGGAAGCCGAAGGGCGTCGTCACCCCGTACCGCGGCCTGACCAACATGCAGCGCAACCACCAGCAGGAGATCTTCGATCCGGTCGTCGCCGCGGCAGGGGGACGACGGATGCGGGTGGCGCACACCGTGTCCTTCGCGTTCGACATGTCCTGGGAGGAACTGCTCTGGCTGGTCGAGGGCCACGAGGTGCACATCTGCGACGAGGACCTGCGCCGCGACGCGCATGCCCTCGTCGGGTACTGCGACCGGGAGCGGATCGACGTCGTGAACGTGACGCCGACCTACGCCGCCGCGCTGTTCGCGGATGGGCTCCTCGACGAGGGCGTCCGGGCCGACGGGGCCGCCGCGCACCGGCCGCCGCTGGTGCTGCTCGGCGGTGAGGCGGTGCCCGACTCGGTGTGGAACCGGTTGCGCGACACCGACGGAACCCTCGGCTACAACCTGTACGGACCGACCGAATACACGATCAACACCCTCGGAGCGGGCACCGCGGACAGCGACACCCCCACGGTCGGGGTGCCGATCCGCGCCACCCGCGGACACATCCTCGACCGGTGGCTGCGTCCCGTCGTGGACGGGGTCGCCGGTGAGCTGTACATCTCCGGCGCGGGCCTGGCCCGCGGCTACCTCGGCCGCGTCGACATCACCGCAGACCGGTTCGTCGCGAACCCGTTCGAGCCGGGCGCCCGCATGTACCGCACCGGCGACATCGTGCGGCGCCGCGTGCACGGCATGATCGACTACCTCGGCCGCATCGACGACCAGGTCAAGATCCGCGGCTACCGCGTCGAACTCGGCGAGGTCGAGTCCGCCCTCGCCGGCGTCGACGGGGTTGCCCAGTGTGCGGTCCTCGCGCTGCCCGGTCCCGGCGGGCTCGCCCGCCTCGTCGCCTACGTGGTGCCCTCCGGGCCCGTGAGTACTTCTGGTCCCCAGGAGGGCCGAAAGTACTCACAGGCGCTGCGGGCCCTGCTGCCGGACTTCATGGTGCCCAGCGTGTTCGTGGAGATCGACGCGATCCCGATGACCGTCAACGGCAAGCTGGACGCGAAGGCGCTCCCCGTTCCGGAGGTGCGGGCCACCGCGGACGGCCGGGCGCCGGAGACCGAGGCCGAGCGGGTGCTGTGCGCCCTGTTCGCCGAACTGCTCGACCTGGAGACGGTCGGCGCCGACGACGACTTCTTCGACCTCGGCGGACACTCGATGATCGCGATGCGGGTGGTCAGCCGGGTCCGCGCCGCGTTCGACGTGCAGCTGACGATCCGGGACCTGTTCGACGCCCGCACCCCGGCGCAGATCGCGCGGCTGCTGCCGACCGCGGCAACCGCGCTGCCCGCGATCACGGCAGGCAACCGGCCCGACCGGATCCCGCTGTCCGCGGCCCAGGAACGGCTGTGGCTGCTCGCCGAACTGTCGGGCGGCGCGACGGGGCCCGTCCCGGAGAGCCTCGGCTACCACTACGCGCACGTCGCCCGGCTCGACGGACCCGTCGACGCCGACGCACTCGCCGCGGCGGTGCGGGACCTGACCGCGCGGCACGAGACCCTGCGCACCGTCATCGAGGTCACCGACGGCGAACCGCACCAGGTGATCCTGCCCGCGGGAGGGGAGCTCGAGGTCGTCGACGCCGCGTCCGACACCGTCGACGCGCTCGCCTTCGCCCGGCTGACCGCGAACTTCGACCTGCGCACCGATGTACCCCTCCGGGTCACCCTGCTGCGGGAGGGACCGGAGCGCGCCGTGCTCGTCGTGGTGCTGCACCACATCGCCACCGACGAGTGGTCCGACGCCCCGCTGCTCGGCGACCTCACCCGCGGCTACCTGGCCCGCGCCGCAGGCGAGGCACCGGACTGGTCACCGCTGCCGGTGCAGTACGCCGACTACGCGCTGTGGCAGCGGGACGTCCTTGGCGAGAAGGGGATCGAGGGCCAGCTCGACTTCTGGCGGCAGACCCTCGCCAGCCTGCCCGAGGAGATCACGCTGCCCACCAGCCGCCCACGGCCCGCGCAGCCGACCGGGCGGGCGGGCAACGCCAGCACCGTCCTCGCGCCGGAGGTGACGCGCCGGCTGCGGGAGGTCGCCGAATCCCGCGGCGGCACCATGTTCATGGCGCTGCACGCCTTGACCGCCGCGGTGCTGTCCCGGCTCGGCGCGGGCGACGACGTCGTGGTCGGCAGCCCGGTGTCGGGGCGGGCCGACACCGCACTCGACGACCTCGTCGGCTTCTTCGTCGGCACCGTCGTGCTGCGCACCGACCTGTCCGGTGACCCGAGCTTCGACGCCCTGCTCGACCGGGTGCGGGAGGCCGACCTGGCGGCGATGTCGCACCAGGACGTGCCGTTCCAGCGGCTCGTCGAGGAGTTCGCGCCGGCCCGCGTTGAGGGCCGCAACCCGCTGTTCCAGGTGATGGTCGGCTACCTGCAGCGCCCCGCGGTGCTGCCGGACCTGCTCGGCGTGCCGACGACCTGGCAGCCGCTGACGAACGTCCGGGCGAAGTTCGACCTGAACGTCACCTTCGTCGAGGCGCCCGACACCGGCGAGATCACCGTCTCCGCCGAGTACGCAGCGGACCTGTTCGACCCCGCCGCCGCGCAGACCATCCTGGCCGCGCTGGTCGCGGCCGCCGCCGACGTGGCCGCAGACCCGGCGGTCCGCCTCGCGGACCTGACGCTGCACGACCCGGACGCCCGTCGGCGGCAACGGGCGATCGGTGTCGGCGCGACCGCGGTGTACCCCGACCTGACCGTCGCCGACCTGCTCGCCGGGCAGGCCGCGCGCACCCCCGACGCGCTCGCGCTGACCTCCCGCGCCGATACCCTCACCTACGCGGACCTCGAGCTGCGCTCGAACCGGCTGGCGCGCCTGCTGATCGCCGACGGCGCCCGGCCCGGCGACCTGGTCGCCGTCGCGGTGCCCCGATCGGTCGACCAGGTCGTCGCGATCCACGCGGTCGTGAAGTCCGGTGCCGCCTACCTGCCGATCGACACCGGGCTGCCCGCCGCCCGCATCGAGTACCTGCTCGACGACGCGGCACCGGTCCGGGTGCTGACCACCGCGGCGACGGTGCTGCCCGATGCCGCGGCCCGCACCGACCTCGACGATCCCGCGGTGCTGGGACGGCTCGCCGACCTGTCGGACGCCCCGGTCACCGACCGCGACCGGCGCGGACGCCTGACCCCCGGCCATCCGGTCTACGTCATCCATACCTCCGGCTCGACCGGCAACCCGAAGGGCGTCGTCGTCGCGCACCGCGCGGTGGTGAACCGGCTGCACTGGGTGCAGGACCGGCTTCCGCTCACCGCCGCCGACCGGGTGGTGCTCAAGACGCCCGCGACGTTCGACGTGTCGGTGTGGGAACTGTTCTGGCCCAGCGTGAACGGTGCCGTGACCGTCGTCGCCGGTCCGGACGACCACCGCGACCCGGCCGCGCTGGTGCGGCTGCTGCGCGAGCAGGCGGTCACCGTCGCGCACTTCGTCCCGTCGATGCTCGATGAGGCGCTGACGCTGCCGGTGTTGGATGAGGCGCTGACGCTGCCGGTGTTGGACCTGCCCGCGCTCCGGCGCGTCGTGTGTTCCGGTGAGGCCCTGCAGTACCGCACCGTGCAACGGTTCGCTGCGGCGCTGCCCGGCGCGGGGATCGACAACCTGTACGGCCCGACCGAGGCGGCGGTCGAGGTCACCCTCGCCGCGGATCTGTCCGCGCGGACCGGCGCCGACGGCGCCTGCGAGATCGGCGGGCCCGGCGCGAACGTGTCCCTGTACGTACTGGATTCGCGGCTGCGGCCGGTTCCGTCGGGGGTGGTGGGGGAGCTGTACCTCGGCGGCGTCCAGGTGGCCCTCGGCTACCTCGGCCGCCCCGCGCTGACCGCGGAACGCTTCGTCGCGGACCCGTACGGGGAGCCGGGCGCCCGCCTGTACCGCACCGGTGACCTGGTGCGCTGGACCGCGTCCGGTGAGCTCGGCTACCTGGGCCGGATCGATGACCAGGTCAAGATCCGCGGCATGCGGATCGAACTCGGCGAGGTGGAGGCCGCGCTCGAGTCGCTGCCCGCGGTGCTCCGCGCGGTGGCGGCCGTCGTCCCCAACGCGAGTGGCGACCCGGTCCTCGTCGGGTACGTGCTTCCCGCTGCGGGAACGGCCGTCGACCCGGCCGCGGTGCGCGGCGACCTCGTCGGGACCGTCCCCGATCACCTGATCCCCGCGCTGATCACGGTCATCGACACCGTCCCCGTCGGCTTCACCGGCAAGCTGGACCGGAAGGCGTTGCCCCGGCCGGTCTTCGACACCGCCGCCGCGTCGCGGGCACCGCGCACCGAGTTCGAGGGACGGGTGTGCGGGGTCTTCGCCGCCGCCCTCGGAGTGGACACGGTCGGCATCGACGACGACTTCTTCGCGCTCGGCGGCCACTCACTGACCGCGATCCGCCTCGTCAACGCGCTGCGCAGCGAGCTGGGGGTGGAGCTGCCGGTGCGGGCCGTGTTCGAGGCGCCGACCGCCGCCCGGCTCGCGCCGCTCGCGCAGCGGTCCGGCCGCGGGGCACGTCCGGCGCTGGCGTCGGGGGAGCGGCCCGACCCGCTGCCGCTGTCGTTCGCGCAGCAGCGGATGTGGATCCTGGACCGGCTCGGTGCGGGTGGCGCTGCCGGCGCATACAACGTGCCGATCTCGTGGCGGGTGGCAGGCGCGGTGGACGTCGTCGCGCTCGCGGAGGCGGTGCGGGACCTGATGATCCGGCACGAACCGCTGCGCACCGTGTTCGCCGAGGCGGACGGGCGGCCGCGCCAGGTGATCCTGCCCGCGGAGGACATCGAGGTGGACCTCGAGCGGTGCACTGTGCGCGCCGAGGACGTCGCGGCCGCCGCGGCTGCTGCCGCGGCGCACCGGTTCGACCTGGAACATCGGGCGCCGCTGCGCGTCACCGTGATCGAGACCGGCGACGACACCGTCGTGGTGCTGGTGATCCACCACATCGCGACCGACGAGTGGTCCACCAGGGCACTGCTCACCGACCTGATGACCGCATACGCCCAGCGGCAGCAGGGCCGGGCCCCGCAGTGGTCGCCGTTGCCGGTGCAGTACGCCGACTACACGCTGTGGCAGCGCGAGATGCTCGGCGACGGCGCCGAACCGGGGAGCGTCGCGGCGCGGCAGGCCGCCTACTGGCGGGCCGCGCTCGCCGGCCTGCCCGAGGAGTTGCCGCTGCCCACTGACCGCGTCCGGCCCGCCCGCGTCAGCCATCGCGGTGGCGCGGTGTACCTCGCGCTCGACGCGGACGTCGTCGCCGGGCTGCGGGAGGTCGCCCGCGCGCACGGGGTGAGCATGTTCATGCTCGTCCAGGCCGCCGTCGCGGTGCTGTTGCACAAATCGGGTGCCGGCGTGGACATTCCGCTGGGCACGCCGGTGTCGGGGCGCACCGACAGCGGGCTCGAGGACCTGGTCGGGTTCTTCCTCAACACGATGGTGCTGCGCGCCGACCTGTCCGGTGACCCGACCGTCGCCGAACTGCTCGGCCGGATCCGGGACACCGACCTGGCGGCGTTCGAGAACCAGGACCTGCCGTTCGAACAGGTCGTCGACGCGGTTCTCGGTGCCGGCGCCCGCTCCCGGTCGGTGCACCCGCTGTTCCAGACGATGATCGTGTACCTCACCGAGCCGCGGCCGGGCGAGGGATTCGGCGGCCTCGTCCCCGAACCGATCGAGGTCACCACCGCGAAGTTCGACCTGTCCTTCGACTTCGTCGAGTACGCGGGCACCGACACCGTCGTCGGGATGGTCGAGTACAGCTCGGATCTGTTCGATCGCCGCACCGCCGAGCGTCTCGCCGCCGGACTCGAACAGGTGCTTCGGGAGTTCGCCCACCGCCCCGGCGAGTATCGGCTGGCGCAGATCGACGCGATCCCTGCCGCGGATCGGGTGGCGATGACCCGGCAGTGGAACACGAACCCGATCGACGCGCTCGCCACGACGGTGCCCGCGCTGTTCGGGGACGCCGCGCAGCGCTACCGAGCCGAACCTGCGCTGCTCGCCGGCGACGAGGAATGGACCTTCGGGGACCTCGCGGATCGCGTCAACCGGCTCGCCCGGCTGCTGATCGCGGGCGGTGTCGGTCCGGAAGTGCCGGTGGCGCTGATGCTTCCGCGCACCGCGGACGCGGTGACGGCGATGCTGGCCGTGCTCACGGCGGGCGGCGCCTACCTGGCGTGCGATCCGCAGGCCCCGGCGGCGCGGACCGCGGCGATCCTCGCCACCACCGCACCGGCGATGGTGCTGACCACCGCGGCGCTGGCCGAGCGGTTGCCGGACACCACCGCGACGGTGCTCGCCCTCGACGATCCCGGCGTCGCCGCCCGGATCGCCGACCGGGATCCGGCGCCGGTCAGCGACCGGGACCGGATCGCGTCGCTGCGCCCCGAGCATCCCGCGTACATCGTCCACACCTCCGGATCGACCGGGACACCGAAGGCCGTCGTCGCGGTGCACCGCGGGCTGGTCACCCTGTTCCACAGTCACCGCACCGACCTGTACCGGCCGACGCAGCGCCGGTCCCGGCGGCAACGCCTCAGGGTCGGCCACGCCTGGTCGTTCGCGTTCGACGCGTCGTGGCAGCCGCAGCTGTGGCTGCTCGACGGGCACGCGCTGTGCCTGGTCGACGAGCAGACGCAGCGCGACCCGCGGAAGATGGTGGCGCAGGCCGCTGCCCAGGGTTGGGACTTCGTCGAGGTGACCCCGTCGCACCTGGCGCAACTGCTCGACGCGGGCCTGCTCGACGGCGACCGGGCTCCGTCGTCCCTCGGCTTCGGCGGGGAGGCGGTGTCCCAGCAGCTGTGGGAGCGGCTCCGCGCGGTCGACGGAACGGAGTCGTACAACCTGTACGGCCCCAGCGAGAGCACCGTCGACGCGCTGGTGGCGCGGGCGTCGGACGCCGGTGTTCCGGTCGCGGGCAGGCCCGTCGGCAACACCCGCGCCCACATCCTGGATGCGACGCTGCGGCCCGTCCCGGTCGGCGTTGACGGGGAGCTGTACCTCGCCGGAGACGGCCTCGCCCGCGGCTACGGCGGCGAATCCGGCCGTACCGCTGAACGTTTCGTCGCCGACCCGTTCGGGGCCCGCGGAGCCAGGATGTACCGGACCGGCGACCGGGCCCGGTGGACCGCCGACGGCCACATCCAGTACCGGGGACGCGGCGACGACCAGGTCAAGATTCGTGGGCATCGCATCGAGCCCGCCGAGGTGGAGGCCGCGCTGCTCGCCGACCCCGCGGTCGCCGAGGCCGTGGTGCAGGCGCGGACCGACACCGGATCCGCGGTGCTCGTCGGCTATGTGGTCGCCGCCGAAGGCGGGGACATCGAGGCGGCCGCGGTGCGGCGCAGGCTGGCCGCGATCCTCCCGGACTACCTGGTGCCGACCTCGATCGTCGTGCTGCCCGCGTTGCCCACCCTGCCGAACGGCAAACTCGACCGGTCCGCGTTGCCGCGTCCGGAGCTCCGGGCGGCCGGTGCTCAGCGCGCGCCGCGCACCGCGACCGAGCGGGTGCTCTGCACCGTCGTTGCCGCGCAGCTCGGTGCCGACCGGGTCGGCATCGACGACGACCTGTTCGCGCTCGGCGTCGACAGCATCGGGGTGATGGAGTTGCTGAGCAGGCTGCGGGCCGCCGGAATCGAGGCCGACGCCGCCCAGGTCTTCGCGGCCCCCTCGATCGAGGATCTCGCTGCCGACCTGGACCGGACCGGAATTCACCGATGAACCACCGCACCACCACACGTCAGGATGAAGGGACTCAGATGAACGCTCGATGGACCAGACGGATCGGGGCCGCGCTCGCGGCGGCGACCGTGATGCTCGGGGTCGCCGCGTGCGGCTCGGATTCCGGCTCCGCCGACACCCCGACCGGTGCGGACACGGCGTCGGCGCAGTTCCCGGTGACGGTGTCCGGCAAGTTCGGCGAGTCGACCATCGAGGCGCAGCCGGTGCGCGCGGTGCCGCTGTCCCCGCAGGACGCGGACATCCTGCTCTCGCTCGGCGTCACCCCCGTCGCGTTCCCCGTCGACGCCCAGAACCGGGCCGCCACCGGCGGATCCGGCATCTGGCCGTGGCAGCGCGAGGCGCTCGGCGGGGCGCAGCCGGAGACCCTCGACATGGACACCGGGGCCGACTCGATCGCCGAGAAGCTGGCCGTCCTGCAGCCGGACATCATTGTCTCCACCGGCTTCTGGGGCCTCGACCAGTCCATCTTCGACCAGCTCAGCACCCAGTTCCCGGTCGTGCACTTCGACACCAAGGCCAACGGGGAGCCGTGGCAGGACTCGACCCGCAAGGTCGCGACCGCGCTCGGCATCCCGGCGAAGGCGGATCAGGTGATCGCGGACGCCGAGGCGCGACTGGACGCGGCGAAGGCCGCCAACCCGGCGATCGCGGGCAAGACCTACAACGCGGTGATCGGCGACACCGGCGGCCAGCTGTCCGTGCTGGCCTCCGACGAGCGCGGCATCGGCCAGTTCCTCACCTCGCTCGGGCTGGTGCTGAGCCCGTACGCGACGACGCTGCCGGTCGACGCCGACGGCCGGGGGGTGCTGTCCTACGAAAACATCAGCGAGATGAACGCCGACGTGGAGGTCGTCGTGTCGCCGACCGGTGACCTCGGCTACCTGACGAAGTTCGCGGCCTGGAACGCGCTGCCCGCCGTCCAGGAGGGCGCCGTCGTGTCCCTGGCCCGCACCACCGGTCTCCCGAACGCGGTCGGGTTCCCGTCGGCGCTCTCGCTCGGCTGGGCCACCGACCAGGTGATGCCGATGATCTCGGACGCCGTCGCCAAGAGCAACGCGGGCTGACGATGAGTGAACGCGGCGTCCTCCTCGACCTGCGGCCGCTGCGCGAGAGCGCACCGTTCCGGCGGGTGTTCATCGCCCGCACCATCTCGATCTTCGGGATCGGGATGCTGATGGTCGGGGTGCCCCTGCAGATGTACGACCTGACCGGATCGACATTCCTGGTCGGGCTCGTCGCCGCGGTCGAGGGCGCCGCGTCCATGGGCGGCATGATGATCGGCGGCACCCTCGCCGACCGATACGACCGCAAAAGGCTGATCCTGTTCGCCCGCACCGTGTCCGGGCTGACGTTCGTCGGGCTCGCCGTCAACGCGATGCTCGCGGACCCGTCGTGGCAGGCGATCATCGTGCTGTCGGTGATCAACGGGCTGATCGGATCGATCAGCATCGCCGCGCTGTTCGCGGTGGTGCCCACCCTGGTCCCGCGGGACCAGCTGGTCGGGGTCGGCGCACTGAACGTGCTCGGCGCCCGCGTCGGTGCGGTCGTCTCGCCCGCGCTCGGCGGCCTGGTCATCGCGGCGTTCTCGGTGTCCTGGAACTACTGGGTAGCCGCGATCGGCACCGCGATCACGATCGCGCTGCTCGCCGGGCTGCCGCCGCTGCCAGCACCGACGGCCACCGAACCGGATCGGCGCGGCGACGCGCCGCAGCCGGTGTCGATGACGCGGTTCATCCTCGAACACAGGGTGATCGGTGGGGTGATGGTGGCGGGCGTGATCGCCATGCTCGGCAGCGGAGTGCTGGTGCTGGTGCCCGGCCTGGTGGACGAACAGTGGGCAGGAGACTCCAGGGCCGCCGGTCTGCTCTACGCGGCCAGCGCGGTCGGAGCGGTGATCGCGACGGTGACCAGCGGATGGCTGAACCGCCTCACCCGGCCGGGGACGGTGCTGCTGGTCGCCCTCGCGGCCGGCTTCGCGGCGCAGGCCCTGGTCGGGTTCACCGGGGCCCTCGTCGTCGCGGTGCTGGTGCTCGTCGCGGTCGGCGCGATCGCCTCCGTCCAGGAAGTGTTGCGGTACGCCCTCATCCAGACCCACACACCCGAACATCTGCTGGGGCGGGTGAACGGTCTCTGGTCGGCGCAGGAGGTCGCCGGTGTCTCGGTCGGCGCGTTGATCGCCGGGACGTTCGGCGGGGTCGTCGCCCCGTCGTCGGCGGTGGTCACCTACAGCCTCACGATGTGCGCCGTCGCGGTGGTCTTCCTCGTCGTACTCGGGTCCCTGCGTCGCACCGTCGCCGACCCGGCCGACGCGGCGACCGCGGTGCCCGCCTGACCCACCCGACCCCCGCCCGACCCCCGCCCACACTGCGAAAGACCCCACCACATGAGCACTGCACTGACCAGGGACCGCGTGATCGCGGACCTCGCCGCCCTGCTGGACCTGCCCGCCGACGAATTCACCGACGAGGCCGATCTCCTCGATCTCGGCCTCGACTCGGTCCGGCTGATGTCGCTGGTCGAGCGGTGGCGCTCCGAGGGCGCCGTCGTCGACTTCGTCGACCTCGCCTCCGATCCGCACCTCGGCGCCTGGGTCGAGGTCCTCGGTGCGAGCTGAGTGTCACCCGTGACACCGCGAGAGGCGGTGCGCCGCATCTGCTTCGGCGGTGGCGTCGGGGCGGTCGCGGTCGCCGCGCTCGGCGTCCTGGTGCACTACATCGGGCCGGAGAGCAACACGCTGATCATCGCGTCGTCGTTCGTGCCGGTGCTGCTCGCGGTCGGCGTGGCCGGGGTGGTGGCGCTGGCAGCGGTGCGAGCCAGGCGGACCCTGCTCGCCGGGCTGCTGGTGCTCCTCGCGGGCATCGTCACCCAGGCACCGCTGTTCGTCCGGAACGCTCCAGCCGCGGCCGCGGCGGACGGGCAGATCCGGGTGCTGCAGGCGAACATTCGGCTCGGTGAGGCGGACCCCGACGCCCTCGTCGACCTGGTGCGGTCGCGCCGGGCCGATCTGCTGACGGTCGAGGAACTCACCGACGCGGCGGTCACCCGGCTGCGGGCGGCGGGACTCGAGGATCTGCTGCCCGTCACGTTCCTGAAACCGAAGGAGTCGGGCGGCGGCGGCACCGGCATCTACAGCCGGTTCCCGATGCACGATCCGCGGATGCTGGGACGCTTCTCGATGGCGAACCTGGTCGCCGGAATCGACGTCGGGGAGGGGCGCCGCGTGACGGTGGTTGCGGTGCACCCGATGCCGCCGTACCCGTCGCCGTCCTGGATGTGGGCGGCGGAGATGTCGAAGCTCACCGGACTGCTGCACCGGATCGGCGGGGAGGGCGACCCGGTCATCGTCAGCGGCGACTTCAACTCGACGTACTCGCACAGCCGGTACCGCAGCATCCTCACCGGCGGCTTCGTCGACGCGGGTGAGCAGGCGGGCGCCGGGCTGGTGCCGACCTACCCGGCGGACCGGTGGTATCCGGCGATGCTCGCGATCGACCGGATCGTGCTGAGGGACGCGGTGGTGGGGGAGTACGAGCGGGTGGACCTGCCCGGCTCCGATCACCACGGCATCTTCGCCACCGTGACACCGCAATTCGACGGGACGGGGTTCGACGGGACGGGGTTCGACGGGACGGGGGCGAAGCGGTGACCCGGGTGAGTGTGGTGGTTCCGGTGTACCGCTGTCTGCCGTACGTCGAGGGCTGCCTGCGGTCGGTGCTCGCGCAGACCCGGCCGGTGGACGAGATCGTCCTCGTCGACGACCGCGGCGGTGACACGTCGATGGCGGTCGCCGAGCGGTACCTGACCGAACGGGGCGCACCGCTGCGCACCGTCGTGCACGACCGCAACCGCGGCCTTGGTCGGGCTCGCAACTCCGGCCTCGCCGCCGCAACCGGGGACCTGATCTGGTTCCTCGACAGCGACGACCAGGCCGACCCCCGGTTCGTCGAACTCCTCGCCGCGGCACTGGAGGACGGGTCCGCGGACTTCGCCTGCACCCGCACCCTGCGGGTCGACGAGGACGGTCGGGTGCTGCAGGTCGACGAGGAGCCGTACGGCGCGATGGTGGTGTCCGGCACCGACTTTGCGCACCGACTGGTCACCGGTCGGGCGAAGGCGTACGCATGCACCAAGCTGTTCCGGCGCGCGGTGCTCGGGGACCGGCCCTGGGACGAGGACCAGGGCTACGAGGACATGGCACCGCTGATGCGTATGTCGTTGGCGGCCGCGCGGGTCGCGCTCGTCGACGAACCGCTGTACCGGTACCTGTACCGGGAGGGATCGATCAGCACCTCGCTGAGCACCCGGACCCTCGACCTGTTCACGGTCGACCGGGACGTGCGGGCCGCGGTCGCCGCCGCCGGGCTGAGCGGGCGCTGGGCTCAGGAGCTGCTCGGGTTCCGGTACCGCGAGGTGCTGCGGTCCGTTGCGCATGTCGCGATGCGCGCCGACCACGTCGCCGCGTCGCGGCCGGAGCTCTACGACACGGCTCTCGGCAGGGTGCGCGGCGTTGTCTCGGTGCGCGACATTGTCCCGTTGGCGCGGACCGGGCACCGCAGGGAGGCGGTGTTCGCCGCGCTGCTCGCGGTGGCGCCCCGGCTGTACTCGACGATCCTGAGGTATCGATGAATGTGCCAACGGTGACCGTCCTCGTCCCCGCCTACAACGCGGGTCGCTACCTGCGTCCGATGCTGGATTCGGTGCTGTCCCAGGACTTCCGGGACTTTGAGCTGCTGGTGATCGACGACGGTTCCACCGACGACACCGCCGCGGTCCTCGCTGCGGTGCGCGACCCTCGGCTGCGGGTGGTGCGGCAGACCAACACCGGCCTGGTCGGCGCGCTCAACCGGGGGCTCGACGAGGCCCGCGGCGAGTTCCTGGCCCGGATGGACGCCGACGACCTGATGCCTGCGGGCAGGCTGTCCGCGCAACTGCGGGCGATGCACGACGACCCGGCGCTGGTCGTGTGCGGCACCGACTACGAACTGTTCGGTGCGCTCACCGGCCGGGTCCGGATGCCGCGGACCGACGCCGCGTGCAGGCAGCGTCTGCTGCTGTCGAGCTGCCACTGTGGTGCGTCGGTGATGATCCGCCGGTCCGTGCTGGACCGCAGCGGCGTCCGGTTCCGACCCGAGTTTGCGCACGCGGAGGACTACCGGATGTGGGCGGAGTTGTCCGAGCACGGCACGCTCGGCAACCTGCCGATGCTCGGGTACCGGTACCGGATCTACCCCGAGCAGGTCAGCGCCGTCCACGCCGAGGAGCAGCGGCGCGCGCACCTGCGGATCGCGCGCGAGCACGCGCTCGCCGCCGGGGTGCGCCCGCTGCCCGACCGGACGCTCGGCACGCTGCTGTGGCCGCGGCCCCCTGCCGGGGTTGCGGTGATCCCGGCGGCGGCAAGGACGGTCGCCGCGCTGGCCGGGCCGTCCGCCGCCGCGCTCGTCCGGCGCCCCGGAGTCGAGACGGCCAGGTTCACCGGGCGCAAGGTGGTGGAGGCGCTGGCGGCGGTCAGGAGGGGCCGGTAGCCGCGGCGACGGTCAGGGTGTCACCGGCGACCTCGACGGTGCGCCGCGGCAGCGGCTGCTGAGCGGGGTTGCGCACCACCGAACCGTCGGTGACCGAGAAGGAACTGCCGTGGCAGCCGCAGACGATCCGCCCGTTCCGGATCGACGAGACCAGGCAGCCGTCGTGCGTGCACACCGCGGAGAACGCAAGGAAGACCCCGGGTTCCGGTTGGGTCACCACCACCTGGTCGGCGGCGAGAATGACGCCCCCGCCGACCGGGACGTCGCCCACCGGGATCCGGACCGGGCCGGAGCGGGCTTGCGTTGGCTCGGTGCCGCCGCTCGCGCAGCCGGCGACGGCGAAGCAGCCCGCCGCGCACGCTCCGGTGACGAACGCGCGGCGGGTCAGGGGCCGGCCCGGTGCAGTCATGGTCCACCACTCTAGTGGCGCCGGGAGGACTCCCCGGCCGCGCCCTCAACCACGGAACTGTGCGTGAGTTTTCCCCCGATCGGGGTAAAACTCACGCACGGGCGCGGAGCGCACGAGATCGGTGATCGCCCGCCGGAGCGGGACCGCCAGCACCGCCACCGCGACGAGTTGGGCGGTCAACGACCCCCACCCGACACCGATCAGGCCCAGCCTCGGCACCAGGGCCAGCGTGACCGCGAGCGTGGTCGCCACGATCAGGATCTGGATGACGAGCATCAGCCGCAGCCTCCGCAGGATCTGGGCGAGCAGGAAATACAGCAGCACCACGGTGCCGACCAGGGAATCCGCCGCCATCACCAGCACCAGCCCGGTGGCCGCGTGGAAGTATGCCGGGCTCACCAGGTACAGCACCAGCGGCCCGCCGACCGCGAGGCCAGCGGCGGACACCACCGCGACCGCCCCCAGCATCCGGAGCAGCCTGCGCAGCAGCGCTGCCCGGTCCGCATCCGGCGCGGACGCCTCCACCACGAACGACGATCCCACCGCGCTGCGCAGCAGGCCCACCGCCGAGCACATCGTCCACGCCAGGTTGAAGTAGGCGTTCTGCTCGGTTCCCAGCTGCGACACCACGATCAGCGGCAGCATCAGCGGCGTCACCGTCAGCACCAGGGTCATCGTGAAGTAGACGCCCTGGAACGCGATCAGTTCCCGCCCCGGCGGCAGCTGCGGCGCGATCTCCCCGCGACCGCGGGCAACGCGGAGCAGGTGAAACACCGCGACCGCCGTCACCCCGAACGCCAGCACCGCCCACGATCCGCTGAGCGCCATCGCCGATCCGGCCCCCGCCAGCGCGACGACCGGAACGATCTTCAGCACCGACAGGGCGATGTTCTTGACCGCAACCGCCTTCGCGAGCCGGAGCCCGGTGAGGATCGGATCGGTCAGCGCGTACACGGCGAACGCGACGACGAGGAACGGGAACGCCACGTACTCGGCGGTGGCGGCGAACAGTCGGGTATTGGACGGATTCAGCAGCAGGAACAGCACGCCGAGCAGGGCAGCCACGGTGGCGGTCACGGCGAGCCCGCCGACGATCAGCCGAGCCGACGCGCGGCCGGCGACCGGAAGGAACCGCTGATAGGCGCCGCCGAGGGACAGGCAGGACACCGAGGCCAGCATCGTCGCGGTGCTGATCACCGCCGACGCCCGCCCCACCTCCGCGGTCGCGAAGAACCGTTCCGCGACGGCCCAGTACACCAGGCCGAGCGCCCCGGTCACCACCGACGACAGCATCAGCGCCGCGGCATTCGACTCCAACGCGGTGAGCCGCGTCGCCCGCGGGCTCACCGCGGCCCCGCCGGGTTCGCGGCGAACGCGTCAATCAGCGCCAGCGAGGAGTCGTCGACCTTGCGGGCGAACAGTGCCGGTGAGGCCCGCAGCGATGCCTCGTCGGGGGCGCCGAGCACGCGGGGGCTGATCGCGGCGGGGTCGGACCAGTCGATGTGGTGCAGGCCGTGCACCGGGTCGCTGCCGTCGGTGGCGCCCGGCCTGCCCAGCGGCTGGGCGATCCGATGCGCCACCGGGGACGCCGCGACGATCGAGTGGAAGACCACCTCGTCCGGGCACCGGGTGTGCCGGTGGAACCGCAGCCATGCCGGGTTGGCGGCGAGGAATCCGTGGACGTGCTCGACCGCCGCGTCGGTCAGCGACCACCACTGCGAACCCTGGAGCAGGTCAACGGTGTCGTCGACGCGGCGCGGGATCCGGCCGTCGAGGAGCTGGCGCCACCGGACCCGGTCATCGGGGAAGTGGCGGCGCGCGATCTGCCTGGCGCGCACGGTCCCCGGCTCGCGGACCCGGCGGTCGATGCGCAGGTATTCGGTGCGCCCGGACCACACCCGCAGCACCGTGTCGAGCGGGGCGATCAGCAGATCTTGCCCCGACAGCAGTGTGAACCTCCGGTAATGCGATTTCGAATCGGCTGCTGCGGCAAGCAGATCCAGCGTGGCTAGGACGACGCTCCTGCCGCCCCAGCGGACCGGCCGCCTGCCCCGCAGGTACGTCAGCCCCGCCCGCTGCGGTGCGGCAGCGAGGAACGGGTCGAGGTCGGAGTCGGCATCGACGTGCACGTACACGTCGATCGCCGGGTGCCGCAGCGACGCGAGGAGCGCGGCGAGCACCCGCGGCTGGTGGTGCGCGAGGACCAGCACCGCGAACCGGTCCGTCATCGGGTCGGCTCCAGGGCGGTGCGGACCAGCGCCGCCGTGCGGGCCACGTGCGGGGCGCGCAGCATTCCGACGTGATCGCCGGGAACCCGGTCCACCGCAACCACGTTCGGCGCGACGATCGGCCACCAGGCCGGATCGTCCGGGTTGTCCTCGGCCATCACCACCGCGACCCGGCCGTGCCACGGGCGGAGTCGGTGCAGCAGCGCCACCCGCCGACCCACCTCGTGGAACAGGTCCCACTGCTGCTGGGCGGGCCGGGGCACGAGGCCCGCGGTGACCAGTCGGAGCCGGGTGCGCCACAGGTCATGGCGGGACGGCGGCGCCGCCGCCACCGCGGGCGGAGTGTCCGCGGTCCGGGGCAGATTCGGCCCGCCGACCGAGAGCGGTCCGCCGAGCAGGGTGTCCAGGCACACCACCGCGTGCACGGTGTCCTCGGCCGCCTCCAGTCGCCGGGCCACCTCCATCGCGATCACACCGCCGAGGGAGTGCCCGACGAGGGTGTACGGGCCGCGCGGCTGCACCCTGCGGATCTCGCGCAGGTAGCGGCGGGCGGCGGCGGCCACCGTCCAGTCCGGCAGCCCGCGGCCCTCGAGGCCGTGCGCCTGCAACCCGTACACGGGGCGGTCGAGTTCGCGCGCGAGGGGCAGCAGCGCCAGTGCGGTGGAGCCCGCCCCGGCGACGGCGAACACCGGGGTGCCGGTCCCGGTCGGGGACAGCGGGACCAGCACCGAGCCACCCGCGCCCCCGGCGTGCGCGTCGAGGTGCCCGGCGAACCGGTGCAGGGTGGGATGGTTCGCCAGCGTCGCGGACGTGAGCGCCACCCCGAACCGTTCACCTGCCCGGGTCAGCATCTGCTGGGTTTGCAGCGAGTCCCCGCCCAGGGCGGTGAAGTCGTCGTCGCGGCCGACCCGCTCGACGCCGAGGATCTCCGCCCACAGGGCGGCGAGGTCGGTCTCGGTGCCTGCGGCGGGCGGGACCACCGGCGGCCGCGGCGCGGGCCCGGGCAGCGCGGACCGATCCACCTTGCCCCGCTCGTTGCGCGGCAGCGCGGGAAGCAGGACCAGGTGCGCCGGGATCATCCAGTCCGGCAATGCGGCCCGCAGGTCCCGTCGCAGATCGGCCGCAGATGGCGCCCGGCCGTCCGGCCGGACCGCGGCATAGCCGACCAGCGCGGGCCCGGCATCGGTGCTGCGCGCGAGCACCACCGCCTCGTTCACCGCGGGCAGCCTGCGCAGCGCCGACTCCACCTCCGCTGGCTCGACGAGATAGCCGCGGACCTTGACGGCGTCGTCGCCGCGCCCGACCAGATGCAGGTCCCCGTTCCCGTCGAACCGGCCAAGGTCGCCCATCCGGAAGTACCTGGCGCCTGCGGCGGTCACACCGAACCGGTCGACGTCGGCGCCGGCCCCGCCGTCGCGGTCCACGTGATAGCCCTCGGCGAGGTAGTCGGAGTCGACGACGATCTCCCCGACCTCCCCCGGCCGGACCGGCGTGTCGTCGGGGCCGAGCAGGCGAACCGTCTTGTTTGCGGCAACCACCCCGACCGGGAGGACCCGGTCCGGGATCGGCCGCTCCGGCGGAAACACATTGAACGCCAGGTTCCCGGTCTCCGACGAGCCGGACAGGTTGCAGTAGACACTGTGCGGCCCCAGCTGTGTGCGCAGCGCGGTCACATCGTCGCCGTGCACCGCCTCGCCGCAGGTGGTGACCAGTCGGAGCCTGCCGAGCGCGGGTCCGCCCGCGCACACCGTCAGCACCGCGCGCAGCAGCGACGGGGTGGCGTGCAGGGTGGTCAGCGCTTCGCCGGGGATCCACTGCGGCAGTGCGTCGCTGCCGATCTCGCGCGGGTCGAGGTAGTGCAGCGTCGCGCCGTTGAGCAGCGCGCTGACCACCACGTCCATGCCGCCGCCGAAGCTGATCGGCAGGGCCATCCCGACCCGGTCGCCCGCACCGATCCCGAGGGTGGTGTGAAAGTCCGCCGCCTGGTTCAGCCACTGCCGCTGCCCCTGCCGCACCGCCTTCGGCCTGCCGGTCGACCCGGACGTGAACAGCAGCACCGCGGTATCGGTGCGGGCGACGGCGGGCAGCGGCGCGCCCGCATCGGCCGGTTCGAGGTCGGCGGCCCGGTAGCGGAGGGCGCCGCTGCGGGCGAGGATGTCGGTGCGGCGCTCGTCAGGAAGTCGGGAGTCCAGCAGCACCAACGGATTCCCCGACAGCAGGATGGTCACGATCGTGACGACGCAGTCGAGGCTGCAGTCGGTGTCGATCGCGACGGGTCGGCGCACCCCGCCCAGCCGGGACACCAGGGCGCGGGCCCCGGCCGCCGCCCGCGCGTGCAGCGCCGCGTAGGTGATCGACTCGCCGCGGCAGACCACCGCCAACTCGTCGGGCAGGGCCGCCGCCACCACCGCGAACCGCTCCCGGATCGACGTCCACGGCACCGCGAACGGCGCGTAGCCGCGCTGCGGCGTCGCCAGGTCCGGCGCCCCCCGGTGAAGGGCACCTGTGACCGGTTGGACGGGGTGAACGGCACCGTCACCGGGGAGCTCAGACACCGGTGCGGATCCCGAGTCGGGGAAAGAGCAGTTCCGCAACGGCCCGGGCCTCGTCGATCAGCGGCCACCCGGACAGGATCCAGATGTCGATGCCCAGCTGCTCGGACAGCTCCCGGATCCGGGCGGCCACGTTGTCGGCGCTGCCGACCAGGTAGTTGCCGGTGCCCTTGCCCGCCACGTCGAACGGCGGCTCGGCCCCGGTCCAGGTGGTCAGTCCGGCGGCCTGGTTCGGCGCGTACTCCAGCTCGGCCCGGGTCGGCAACCGCCCCGCGCGCAGCGCCGCGATCCGCGCCCGGACCTGCGGGTCGTCGGAGGTCAGCTCCGCCAGCGGGGGGAACCCGAAGCTGGTGAGGTTGCGGTCCGCGGTGGCGAGCACCGACGCCGGATCGGTCTGCGCGAGTTGCCATTCGAAGCGTTCCCAGGCCGCCTCCTCGGTCTCCCGGACCAGCACGCTCGCCAGCACCCCGAACCGCAGTTCCCGACCCGTGTCGGCGGCGGCCGCGCGGACCCTGCTGAACACCGTGTCCATCGCCTGCGCCGGGCTCATGAACATGAGGTACGCGTCGAGCACCTGCGCGGCGTGCGCGATGCCCTCCGGCGACGCGCCGGTGCCCCACAGCGGGACACCGCCGGGCTGCCGGGGCCCGGCGATCGCGGGCTTGTACCGCGGGCCGTACTCGAAGTGCGTTCCGGCGTGGGCGTCGGTGTCGTCGAGGTAGAGCCGCCTGACCAGCGACCAGTACTCCGCCGACATCGCGTAGCGCTCGGACTTCGAGTGGAAGCGGCCGTACCGGGACAGCACCGGGTCGGCACCGTTCACCTGGTTGTAGATCAATCGTCCGCCGGAGTACTGGTCGAAGACCTGCGCCTCCTCGGCGAGCAGTGCGGGCGGCTTGACGCCCGGGTACTCGGGGACCAGGAACCGCAGCCGCTCGGTGTCGGCGACCAGGGAGATCGCCTCCCGCGCGGTGGTCAGGGCGCCGAAGTACCCGAGCCGGTCGAGAGTGTGGGCCTGCTCACGCAGCGCGGCGAAGGACGGCGGGAAGCGATGCCGCGGATCCCACGGCGCCGCACCGTCGTTCGCCCCGATGTACCAGAGAACCTCGGGCGTCGTCGTGCTCACGGTCCTAACGCTCGTCGCAGAACTCGGTGATCGGCAGTCCCACATGCCTGGCCTCGGTCGGGACGTAGCCGAGCAGGGTGTCGCCGGGGGCCAGTTCGGTGACGTTGTTGACGCTGCCACCGGGGCCGAGCAGCCGCACGTGCCAGTCGTCCTGCGCGATCACGTTGACGTTCTTTCCGTTCGGCGCGACCGCGGTGATCGAGATCAGCGGGCGCTTCTCGATCTTGACCCGGCCGATCCGCACCTCGCGGACGCTGCCGTCGGTGCGAACGGCGAGGATCGGGAAGCCCGCCTGCAGTTCGCTGACGTAGCGGGTGCGGTTGTCCGGCCCGAGCACGTACGAGTGCACCGCGCCCGCGTTCCACCGGAACGGTCGGGTGGGCATGTACGGCAGGGGGTGGGTCTCACTGCAGGACAGGAACATGCCGGTGGAGAAGGACCCGATCAGGCAGCCCTCGTCGAGCTCGAGGAGCGAGCAGGTGTCGATGCAGGCGCGGTCGCCCATGCCGATGTGCTCGACCTTGGTGACGACCAGTTCGGAGAGCTCCATGCCCTCGAGCCGGTGGTCGACGATGCGCGCCAGCTTCACCACGTCGTCGGCGGTGCGGGGCGCAAGCAGCAGTCCGTCGGACCCGTGCTCGAGGACGAGCTTGACGATCTCGGCGTCCTCGATGTCGGTGACCGTGGTGATCGTCCGGCCGCCGGAGTTCTCGGCGGCGGCGATGACAATCTCGAGCGGGATCTTGGTCGGGTCGGTGAAGGTGAGCAGCGTCCACGGAACCTCGCGGACCACCTCGCACGCCACCTGCAACGTCGGGGCGTCCGAGACGATAACGTGCACACCGCGGTCGGGGGTGTGCCCGATGTGCGGGGAGTGCACGTCGGCGCGGTCGGCGACGACCACCAGATCCACCGCGTCGTACGGGAAGTCCGCGGCGACGGGGGCGGCGACGGCGAGGATGCGGCGCACCGTCGGCGGCAGTCCCTCGAACGTCGCGACCGAGTCGGACAGGATGCCGTCGATCCGGTGGTGCAGTGCCGCCTGAACGATCGCGGGTAGCAGGTCCCGGTCCACCGCGCGCACGTCGAGCCACGCGAAGTGGCCCTCCCGGCTGATCGGAGTGCGGCGGGTGTCCGAGCCTGCGCCCGCTGCGGGGACGATCTGGTCGGTGACGATGGTGCTGTCCATGTGCGGACGGGTTCCCTTCGGGTCGTGGAGCGGTGGGTCGGCTGCCGTCAGGCGCTTTCGAGTTCGACGGCGACGGGGGAGTGGACGAGCCGGGCGAGCGCGGCGGTGACGCCGTAGGGGTCCCGTGCCTCGAACACGGTGCGGCCGAAGCTCAACCCGGCGACGCCGGACGAGAGCACCTCCGCGCCGAGCGCGATGGTCTGCTCATCGCCGCCGGATCCGGGACCACCCGCGACGCAGATCGGGATGGGGCAGGACTCGACAACCCCGCGCATCGCGTCCGGGTCACCGCAGTAGTCGAGCTTGACCAGGTCGGCGCCGAGATCGGTTGCGATCGCGGCCAGGTGGGCCAGTTCGTCGGTGTCCGGGGGGAGATCCGCGCGCAGCGGTCCGCGGGCGTACATCATCGCAAGCAGGGGGACGCCGAGCAGGTCGCACTCCCTCGACACGGCGCCGAGGTCGGTGAGCTGCTCGCGTTCGGTGGGCGACCCGATGTTCACGTGCACGCTGACGGCGTCGGCTCCCGACCGCACGGCGTCCTCGACGCCGGCGACGAGCACCTTGGCGTGCAGGTCGATGCTGCGGGTGGTCCCGGCGGACAGGTGCACGATCAGCCCCATCCGGGAGAACGACGACGGGTCGACCAGCTTGGCCCGGCCGCGGTGCAGCACGACGGCGTTGGCCCCGGCATTGGCGAGGGTGCGGACGAGGCTGTCGGTGTGGTCGGCGCTGCCGAGCGGTCCGACGGTGACCGAGTGGTCCATCGGCACGATCATCGTCCGCCCGTGGTCGGTGATCCGGGACATGCGAATGCCCTTGCCGCTCAGGGGCTGAGTGCGGTGGGGCGTGGGGAAGCTGAGCATCGACCGGACTCCAATTCGGACAGCACGCATGCGTGGGAACGGCCCGGGGGCCTCGCGTAATTAGGGTAGGCTACACAAACGCCAGCGGGGAGGGTAGCGGGCCCTCCCGGATCACGCTCAGGCGGCCGGGTGCCGCCACGGGGTGGGGAACGGAAGGCCGAGGTAGACCTCGCCGAGCGCGGCCTGCTCGGCCTCCGACTCCACCCAGCGCGCCAGCCGGGCCCGACGCAGCGGCCAGTCCATCGGGTCGTCCGAGATGGCGTGCAGGGTCGTGGTCAGGGTCCACGAGAAGTGTTGCGCCTTCCAGACCCGGGGCAGGCACGTCTGGCTGTAGGCGTCGAGATGGGCGCGGGTCCCGGCCCGGTACCACCCGCCGAGGGCGTGGGAGAGGACGCAGGCGTCGGAGACCGCGAGGTTGAGGCCCTTGGCGCCGGTGGGCGGGACGATGTGGGCCGCGTCGCCAAGCAGGAACAGCCTGCCGTGCTGCATCGTCTCGCAGACATACGACCGCAGCGGCGCCAGTGAGCGGTCGACGACCTCGCCCCGCTCCAGTTCGGGGTGGTCGTCGCTGGCGCTGCGGACCGTCAGCTCGTCCCAGATGCGGTCGTCGGGCCAGTCGGCGAGATCGGTCCCGGCCGGAACCTGAAGGTACTGCCGGGTGATTCGCGGTCCGCGCATGCTGTGCACCGAGATGCCGCTCTCGTGCGCGCAGTACATGCCCTCCGGGGTGGTCGGCGTGGTGTGGGCCAGGATGCCGAGCCAGGCGACCGGGTAGGTGCGGGTGAACTCCCGGAGTCCTGCCGCGGGAAGGTGCGCACGGCTCACTCCGTGGAAGCCGTCGCAGCCGGCGACGAAGTCCGCGGTCAGCTCCGTCGTGGTGCCGCGGTGATCGAGTCGCAGGCGTGCCTCGTCCGCGGTCGTCTCGATCGCGGTCACCGCGGTGTCGAACAGGATCGGCCCGCCCGCGGCGAGCCGGTGGGCGACGAGATCCTTGACCACCTCCTGTTGCGGATAGACGGTCGCGTTGCCGCCGATCAGTCGGTGAAAGTCCAGGTGGTGTGTGCTGCGGTCAAAACGAACGTAGAAACCATTGTGGGACAGGCCCTCCCGATTCAGGCGGTCGGCCACTCCGAGTTCCTCGAACAGTGTGACGGTCGGCTGCTCGAGAATGCCCGCTCGGGTGCGGGTCTCGATGTGCTCGCGGCCGCGGCATTCGATCACCACCGAGGAGATGCCCTGGAGGTGGAGCATGTGGGCGAGGGTGAGGCCGGCGGGGCCCGCGCCGATGATCGCTACCTGGGTGTGCACGCGGCCTCGCTCCTCGTCTGCTGTGTGACAGTCGTCACATGGGGTACCTGTCGCTTTGCTTAGGCTTGCCTACCTTCTACTGTATGACACGCGGTTCGACGAACTGCGGGACCCCCGAATCGACCAGCGGGCAACGAGATTGCCCGGACTCGCCGATACCTGGCGGGGTCGTCCCCCTGATCACGACTGGAGCTATCGACTTGAGCACCACGACACCGACCGACGGTTCCGGCGCGGACGCGGGCACCACCGCCCCGCCCCCGGTCGAGGGCCTCGCCGGGCGCGGCACCGGTCGGCCGACGGTCTCGGTCATCATCCCGGCCATGAACGAGGCGAAGAACCTGCCGTTCGTTGCCTCCCGGATGCCCGACGGAATCGACCAGATCGTGTTCGTGGACGGCAATTCCACCGACGACACGGTGTCCGTCGCGCGCGAGCTGTGGCCGGACGCGACCGTCGTGACGCAGACCCGCAGCGGCAAGGGCAACGCCCTCGCCTGTGGCTTCGCCGTCGCGACCGAGGACATCATCGTGATGATCGACGCCGACGGATCCACCGATCCGGCCGAGATCCCGCTGTTCGTCGAGGCGCTCGTCGGCGGTGCCGACCTGGCGAAGGGCAGCCGCTTCGTCGGCAGCGGCGGCAGCTCCGACATCACCACCCTCCGGAACCTCGGCAACAAGGGCCTCAACGGCCTGGTCAACATCATCTTCCGGACCGACTTCTCCGACCTCTGCTACGGCTACAACGCCTTCTGGCGCAAGCACGTCCCGCTGATCGAACTACCGCCCGTCGAGTACCAGCGGGCCCAGTGGGGTGACGGCTTCGAGATCGAGACCGTCATCAACGTCCGCCTCGCGACCGCCGGACTGGTCATCGCGGAGGTCGGCAGCTTCGAGGGACCCCGCATCCACGGTCGGAGCAACCTCAACGCCTACAGCGACGGCATGCGGGTGCTGCGCACCATCGGCCAGGAATGGCAGCACTGGCGCGACACCAAGCACATTCGCAAGGAGTCGGCGCGTGCCGACGTGCGCGAACTGATGCGGTGACCGCGGCGGCGCCACGGTCATCGCCGACGACGCTCGTCGACACCACCGACCGCACCGCGGTCGGTGCCGGTCCGGGCAAGAGCCTCGAGCGCAACAGCCTCGCACTGACCGTGTCCGCCGCGCTGACCGGCGGGCTCGGCCTCGCCTACTGGGCGGTGCTCGGACGCCTGTACCCGGCGAGTGAGGTGGGTGCCGCGTCGGCGGTGATCACCACCGCCACGATGCTGTCGGCGTTCGGAAACCTTGCTCTCGGTGCACTGTTCGAGCGGTTCCTGCCGCTTGCCGGCGCCAGGGCGGCCACCCTCGTCCGGAACGGCTTCGCGATCGGCGGGTGCGGCGGGCTGCTGCTCGGTGCATCGTTCCTGGTCTGGGGGCCGACCGACGAGATGTTCGCCCACCCGCTGCAGGCGGCGTCCTTCCCGCTGGTCGTTGCGGTCTTCTCCTGGTTCGCCCTGCTCGACCACACCGCCGTCGGGTTGCGGGAGGCCGGGTGGGCCGCAACCAAGAATGTGGTCCACGCGGCGGTCAAGCTCGTCGCCGCGGCCGCGCTCGCGTTCACCGCGTCGCGAGTGGCGATCGTCTGGACCTGGACGGTGCCCGCGTTGATCGGCGCTGCGGTGCTCGGCGTCGCCGTCGCCCGTCGGCTGCGTGGACCCGGGTTGAGGGACGTCCCGCCCGCGCTGCCGCCCGCCCGCGAGATGGGTACCTACCTCGCCGGATCCTATGGGATCTACGTGGTGGGAGCGCTTGCGCCGCTGATGCTTCCCCTGATTGTCGTGACCCGGCTCGGCGCGAACGCCAACGCGCACTTTGCGATCGCCTGGTCGCTCGTCTCGGCGGTGCTCGTCCTGATGACGATGCTGATGGGCCCGTACGTGTCCGGCGTTGCCGCCGACCCGGACCGGGTGCGGGAATTGACCCGCCGATTCCTCCTGGTGCTCGCCGCGGTGACGGCCGGAGCGGTGGTACTGTTCGCGATCCTCGGCCCGGTCCTCCTCGACGTCGTCGGAGCCGAGTACGCCGAGACCGGAACACCGCTGCTGCGGCTCGCCGCCGTTGCGGTGCTGCCCGCGTCGATCGCGTTCGCGTACACCGCGATCGCCAGGGTCCGGCGCAGGCTGACCCTGGCCATCATGGTCCAGATTGGCAACGCGGCCCTGATCCTCGGGCTGAGCGTCGCGCTGATCGGCGACCACGGGCTTGCCGCGATGGGGCTGGCGTACCTCGTCGCCGAATCCGCGTCGGCCGCGGTACTCGCGGTGCCCCTGCTGCGGGCGCTGCGGTCACTGGACCGGGATGCCGTCGGTGCTCAGCCGTCCTCGGACATCTGAACCACGTCCGGGTCGGGATCGAACGCGCCGCGCTCCTGCATCCACTCCAGATCGGACATCACCGGCTCGTACACCGTCACCCAGTCCACCTGCACCGCAACCCGGTCCGGGCGAAGGGGATCGGTCTCCGAGCACGGTTCGATGCCCCAGTCGGCCCTCCGCTCGCAGGCGCCCGCCTCCGCCTGCAGCCCCAGCCACATCGGTTCGTCCGGCACCATCGTCTCCGAATGCGCCTCCGCCCAGACCTTTCCGTCGAGCAGGTAGCGGATGATGCCGGGCCCCCATTCCACACCGACCGTGTGCCACTCGGAGAAGTCGCCGGTGACGATCGCGTGGGACTTCCGGTTCCCGTCGTCGCCGACCCAGTGCAGGAAGGCGTCCAGCTGGGTCCGCTCGCCGCTGGCGGACTCGGCGAAATCGATCTCCGGGGGCCACTGCTCGCGCTGTGGCCACAACAGCATGTGGTACGAGATGTCGTCGCTGCGGTCGGCCCGCATCCGGATCTCCCAGCGGCCGTACTGCTGGGTCACCGGGAAGTTCGAGACGCCGCCGCTGACCCACCCGTCGCCGCTGCGCTCCGACAGCAGGTTCAGTGCACCGCCGTAGACCTGCACCATCTTTCCGTCCCACCAGCCGTGCGGATTGCCGCCGGGTTGGCCGCTGTAGGTGCTCCACTGCCTGCCGAGTTCGCAGCGGTCGAACTCGTCGGTGAAGATCTGCTTCCAGCCGGGCAGGTCGCCGACCGGGACCGGTGTGCCGCCGGGGATCTGGCCCTGCCCGCAGTCGACCTCGGCGACCGCGGCGCTCCCCGGGCCGTCCGGCGTCGGGGCTTGCACGGTCGTCGGGTCGTCGGTCGGGATCGTGCAGGCGGCGCAGGTGGCAACGGCCAGTGCCGCCGCGACCACCCGGAGGGGGCGACGGGTCATACGGCCATCGCGATCAGCCGGGCGAACGTCAGCACCGCCGCCGTCACCACGCAGGACGCGAGCAGCAGCGAGATCACCTGGGCGGGTGGGCGTCTGCCGATGCCACCGGTGTCCGGCACCTCACGTTCGCGCAGCAGCACCCCCGCCACCAGCAGGGCGGCGGCGAGCAGGAAGAACAGGACGGTCAGGTTCATGAGGTCTCGAATTCGATGACGGGGGAGTCGACGCGGCGCAGGATGGTGATGCTCTCGCGCTCGAGCATCGGCAGGTACCGACCCCCGGAGAGGATGGCCCGCACCTGGTCGTCGAGATACCGCTGCGACATGCCGTACTGCAACCGCAGCATGCCGGTGCCCTGAGTCGTGAGGTACAGGTATGACGGGTCCCGGGTCCTCGCGCAGTTGGCGAGGTCGTCGAGGCACGGGTAGCTGTCGATGAACATCATCCGCGGGCCACGCGGGTCCAGGGTGCGGCGGACACCGCTGCTGTGCGGGGCGTGCGACCACGACATGATCGTGGTGTCCGGGGGGACGGCGGCGATGAACTCGTCGGTGATCGCGACCTGTTCGGTCGTCGACGCTTCGAACGCCGTGTTCAGGCCGCGGTTGGTGGTCAGCAGCACGCCGAGCACCACGAGGATGACGGTTCCCGCGACCAGCGCCACCGGGCGGGCGCCCCTGGCGCGCACCGCCGATCGGCGGCGGATCAGGGTAATACCGCGGGCAACGGCGATTGCCGCGAACGGCGCGAGGACCGGCGACGCGTAGACGAAGCAGCGGATGATCATCTCGCCGCCGTAACTCTGCAGCAGCACCAGGGTGAACGGGGCAGCGCACAGCGCGCCCGCAACCAGCCAGGCCCGGCGGCCCCGGGCGAGCAGCCATCCGACGAACGCGACGCAGGCGAACAGGCCGGAGGCCGCCATCCGCAGGTACTGCATCTGCTGATAGTCGGGATCGCCGGAGATGCGGTCGCCGACACCGCGGTTCACGGAGTTACCGATCTGGCCGAGCTCGTCGAAGATCGACTGCAGGTGACCGGTCCAGAAGTCGGTGGCGCCGTAGCTGAACCAGGCGGCGAAGACGAGACCCGCGGCGAGCCACAGTGTCCGGTACCGGGTGAGGCCGAACAGCGAGAAGAAGGCGAGCGCGATGATCGCCAGGATCGGCGTGATCTGGTGGGTGACCGTGTTCGCCACGAGCACCAGCAGCAGCACGGCGCCGAGTGCCAGGGTGCGAACCGATCCGAAACCGGGGACCAGCCCCGGGGTGCGCCGCGGCGCGTCGATCAGGAACCGTCCGACCCCGGGACCGATGCCGGGAAGCGGGGCCCGGCGCAGCTGCCAGAGCAGGGTTGCGATGACGGTCGCGTAGAACACCATCGCGACCGCCTGCGGAGCGAAGTAGTCCTGCTGATACCAGTTGAACAGCTGGTAGAGGATCACCGCCAGCCAGGCCAGACGGGCCCGGCCGGTGATTGCGATCGCGATCGCGTACAGCGGGAAGGCGAGCAGGGCGCCCATGAACAGCGGCGCCCATGCCAGCAGCGCGGTCGCGTCGGGAAGGTCGGCGACCGTCACCAGATGCGCTCCGGCGGAGAAGAACCCGGCCCAGCTGAACCGGGCGTCGATCGCGTCGGGGAGCCGCTCACCCTGGGCAAGGGCCGCGATGAAGCCGCGGTGCACGAACGCGGTGGGCACCGTCGTCTGGCCGCTGGCGGCCGGGACGAGCATCGTCGTGTAGCCGATCAGCACCAGCGTCGCCGCGGACATCACGACCGGGTCGATACGCGGGCGGGTGAGCCCGGCCACGATGGTGCCGCACAGGACGACGAGCCCGAGCGCGTACACGACCCCGATCTGCGTGATGATCCCGTAGCGCCCGGCGTCGAGATAGTCCAGGGTCGCCGCCGCGACCGCGAACAGGACGATCGATGCGGTGAGCGCGACCAGGCTGGTCGTGCGGGCCCGACTCCAGGACCGCAGGTAGTGCAGTTCGCTGCGCGGGCAGGCGATGTCGGCGGGAACGGTGCGGCGCACCAGCACACAGGCAAGCAGGGATCCGGCCGCGAGCAGGGTCTGCACGGTCGCCGGATTCCACCACTGCGGGACCATCGTGAACTGGGCGGCGAGGATCGTCGTTGCCAGCGAGACCGACACGACCAGAGACGCGAACAGCGCCCGCCCGGGGATCCGCAGGGCCACCACCACGGGGAGGCCGGGGACCAGGGTGGCGCCGGCAAGCACGACCAGGATCCGGATCGGGGTGGGAACGAGGTCCGCGGACCCGGTGGCGACCAGCAGGTTCAACGCGAGCATGAGCGCCGCGACGACGGCGCCGAGGAGCAGCGCAGGCCGCGGCCGCCAGCCGTACCGGACCTCGGTTCGCCTGGCGGCGGTGAGGTGGTCGGTGGGCAGGTCCGTCGCGGTCATCGGGTCGCTCCGGTCCGCCGGGCCCCTAGGTGACTGCGGACGAACAGCACCGGTCCGGTCAGGTAGCCCCACGCCTCGAGGGCCCGCAGGTGCAGCGGCCAGTCGGACGGGACGTCGGCGTTCTTCGCGGAGGCGGGGGACAGCAGCATGTGGAGTCCCCGCGGGACACGCGACAGGATCGGCCACAGCTGCCCGGTGCCGACGAATTTCGTCAGCGACGCCGCCATCCCGGTGCCGTATCCGTAGCTCTGCGTGCGCAGGTCGGCCATGTTGTCGCGGTGGTAGTGCCGGACGACGGCGTCCGGGTTGTAGGCGATCGACCAGCCCCGCAGCAGGGTGGCGCGGAACGCGTCGAGGTCCTCGCCGCCGCGGGTGGGGGTTCCGGTGCCGAGGCGCTCATCGAATCCCCCGATGGACGTCAGCGCGCTCGACCGGAAGGCCATGTTGTTGCCCGACCCGCACTCGCCCGCGGTGTAGGGGAAGAAGGGCCCGTGGGCGCCGAAGTCGCCGAGCGCCGGGTCCGTTTCGTGGGTGCGTAGCGCCCACACGGTCGCGGACTCGCCCTTGTCGAAGACCTTCGCCTCCTCGAACCATTCCTGCATGCGGTTGGTTGCCTCGGTGCCGAGAACGCGCCCGGTCACCGCGCCGACCGCACCGCCGCGATCGGCCCGGAAGCTCGCGACGATGCCGGTGATCCAGCCGGGGTCGGGCAGGGCGTCGTCGTCGGTGAAGGCGACGATCCGGCCGCTCGCGTGGTGGTGCCCCAGGTTCCGGGCGGCCGACACCCCCGGCACCGGCTGGTCGACGATGCGCAGGCGCGGATCGTCGATCCCGTCCAGCGCGCGCGCAACGGCGCCGCGGTGTGGCCGGTTGTCGACGACGATCAGCTCGATGGTGTGGTGCTGCTGCGCGAGCACGGCCCGCACGGTGGTGCGCAGGGAGCCACGCCCGACGGTCGGGATCACGATCGTCACGAGTTCGTCCTCGTCGACCGCGGGATCCCCGGCGGCCAGGGGAAGCGCAGCGGCAGCGCGGTCGGACCCGGCAGTCCCCCGGCGCAGCATGCCCTCGGCGGTGCCGGCCACGGTCACGGCCAGGCCGAGGGTCAGCGTCAGGATGCGGGTCAGTGCGGACCGGTCCCGACCGGCCACCGTCCGCCGCAGGTACCGCAGCACCCCGGTGCCGAGGGTGCGCACCACGAAGCTGCGTTCCGCGGACAGTCCGGCGTCGGCCCCCACCATGCCGGTGAGCACCGCCTTCGAGCGGCCCTCGTGCCTGCAGCGGGAGACGAAGTAGCGCACCGTCGCCCGGTGGTCCGGCACGGCGTGGTCCACGGCGAAACCGGTGACCCGGACGATCCGGGTGCCCGGAAACTGCTGTCGCAGCTCGATTCCCATCAGGGTTTCCTCGCACCCTGCCGGCACGGCGCCGACCCGGCCGAGCCGGTCGGAGAAGCCGCCGATCTTCTGCAGTTCGGCGCGGCGGGCCGCCATTGCGGCACCGATCGGATTGCGGATCTCGGCGCCGTCCGCGGGCAGGCCGCGGTAGTCGCAGCCGACCACCCATCCGAACTCGTCGGGGAACCAGCCAGGCGGGTGGCCGGATTCCCAGTTCGCGTGCACCGCACCGCCGATCGCGACAACGGCGGGGTCGGTGAACGCGGTTCGCACGGCGTCGAGGGCGTGCGGACGGACCGAGGCGTCGTCGTCGAGGAAGACAACGATCTCGGCGGCGGCGAACTCCAGACCGGTGTTGCGTGCCCCGGACAGCCCGCGGCGGTGCCGGTTCGGGGTGAGGGTGACGTCGGACGGGCAGCGCTGCCGGAGGATCGAGAGCAATTCGGGGTTGTGGTCGACGACGACGATCACCTCGTCACCGTCCCGCAGTTGGGCGCGCGCCCGCTCGATGCCCGCGAGCAGCAGGTCGAGCCGGGCGGTGGTGAAGCAGCTGATGAGGATGGCGAGCCCGGGGTCGGGACGGGTTGTCGAGGCCAAGGCGAATCTCCGGGATCGTCATGGGGCGCGGCCACCCATCGTAGGGAAGGCTTGCCTATCTTACGGAACGGGGTTGCGGTCGCGGAATCGGGTCAGGTGAGCAGGGCGAGTGGATCGGTGACCGCCCGTGTCAGGCCTTCCTGGACCTGCGCGCGCGGGAAGACGTTGCCGTGGAACGAGGCCGACGCGATGACCGCGCCCTCGACGATCGCCCAGGTGACGGTGATGCCGTCGGGTCCGGTCGGATCGTTGTGCGCCGCGTAGAACGGCGCCGCGGTGTCCCGCCACGGAACGCGTCCGGTGCGGGGGACGACGCCAAGGCTGGAGAACAGCAGCCGGGCTCGGGGGTGGCGCGGGCGGTCCCACCGCGTGTCGGCCTGCCGTCCGGTGCGCAGGCCGACGCGGGTCCGGGCCGCGTTCAGTGCCAGGTTCGCCACCGGGCGACCCGACGCCGTCGCGCCCGCGCTGGCCCGGTGGATCCGGCGCGGGGTCGGTGCGCGGCCGAGGTCAAACTCCAGCCCGGACACGAAGTTGCCGAGCGGGACACGGCCCTTCGGTAGGTAGCGGCGGGCGTCGAGGGTCACGGTCACGACGTCGTCGATCTCGATGCCCGACGCGGCCAGCCCGCGGTGCAGCGCCGCCGCGATCACCGCGAACATCGACACGCTCGGGTCGTTGCCGTCCCGCCAGGCGCGCAGCCGCGCCACCGTCTCGGGCGGCATCGTCGCCGCGGCCCCCGAGCGGGCGGGGATCCACGGAATCGTCTCGGGCGGTGCCGATTCCGGGCGCCGGTGCAGTGCACTGCGCAACGCAAAGAGCCGTCGCGGGTCGGTCCCGTAGGTCCGCGCCGCTGCCGCCGCGATTCCGCTGCCGCGGCGACCCGACGGACGCCACACGTTCGGGTCGGTCGGGTCGATCGTCCCCAGGATCACGCCGTGCATCGCGAGCGCGAGGGCAACCTCGCCGAGGCCGTGACTGTGATCGGTGCGCAGGTAGTCGCCGGCGAGGATGATGCTCGTCGGACGCGGGCGATGGTCGTCGGGTTCGGGTGCGGGCGCGGCGGCGTCGGGCTCGGGGTCGTACAGGTCCATCGGTGAGCGCGGGGGCGCGACGCGCCGGACCGTGGGCCGGTGTGCGGCGGGGTCGAACGTCCACCGGTTCGACACCGGCGACGGGTGCAGACCCAGCCGGGCGTTGGGACCGACCGCGGCCATCGCGGCGAGGCGGTCGGCGACGACGTCGACCGGGGGCAGCTCGACGGGCCCGATGATCGCGGTGATCCGGGTGCGGCTGTGCATCACGTCCAGGTGGCCGACCCGGACGGTGGAACGGTCGGTCACGGACACCTCAGACGGCGACCGGTCGGCTCACGCCCAACTCGCGGAAATGGGCGACCGTGCGGGCGATGCCCTCGGCGAGCCCGACCGTGGGGTGCCAGCCGAGGATGCGGCACGCCTGGCCCGCGTCGAGCGCGGACCGCCGGACGTCGCCGGGACGCGCGGGTTTCCACAGGGGGTCCACCGTGGTGCCGGTGGCGCGGGCGACGAGGCGGTTGAGTTCCAGATCGCTCGTCTCCACGCCGGTGCCGATGTTGAACCGCAGACCCGACCCGGCGGACCCGGACGCGGCGACCATCGCCGAGACGACGTCGTCGACGTACACGTAGTCGCGGGTGTTGCCGCCATCGCCGAACAGGGTGGTCGGCCGGCCGGCGAGCATCTCGCGCGCGAAGATTGCCACCACTCCCGCCTCGCCGTACGGATCCTGACGCGGGCCGTAGACGTTGGCGGGGGCGATGTGGGAGCAGTCCAGGCCGTGCAGGACGCGGAAGCTGTCGAGGTAGTATTCGCCGCCGACCTTGCCCGCCGCGTACGGCGAGGCGGGCCGCACCGGAACCTGTTCGGAGACCGGGAGTGTCGCGGGGGCTCCGTAGATCGATCCGCCCGACGAGGTGAAGACGATCTTGCGGACCCCCGCGCGCACGGCCGCCGCGGCGACGCGGAGCGTGCCGATGACGTTGGTTTCGGCGTCCGCGACCGGGTCGGCGACGCTGCGCCGGACGTCGATCTGTGCGGCGAGGTGGAAGACCACCTCGGGCGCGAACGTCCCGAAGATGCGGTCGATGTCGTCGTGCCGGACGTCGAGGAGTTCGAGGTCGACGCCGTCGGCGGCGAGTGCGGCGGCGAGGTTGTGCTCCCGGCCGCGGCTCAGGTTGTCGACGACGAGTACCCGGTGGCCGTCACCGCGTAGCCGGTCGACCAGCGTCGACCCGATGAACCCGGCACCGCCGGTGACCACCACTCGCACAGGTTTGCCTTCCCTTACTTCTCCGATGTCGCTCGGGAGTCTAGGCGCACCGCGGCGACCGTGGGGGCGCCAGGGTCACCCGACTGCGCGGCCGCTCCCCGCATGTCTGGTCGCGCCTGCCCGGAAATTCGTAATGCACCGTGCTAGCGTCGGATTCGAGAACATTTCTCGGGCATCGCATGCGAACCACCCGCTCATCGCTCTTTGTCGTGAATGGGGAACCACATGGTTCGAAGTCGTGTGCGCGAAACCGGATCCATTCGAGAGGTCACCCGTACCCGTGCGCGGGCGTCGACATCGGGCCGGGTGACCCGGTGCCTGCTGTCCCTCGCCGTCGCCGCGGCGGCAGGCGCGGCCGTCGGCGTGCCGCAGGCGGGGGCCTTCCCCGGGTCCGTTGCCTCGCCGTCGCCCGGAACCGACGTCGCGACCCCCGCACCGACCGCGCCGTCGGGTGTTGCCGCACCCCGCGGTAATCGCCCTGGCTGGCGGCAGATTTTCGTCGACGACTTCACCAGGGACGCCGCGGTCGGAAGCTGGGCGAACGCCTGCGAGCCGGACCGCATCGTCTACACCGGGGCCGAGGGCCAGAAGTGGCGCACCTATCCCAGCTGCTATCTGGACACCTATCAGAAGCGGCCCTATCGACCGGACCAGGTGCTCAGCGTCGGGAACGGTGTGATGAATTTTCATCTGCGCCCGGTGAACGGGGTTCCGGCCGGTGCGAATCCGTCCCCGCTGATCGACGGGGCGAGCCAATATCAAACCTACGGCCGCTATTCCGCGCGATTCAAGGTCGATAATCCGAACCTGAACGAGTATTACGTCGCCTGGCTGCTGTGGCCGCAGTCCGAGCGGTGGCCGGCCGACGGCGAATTCGATTTCCCCGAGGGTGGCCTTGCCGGCACCGTCGGCGGCTTCCACCACTACTCCGGCGCCGGGTCGTGCGTCGGCGGGTGTCAGGACGTCGCCGCGGACATCGGCGCCCGGTTCACCGACTGGCACACGTACACGATCGAATGGTCGCCCGGCCGGATCCGCTACCTGCTCGACGACCGGGTGGTCCTCGACAGCACGGCCTGGGTGCCGTCGACGCCGATGCGCTGGCAGTTGCAGACCGAGACCAACGGCAACGGCACCAGCAACGGCAACCTGCTCGTCGACTGGGTGTCGGTGTGGGCGTACGACCCGGCCGCCTGACCGGAGCGGGTGGGCTGCCGGGGTGCTACCGCTGCGGCGGGACCTTCGCCATCGCGAGCACGTCGAGCCTGCGGTCCAGTTCCTCCTCGGACAGTCCGTCGCCGACCAGTCCGCGGTCGATGACCGTCTGCCGGATCGTCTTCCGCTCCCGCAGCGCCTCCTTCGCGACCGCGGCGGCCTCCTCATAGCCGATCGCCGAGTTCAGCGGCGTCACGATCGACGGGGACGACTCCGCGAGCCTACGCAGGTGCTCGGTGTTCGCGACCAGCCCCGCGACGCACCGGTCGGCGAACAGTCGGGACACGTTGGCCAGCAACCGGATCGACTCCAGAATGTTGCGGGCCATCACCGGGATGTACACGTTGAGCTCGAAGGCGCCGGCGGCGCCGCACCAGGCGACGGTCGCATCGTTGCCGACGACCTGCGCCGCGACCTGGGTGACCGCCTCCGGCAGAACCGGATTCACCTTGCCCGGCATGATCGAGCTGCCGGGCTGTAGATCCGGCAGGTGGAGTTCGCCGAGACCGGTCAGCGGACCCGAGCCCATCCAGCGGATGTCGTTGGCGATCTTCGTCAGCGACACCGCGATCGTGCGCAGCGCACCGGACGCCTCGACGAGGCCGTCCCGCGCCGCCTGCGCCTCGAAGCTGTTCCGGGCCGGGGACAGGGCGTCGATCCCGGTCGAGGTCACCAGCTGTGCAACGACCTTCGGGCCGAAGCCGTCCGGGGCATTGAGCCCGGTGCCGACGGCGGTGCCGCCGATCGGCAGCTCGCCGAGCCGGGGGAGAGCCGCAACGACCCGCTCGATGCCCGCCTCGACCTGGTGGGCATACCCGCCGAACTCCTGACCGAGGGTCACCGGGACCGCGTCCATCAGATGGGTGCGCCCCGACTTCACCACGGTCCGCCACTCGGTCGCCTTGTCCACCAGCGCCAGCCGGAGATGGTCGAGCGCCGGGATCAGCTCCCGGACCGCCGCCTCGGTCGCGGCAAGGTGGGTTGCGGTCGGGAAGGTGTCGTTCGATGACTGCGACATGTTGACGTGATCGTTCGGGTGGACGTCCACACCGTTCGCCAGGGCGATGGACGCGATCACCTCGTTCGCGTTCATGTTGGAGCTCGTCCCGGACCCGGTCTGGAACACGTCGATCGGGAACTGGTCGTCGTGGCGGCCGTCGGCGATCTCGGTCGCGGCGGCGACGATCGCGGCGGCCCGGCCGCCGTCGAGGAGCCCGAGGTCGTGGTTTACCTGCGCGCAGGCCGCCTTGAGCAGGCCGAGCGCCCGGATCTGCGCCCGCTCGAGACCGCGCCCCGAGATCGGGAAGTTCTCCACCGCGCGCTGGGTCTGGGCACGCCAGAGGGCGTCGACCGGAACCCGGACCTCGCCCATCGTGTCGTGCTCGATACGGAACCGCGGTTCGCTGTTCTCAGCCATGCCGCCAAGCTTGCCACCCAAGCGGCTCCGCCGCCTGTGAGTCCTTTTGGCCCCGGTAGGGGCCAAAAGGACTCACAGGCGCGCAGCGCCTACATCAGGGGAGGGGCGGGTTGGCGCCGTCGACGCCGTCGAAGTTGATCGACGAGAACTCGTGCAGCTTCTCGAGGCGGTGGTAGGCCTCGATCATCCGGACCGTGCCGGACTTCGACCGCATCACGATCGACTGCGTCGTCGCGCCGCCGCCGTAGTAGCGGACACCCTTGACCAGTTCGCCGTCGGTGACGCCGGTCGCGCAGAAGAAGATGTTCTCGCCGGTGACCAGTTCCTCGGTGCGCAGCACCCGGTCCAGGTCGTGGCCCGCGGCGATCGCCTTCGCGCGCTCCTCGTCGTCCTTCGGGGCCAGCCTGCCCTGCAGCGCGCCGCCCATGCAGCGCATTGCCGCTGCGGCGATGATGCCCTCGGGGGTGCCGCCGATGCCGAGCAGCATGTCGACCCCGGAATCCGGGCGGGCCGTTGCGATCGCGCCCGCGACGTCGCCGTCGGAGATCAGTCGGATCCGGGCACCGGTGTCCCGGATCTCGCGGATGATGTCGGCGTGCCGGGGACGGTCGAGGATCGTCACGGTGGTGTCGGAGACGGCGCGGTTCTTCGCCTTCGCGACCCGACGAATGTTCTCCGCGACGCCCGCCGCCAGGTCGATCACGTCGGCGGCCTCGGGGCCGACCGCGATCTTGTCCATGTAGAACACGGCCGACGGGTCGAACATGGCACCGCGCTCGGAGACCGCGAGCACCGCGATCGAGCCGGGCGCGCCCTTGCTCATCAGCGTGGTGCCGTCGATCGGGTCGACCGCGACGTCGCACAGCGGGCCGTCGCCGTTGCCGACCTCCTCGCCGTTGTACAGCATCGGGGCCTCGTCCTTCTCGCCCTCACCGATGACGACGACACCCTGCATCGAGACCGAGCTGACCATGTGGCGCATCGCGTCGACGGCGGCACCGTCGCCGCCCTCCTTGTCGCCCCGCCCGACCCAGCGGCCCGCGGCCATGGCCGCCGCCTCGGTCACCCGCACCAACTCGAGGGCGAGGTTGCGGTCCGGTGCCTCGCGGTGACTCGTGTTGGCCGTCATCGGCGGTGTCTCCTTGCTGGCGACGCGGGGGCCGCCCTGGTGTTCCGGCTGTGGCGCGAAGCAGATCGCGCCGCGCAATTATCTCATCCCGCGCCCGGATCGCCCCGCTCCGGTCTACGGCTCCCGGACCACCGACCATCCCGAGGTCAGGTCCCGAACCAGGGCGGGTGCGCGGGACACCATCCGCTGCCGGTCGGCGAACTCCGCGAACGGTTGCCCCAGCAGCGCGTCAACCTGCTCGGGTCGCTGCTCGGCCAGGCGCTGGTAGGCGGGCGCGGTGTCGTCGGCGATGTACCGCCACCGCGGGCCCCGGTCGGCCCAGTTGAAGTCGGGCAGCGGGGCCTGCACCCGGACGCCTGACCCGTCGGCCACCGTCGCGTGCGCGGTGAGCGGTGCGAAGACGCCCGGTGCTCGGGTGCCGGGAATCGACGGCTGCGCGGCGACGGTGGTCAGGTACGCGAGCACCCGGCCTGCGCCGTCCCGCCCGCGCGCGGTCGCGTCCCACTGGTCGGCGACGATCGTGTTCTGTTCACGGTCCGCCATCCGCAGCACCGCGTCCGCGCGCCCCGCGGGGGTGCCGGTCCGGATCGCGTCCCAGGCGGCCGCGGTGTTGTCGTCGAACAGCCCGGCCGCCCGCATCTCCTCGATCGCGGGGAATCCCCCGTTCAGGTACGCCTCGTGCATCGGCACCATGTCGAAGTAGATGTGCTTCTGCATCACCAGCAGCCGCCGCTGGTACCAGTCCAGGTCGTCGGCGGTGAGGGTGGGCGCGACGGTGGCGAGCGCCCGCACGTCCGCGGGCAGGCCGGCGGCGACGCCGACCGGCAGCGCGCCGACCGCAGCAGCGACCGCCTCGCCGATCCGGTGCACCGCCTCGACCGACAGCACGACCCGGCCCGTGTCGATGTCCAGGAAACCGGCGGTGAACGAGGCGCCTGCCATCCCGGCCATGCCCGCCCAGTTCAGTTCGTCGCGCTCCCGCTGGTACCTGCCGTAGTTCGCGTACACGCGGTTCACCAGGTCCGCGTTCGCCAGGAACCCGGTGCCGGGATCCCAGGCGCCGAGGTCGATGCCGGCGGCCTCGGCACCCCTGGCCAGCCAGTACTGGTGGAGCAGGGCCGCGTAGCGGGCGGGCGGAAGGCCGTCGGCTCGGGCCGCGTCGACCGCGGCATCGAGGGTTCGGGAGTCCGTGGGCAGTCTCGGATCCAGCCCGCCCGGCAACTCGGCGTCGGCGTTGGCCGGGACCAGATCGAGCAGGTCGTGGTAGCCGAGGTCGACCGCAGCGCGCGGGGCCGCGGCGGCGGGCAGCGCGGTCGCGGCGGCGGCGAGCGCCAGGCCGGCGCACGCCAGCACCAGACGATGCGGCCGGGGGAGTCGTCTGCGAAGGCTCATGGTCGGATAACCAATCACATGTATGTAACTTTGCGTAAGGGTTTCGTCGGTGGTCCCGATCGCCGCCACCGCGCGCTGTGCTGGGATACTCGACCACGTGGCTGGCAAGAAACCCCGGTATCTGCAGGACAATCGCGACATCATCTGGTCGCTGATTCCCCTCGCCCTGTTCGCGATCGTGATCGCGGCGGTCGCACAATCGTGTTCGTTCAGCCCTGGCGGCCCGACCGCCGGGCCGGTTCCGCAGTTCGACATCGACACCGCGTTGACGTTCGACGCCGCCGAACTGGGCTTCCCGGTCCGCAACCCCGCGGTGCCCGACTCCTGGCAGCCGAACTCCGGCAGCCGCGGCACGGTCAGCGGTGACGCGGGCGGCGACGTCAGCACCGTCGGCTACATCACCGACGCGGGCCGCTACGTGCAGCTCAGCCAGTCGAATGCCGCGGAGCAGGCCCTGGTGGAGTGGGTCGCGGGCGCACCACGGGCCGCGGCAGGCGCCGAGACCTTCGCGGGTACCTCCTGGGTGCAGTTCGCCGAGGAGGGCAGCGAACCGATCTGGGTGGCCGACCTCGCCGATGCCCGGGTCCTGATCACCGGCAGCGGCACCGCGGAGGAGTTCGGTGACCTGGCGACCGCGGTCGGCCAGGCCCAGCCGATCGATCCCTAGGAATCCTCGGTGTGCGCGAGGGCCTTCTCCACCCGGGCCCGCGCGCCCGCGAGGTGCTCCTCGCACCGGGTGGCGAGCGCCTCGCCGCGCTCCCACAGTGCCAGCGAGTGGTCGAGGTCGAGCCCACCCTGCTCGAGCAGCTTGACCACCTCCGCGAGCTGGTCGCGGGCGGCCTCATAGCCGAGTTCGGACACCGGTTCGTTCACTTCTGCTCTCCTGCCTTGTCCCTGCCCATCGTTGCCGCGATCACCGCGCCGTCCGCGACCCGCACCCGCAGCTGCGTCCCCGGCGGTGCGTCCTCGACCGACCTGAGCACCTCCGGATCCGATCCCGGCACCACCCGCTGCACCACCGCGTAGCCGCGGGCGAGGGTGGCGGCCGGGCCGAGGGTGGTCAACCGCGCCGCCATGTGCCCGAGGATGGTGCCCTGCCCGTCAACGAGCCACCGGATGTCCCGACGCGCCGCATCCCGGAGCCGGGTCACCTCCTCGGCCCGCCGATCCACGGCGGCCAGCGGGTCGGCCAGCACCGGCCTGCTGCGCAGGTCGGCGAGGGCGCGGGCCTCCCTCGCCACCCAGTTCCGCAGCGCGGCCGCGCCCCTGGCCCGGAACTCCGCGACCAGGGCCTGCTCGGCGGCCGCGTCGGGAACCACCCGCTTCGCCGCGTCGGTCGGTGTCGCCGCGCGCACGTCCGCGACCAGATCGCAGAGCGGGCTGTCCGGCTCGTGTCCGATCGCGCTGACCACCGGTGTGGTCGCTGCGGCGATCGCCCGGCACAGCGTTTCGTCGGAGAACGGCAGCAGGTCCTCGACGCTGCCGCCGCCGCGCGCGAGGACGATCACCTCGACGTCGGGGTCGGCGTCCAGTTCGGCGAGCGCGGCGACGATCTGCGCGGTCGCGGTCGGACCCTGGACGGCGGTGTTGCGGACGGCGAAGTTCACCGCGGGCCAGCGGGCCCCCGCGACGCTGAGCACATCCCGCTCGGCGGCGCTCGCCCGGCCGGTGATCAGCCCGATCGTGCGGGGCAGGAACGGCAGCGGGCGCTTGAGCCGCGGATCGAACAGGCCCTCCGCGGCGAGCAGGCCGCGGAGCCGTTCGATCCGGGCGAGCAGCTCCCCGATCCCGACGGGCCGGATCTCGGTCACCCGCAGCGAGACGGTGCCGCGCCCGGTGTAGAACGACAGTTTCCCGAACATCACCACGCGGGTGCCCTCGGTCAACGGGATCGGGCTGTCCCGGATCAGGTTCGGGGAGCAGGTCACCGACAGGGACATGTCCGCGGACGGGTCGCGGAGCACCAGGAACGCGGTCCTGGTGCCGGGCCGGACGTTGATCTGGGTGATCTGGCCCTCGACCCAGATGCTGCCGAGCCGGTCGATCCAGGCCGCGACCTTGGTCGACACCGATCGGACCGGCCATGGATTCTCCGCCGAGTTCGACGTCTGCGCGGACGGCCGGGCGGTCGACGGGGTGGGGCTGGCCGCGGTCACTTGGCGGTGGCGGAGGTGATCCGGTTGCCGAGCATCGTCTGGAACGGGGCCCGGCTCCGGGTGCCGTTCTCGTGGTCGAGCAGCGCGGTCAGTTCCTCCACGGACAGGGTCCGCAGCCGGGCCCGCAGCTGGGCGAGGGTGAGGTTGTCGTAGTCCAGGTAGTCGACGATCTCGGCGCGGTCGCCGTCCGCGGCCGCCGACGCGGCGCCGCCGGGCGCCGCATCGGCCGCTGGCGCGGGGGCCGGCTCCGCGGGCGACATCGAATACAGCTCGAACCGGCCCTGATTCGCAGGCGCGGACGGTGCGGGCCGCCCGGCGCCGTCGGACGCAGCGGCCGGTGCGGCGTCCTCGTCGAACGTCGCCCAGGTGGGCTGCTCCTCGGACTGCGGGAACAACCCGGCCAGCGCCTCGTCCCCCTTGATGGCGAGGGCGGTGACGGTCTGCTGCACCTGCATGCCCGTCTGCAGCATCGAGGAGATCGCGGTCATCGGCAGGGTGACCGCGGTGGTCGGAAGCTTCTGCACCTCTTCGACGAGGGTGACCGCGATGCCGGCAGCCACCCGGGCCGCGAATGGGGGACGGAACATGGTCCCAGGGTGCCCTACCGACGCGGCAATTGGTAGCCGGGCACGCCCCGCCCGGCTGGGCGGGTCGCGGCGGGCCGCCACCCGTACCCTGGAGGCATGTCATCTGCTGTCCCCCTGAATCTGGGAATCGCCGGCACCGGCACGTCGTCCACGGTGAGTGGCAAGCGGGTCCTGCTCGCCGAGCCGCGCGGCTACTGCGCGGGCGTCGATCGCGCGGTGGAAACGGTGGAGCGGTCGCTGGAGAAGCACGGCGCGCCGATCTACGTGCGCAAGGAGATCGTGCACAACCGGCACGTCGTCGACACCCTCTCCGAGCGCGGCGTGGTGTTCGTCGACGAGACCGACGAGGTGCCGGAGGGGTCGGTGCTGGTGTTCTCCGCGCACGGTGTCTCCCCGGCCGTGCACGAGGCGGCGGAGGCCCGCAGCCTGCACACCATCGACGCGACCTGCCCGCTGGTGACCAAGGTCCATCAGGAGGCGAAGCGGTTCGCCCGCGACGACTTCGACATCCTGCTGATCGGTCACGAGGGGCACGAGGAGGTCGAGGGCACCGCCGGTGAGGCGCCCGACCACGTGCAGTTGGTGGACGGCCCCGAGTCCGTGGACGCCGTCACGGTCCGGGACGAGAACAAGGTCATCTGGCTGTCCCAGACGACGCTGAGCGTCGACGAGACGATGGCGACGGTGGCCCGACTGCGGGAGAAGTTCCCGAAGCTGCAGGACCCGCCGAGCGACGACATCTGCTACGCCACCCAGAACCGGCAGGTCGCGGTCAAGGCGATGGCCCCGGAATGCGACCTCGTCATCGTCGTCGGGTCCCGGAACTCGTCGAACTCGGTGCGCCTCGTCGAGGTGGCGCTCGGTGCGGGGGCGACGGCGTCGTACCTGGTCGACTACGCCCGCGAGATCGACCCGACCTGGTTGGACGGGGTGCGCACGGTCGGCGTCACCTCCGGCGCGTCGGTGCCGGAAATCCTGGTCAGCGGCGTGCTCGACCTGCTCGCCGAGCACGGATTCGGTGACGTGCAGACGGTGACCACGGCGAACGAGACGCTGGTGTTCTCCCTGCCCCGCGAGCTGCGCAAGCCCGCTCAGCGGTAGCGGTACGGGGGGTCCTGCCTGGCGTCGTCCCGGTCCCGGTACCGCACCTGCGGGACCGGGTGCACGGGGACGTCCGGATCGGGTCGTTGGGCGCGGCGCTCGGCGTGCGGTGCCGGGCGCGGTCCCGGGAACGACGCGGTCGCCGGGGCGGTGTCGTGCCGGTATCCGGGTGCCCGGTCCGGCCTGACGTGCCGGTCCTGGTCGTGGGGTGGCACCCGGTCCCGGGGGCCCGCGTATGGCTGCGGGCGGTCGAAGGACTCGGTTCGTTCCTCCGAGGCCTCGTCGTGCCCGCCGCGGGCCGGGTAGCGGCCGGTCGGGAAGCTGCCCGTCGCATGGGCCGGGCGGACCGGATCCGCGGGCCGATCGGTGCCGCGACCCGGCCGTCGATCCCGTGTCGGGCGGGACCGCTGGTCCTCGGCGCGGTGCTCGTCGGGTTGACGGTCGTCGTCCACGTCGGCGGCGGGGCGGCGGTCCGGTGCCGTCCGCTTCGGCTCGGTCCGGCGCTCGCCGGTGCGTCGCGCAGGCCGGGCGACGACGCCGGCCGCCTGGTGCCGGATGTACATCCGGCCCGCCCCGACCGCGAGCACGACGAGCGTGGTCGTCAGCATCAGCGGGAACCGGTTGACCAGCGGGATCGCGACGTTGAACAGCAGATCCTTGATGCCGCCCCCGCCGGGGGTGAACTGCTGGTACGCGAGCGGCACCGCGACGACGAGGATCAGCGGGGGCTGGATCATCGCGGTGAACAGGCCGCGGTTGCGGACGGCGAGGACGGCGGCCAGGCAGCCGAGGAAGAAGAACACGGAGAAGGTCGCGGTCAGTTCGCTGCCGCGGACGGCGTCGATGACGATCCCGAGCAGGGCGGACGCGGCCGCGATCAGGACGGCGCCCCAGGCCGGCACGCCCGGGAGGGTGGGCAACGCCGATCGCTGCGCGAGCGGCACCCCGGATCGAGCGCGTTGGGTTGCAGACACGCCTAGACACTAGCGGCTCGTGGTCCGAACCCGGCGTCGGTGGGACCGCGTGTGGGAACGATCTCCGCCGCGACCCCGGCCGGGCGTCGATGTCGGTGCCCTCGTCTACGGTCGCCTCATGCGAATCCTGCACACCTCCGACTGGCACGTCGGCCGCACCTTCCACGGTGTGGACCTGCTGGCGGACCAGGCCGCGGCGCTCGCCGCGATCGCGGGGCTGGTTGCCGAGCACCGGGTGGAGGTGGTGGTGGTGCCCGGGGACGTCTATGACCGGGCCGTCCCCAGCGCGGACGCCGTCACGGTGTGCAACCGGGGATTCGAGGCAATCCGCGCCGCCGGTGCGGTGATCGTCGCGACGTCGGGGAACCACGACTCGCCCGCGCGGCTCGGTGCTGGCGCGGCGTTCGCGGCGGCCGGGGGTTTGCACCTGCTGACGCGGGTCGCCGACGTGGCGGCGCCGGTCCTGCTGAGCGACGAGCACGGGCCCGTCGCGTTCTACGGCATCCCCTACCTGGAACCGGAGACCACCCGCGCGGAGCTCGGGGTCCCGGCGGCGCGGACGCACGCCGACATCCTGGACGCGGCGATGGCCCGCGTCCGCGCGGATCTCGCTGCCCGCGCCGCGACCGGTGCCGCGGCCCGGTCGGTGGTGCTCGCGCACGCGTTCGTGGTCGGCGCGGAGGCGACGGGATCGGAGCGGTCGATCTCGGTCGGCGGGGTGGAGACGGTGTCCGCATCCGCGTTCGACGGGGTCGACTACGTCGCGTTGGGGCACCTGCACTCGCCGCAGACGTTGACGGACCGGGTGCGCTACTCCGGCTCGCCGCTGCCGTACTCGTTCGGGGAACGGTCGCACCGGAAGGCGGTGTGGATCGTCGACCTCGACGCCGACGGGCTCGCCGCGGTCGAGCGGCACGATCTTCCGGTGGTGCGCGGCCTGAGTCAGGTGACCGGCACCGTCGAGGACCTGCTCACCGACGACGCGTTCGCGGCGGCGACCGACGACTACGTCTCCGCCGTGCTCACCGACCGGGTGCGACCGGTCGATGCGATGCGGGTCCTGCGGGGACGGTTCCCGCACCTGGTCCACCTGGAATGGGTGAGACCGCAGGATGATTCGGACCTCAAGTACCGGGACAAGGTGCGCGGACGGACCGATCGGGAGATCGTTGCCAGCTTCCTGACCGACGTGCGCGCCGAGCCGACGCCCGGCGAGCTGCGCTGGGTGGAGCGGGCGCTCGGTGCCGCGGACCGGGAGGTCGACGGCCGGTCCTCCGGCGGCCACGACCGCGACGCGGAGTCCGTCGCGTGAGGCTGCACGACCTCGAGGTGACCGCATTCGGGCCGTTCGGGGACACCGTGACCGTCGACTTCGACGAACTCGGCGCGGACGGGCTGTTCCTGCTGCACGGGCAGACCGGCGCCGGCAAGACCACGATCCTCGACGCGGTCGCGTTCGCCCTGTACGGGCGGGTGCCCGGAGCCAGGCAGGAGGGCAAGCGACTGCTGTCCGATCACGCGGCACCGGGCACGCCGCCGCGGGTGGTGCTCGAGGCCACGATCGGCGGCAGGCGACTGCGGATCACCCGCAGCCCCGAATACCAGCGCCCGAAGCTGCGCGGCACCGGCACCACCAAGGAGAACGCCAAGGCCACCCTCGAGTGGCTCGACGGGCGCGGTGAGAACCTGACCCGTCTCGACGAGATCGGTGACGCGGTCGGCCGGCTGCTCGGGATGAGCGCGGACCAGTTCTTCCAGGTCGTCCTGCTCCCACAGGGCGACTTCGCGCGGTTCCTGCGGGCGGACACCGAGGAGCGGGGAGTGCTCCTGGAACGGCTGTTCGACACGGGCCGGTTCGCCACCGTCGAGGAGTGGTTCGCGGAGCGCAGACGCGAGGCGGAGGCGGCGGTGTCCGGCACCAAGACGACGGTCGACCGGATCGCGGCGCAGGTGTCGGCGGCGGCGGGCATCGAGGCGGGAGCCGACGCCGATCCGGTGGCGTGGGCGGGCAGGCTGGTCGACGAGTCGCGGGAGGCCGCGGACGCCGCCTCCACCGTGTTGGCGACCGCGCGGGCGACGGCGGAGCGAACCGAGCACGCCCTTGGCCGCGCCAGGGAGGTGCGGCAGTCGCAGGACCGCGCGGCCCGGGCCAAGGCCCGGCTCGCCGAGCTCGCTACCGGGCAGTCGGCGCGGGAGCTGCTCGCCGCGGAACGGGACCGGGCGGTCCGCGCGGTGCCGGTGGCGACCGCGGAGGAGCTCGCGGTGGCTGCCGCGGGCGTCGCGGGTCGGGAACGGGCCCGCACCGAGGACCTCGCCAGCGTCGTGCGGCGGGAGCCGGAGGGCGCGGCGCTGCTCGAGCGGGTCAGTTGGCCTGCGGCGCCGGACGACGCGCAGGTGTTGGCCGCGGCGGTGCGGGGCTGGAGTGCCGAGGTCGCACGGCTCGGTGAGCTGATCCGACGGGACGAACAGCGCCGATCGGCGCGGCGGGACCAGGACGCCGCACACGTCCGACGCGACGAACTGATCACGGCCACAGCCACTCTCGAGTCGAGGCGAGCCGAGATTCCCGCCGAGGTGGAGCGGGCCGACGCGGAGCTGATGCGGGCCCGTGCCGCCGCGGCGTCGCTGCCCGCCCTCACGACGCAGTGCGAGGCGACCCGGGAACGCCTCACCGCGGCACGGGAACTCGGCCGGGTGCGGGCCCGGCGCGCCGCGGCCGCCGACCGGCATCGGCGGGCCCGCGACACCCACCTGGATGCGCGTGAGGTGCTGGCGACGGTGCGCGAGCAGCGGATCGCGGGGATGGCCGCGGAACTGGCGGCCGGACTCGCGACCGCGGCGCCCTGCCCGGTGTGCGGCTCCGACGAGCATCCGACACCCGCCCGTCCGGCCGCGGATGCCGTGTCCAAGTCCGACGAGGACGACGCCCGCGTGGTCGAGCAGACCCGCGCCGGGGAACTCGAGGCCGCGACCGCCGCGCTGGCCGACCTGGATCGCACGGCGGGGGTGCTCGCCGACCGGGTCGGGGACGCCGACGCGGACGCGCTGGCCGCCGCAGCGACCGCGGCGGACGCGGCGCGGTCCGCGGCCGAGGCAACGGCGGCCACCCTGGCGACGGCGGAGGCGGCGGTGGCGCGGCTGCGCGCGGAGAGCGAGGACCTGGCGGCCCGGGCGCAGCGGCTGTCCGCCGATCTCGCGGCACTGGAACAGCGGATCGCGGACGGTGCGGCGCGGCTCGCCGAGCTGGACCGGGCCGTCGAGGACGCGATCGGCGGCGAGTCCGACCTGCAGGCCAGGCACGACCGCCTCGGGGCACTCGCCGACGCGGCCACCGCACTGCGAGACCAGCGTGCCGCCGCGGCGAGCGCCGCGGTCGCGGCGGCGGACGCGGCGGATCGGGCCGCACGGGCGTCCTCCGACGCGGGGTTCGTGGACCTGCCCGACGCCCGGTCGGCGGCGCGGACCGGGGAGCGGATCGCGGAGATCGACGCAATTCTCGCCGCCGCGGCCGAGGAACGGCTGCTGTCCGAGGCAGTCCTCGCCGATCCGGCGGTGGTTGAGGCGGTCCGCCTCGGTCCCGCGGATGTGCCCGCCGCGGAGGCCGCGGACGCGGCAGCCAGGGAGGGCAGGGACGCGGCAGCCGCGGCGGCGACCACCGCGGACGCCCGCGCCGCGAAGGTCGAACACTATGCGCTGGCCCTGACCGACGAGGTCGCCGCGCTCGGCCCCGCGCTGCGCCGGTACGAGGAACTGGCCGCGCTGGCCGAGGTCATCGCCGGCCGCGGGCAGAACGCGCGCAAGATGTCGCTGCGCTCGTACGTCCTCGCCGCCCGGCTCGAGGAGGTCGCGCTGTCGGCGTCGGTGCGACTGCGCCGAATGTCCGGTGGCCGTTACGAGTTCGTGCACGAGGACGGCGCGGGCCCGCGCGGCAAGCGGGGCGGTCTCGGCCTCGACATCCGGGACGACTACACCGGCGTGGTGCGCTCCGCGAAGACCCTCTCCGGCGGCGAGTCGTTCCTGGCGTCACTGGCATTGGCGCTCGGCCTGGCGGACGTCGTCGCCGCCGAATCCGGGGGCCTCGTCCTGGACACCATGTTCATCGACGAGGGGTTCGGCACCCTCGACGCGGACACCCTCGAGGCGGTGATGGGGGTGCTCGACGAACTGCGTGAGGGTGGCCGGGTCGTCGGGATCGTCAGCCACGTCGACGAGATGCGGCAGCGGATCCCGAGCCGGCTGCACGTGCTGCGCGGCCGGGCCGGATCCACCCTGGAGGTCGTCGCGTAGCGCGGCCCGCGCGCATCGCCGTCGGGATAGCCGCTACCGCGGATCCGCCACCACCGGGCGCGGGTCGCCCGCCGGACCCGGTTCGTCGCCCTCCGCATCCCGCGGCGCGGCGGGGCGATCGGGCGCGGGGTCACCGTCGTCGAGCTTCCGGTCGACCTGTTCACCGATGTAGCGGATCACCACCGCGACGCACGCGGCGACCGGGACCGCGAGGAACGCGCCGACGATGCCGTACAGGGAGCTGCCCCCGGTCACCGCGAGCAGCACGATCGCGGCGTGCAGGTTCATGCTGCGGGACTGCAGCACCGGTTGCAGGACGTTGCCCTCCAGCTGCTGCACCGCGAGCACGATGAGCAGGACGATCAGGGCGGTGGTCCAGCCCTTCGCGACCAGCGCGACGAGCACGGCCAGCGCGCCGGCGACGAACGCGCCGACGATCGGGATGAAGCCGCCGAGGAAGGTCAGCACCGCGAGCACCGGTGCCAGCGGGACCCCGAGGACCACCAACCCGAGGCCGATGAAGAACGCGTCGACGAAGCTGACCAGCGCCTGCGTCCGGATGAAGCCGCCGAGGGTGTCCCACACCCGCACCGCGACCGCCTCGAAGTGCCTGCCCGCGCGGCCGCCGCTCACCGAGTGCAGCCACGGCAGGAACCGGGGCCCGTCCTTGATGAAGAAGAACGTCAGCACCAGCACCAGGAACAGGGCGATCAGCATCGACGCGGTCGCGCTGACGCCGCTGAACACGCCGGTCGCGATGGACTGGGCGCTCTCCTGGATCTTCGTGATGACCGCCTGCACCGCGGAGTCGATCTGGTCGTCGCCCAGGTTGAACGGCGGGCCCTTGACCCACTCCTGCACCTGCCGCAGCCCGTCGCTGGCCTTGTTCGCCAGTTCCGGGGCCTGGTCGACGACGGACGGCACGATCAACGCGACGATGCCCGCGAAGACGGCGATGAACCCGGCGAGGGTGATCCCGGCCGCGGCGGCGGGCGGGATGCCGCGGCGCACCATCCCCCGGGTCGGGGGCCACAGCACCGTGGACACCACGATCGCCATCAGCACCGGCAGCACCACCACCCACAGCTGGCCGAGCACCGCCCACACCACCCACGCGCCCGCGGCGATCGCGACCAGGCACAGCGACCACTTGGCAAGCCACAGGCCGCCAGCGCCGATCACCTCACCGCGGTCGCGGAACCGGTGCCGCCGCGGCGTCGGGCCGGTGGTGATGGGCGTCTCGCTGACGGTCGGTTCGTCCTGGGGCACGCGGCCGAATCTACCCCGCGGTCCGCTCGTGGGAGAGGAGCCAGCGCTTCGTCGGCAATCCCCAGCGGAAGCCGCCGAGCCCGCCGCCGACCCGGATCACCCGGTGGCAGGGCACGAACAGGGCTGCGGCGTTGCGGGCGCACGCGGACGCCGCGCCGCGGACGGCGGCCGGTCGGCCTGCGAGCGCGGCGAACTCGGTGTAGGTCACCGGATCGCCGGCGGGCACCTTCCGCAGCACCCGCCACGCCGACTCGAGGAACTCGCCCGACCGCTGCGCGACGGGGATCGGGTCGATCGCGGTCAGGTCGCCCGCGTGGTAGTCGGCAACGGCTCGGGTGACCGGCCCGAGGTCGGGGCGGGCTGCGGTGCCGGGTGGGCGCAGCGCCGGGTGGATCAGGGCAAGGAGGGTGTCCGCGTCGTCGGTCCACCCGGAGGCGAGGACCGCGCCGTCCCCGTCGACGATGGCGGTGAACGGTCCGGCCGGGGTGGTCACGGTGCTGTGTGCGGCGGTCATCGGGGGTCCTTCGGGTCGAGGGTCGGGGTGGTCGGGATGCTGCCGCGGGCCGTGAGCGCGGTGCGCCACAGGTGCATCGACGCGTACGAGCGCCACGGCGCCCACCGGTCCGGCACGGTGAGCGGAATGCCGAGGGCCGCAGCGCCGCGGCGGACGACGAGGTCGGTGTCGAGCAGCACGTCGGGGTCGGCGAGGGTGCGCATGGTGACGTAGTCGGCGGTCCACGGCCCGATGCCCCGGTGGGAGAGCAGGTCCGCGCGCAGGTCGGCCGCGGTGCGACCGCCGTGCAATGACAGTGATCCGTCCGCGAGCGCGCCAGCCACCGCGACGATCGCGTCGACCCGGGAGGCGGGCCCGGTGAGTATCTCGCGTCCCCGTTCGGCGACCGCGGCCGCGGTGGGCCAGGCGTGCGTCAGGTGCGGGTCGGTGATCGGCTCGCCGAGTTCGGTCACCAGCCTTGCGGTGTGGGTCGCCGCGGCCGCGACCGAGATCTGCTGCCCGATCATGGTGCGCAGCAGCAGTTCTCCCGGGTCGATGCAGCCGGGCACCCGGATCCCCGGTGCGGCGGCGACCGCCCCGGCGAGCCCGGGGTCGCCGCCGAGGGCGTCGTCGACGGCCCGCGGGTCCGCGTCCAGGTCGAGCAGGTGCCGGAGCCGGGCGACGGCGGGGGCGAGGTCGCGCATGTCGCGCAGCGTCAGGTCGGCGCGGACGTGGCCGTCGCGGAACCGCACCGCGGCCACCCCCACGTCGTGCGGCAGTCGCAGCACCCGTCGGTACTTGCCGCCGGACCACGACTCCAGGCCCGCCGCCGCGTGCCCGGACAGGAACCAGGCCATCCAGTGTCGGTCGAGCGGCGGGCGGTACGGCAACCGCAGCGACACGCTGCCCGCCGGTGCCGGTGCCGATCCGCGGCGGGCGGCGTCCGCCCGCATCCTGGTCGGGGTCGCGGCGAATACCTCCCGGATGGTGTCGTTGAACTGCCGGATGCTGGCGAAGCCCGCCGCAAACGCGATGTCGGACATCGGGATCGCGGTGGTCTCGATCAGCAGGCGCGCGGTGTGGGCGCGGTGGGCCCGCGCCAGCGCGAGCGGGCCCGCGCCGAGTTCGGCGGTCAGGGTCCGGGTGAGCTGGCGGGACGAGTACCCGAGGGCGGCGGACAGTCCGGTGACGCCGTCCCGTTCGACGGCGCCGTCGCCGATCAGTCGCATCGCGCGGGCGGCGAGGTCGGAGCGGACGTTCCACTGCGGTGAGCCGGGGGCGGCGTCGGGCCTGCAGCGGCGGCACGCGCGGTACCCGGCCTGCTGGGCGGCTGCGGCGGTGGGCAGGAAGGTGACGTTCGCCCGCTTCGGGGTGATCGCCGGGCAGGACGGCCTGCAGTAGATCCCGGTGGTGCGGACGGCGGTGTAGAACTGTCCGTCGAAGCGCGGGTCCCGCGACGAGACGGCCCGGTAGCACCGGTCGAAGTCGAGGTTCATGGCTCCAGCGTGGCAGTCCGACCCGCCCCCGCGCTAGCGGAAATCGGCCGTCACGGCTGGCGTCAGCAGCAGCGGGCGCCCGGGTTCCGGTCGGCGGCGGCGTGCCGCTCGCGCCAGTACTCGCGCTCGGTGGGGACCGGTGCGCCCGGATGCGCGCGCCGCCGGTGCGCGACGAACCGCTGGTAGTCGTGGTCGCCCATCAGCGACGTGATCCACCACAGCACGCCGCGCCCCAGCCCGCGCATCAGTGGTGTCCCGTCGTGTGCGCCGCGCCGGGGGCTCGGACCTTGCCCTCCGCGATGAGCGTGTCCCACTCCTGCTGGATCTGCCGCTCGGCCCTGGTCGGGACGAAGCCGGCAGGACCGAAGATCGTCGACGGCACCGCGGGCGCCTCGGTGTCGGGCAGTCCGCCCGCCCGATACGCCCTGATGCACACGAGCAGTCCGACGACCGCGACGATCAGCACCAGCACCGCGAACACGATCGACAGCGTGCCCTGGATGAAGGTGTTGCGGATGACGGCGTCGATCGCCTCCGGGGACTTCGCGGTACCGAAGGAGGTCTGGCCCGCGTCCCGTGCCTCCCGGAACGCGTTGTACTGCGCCCAGTACCCGATCGCGGGGACGTCGGAGAAGATCTTCTGCCAGGACGCGGTCATCGTGACCACCAGGTCCCACACCAGCGGTATCGCCGGGATCCACGCCCACCGGAACAGGCCCTTCTTCATCACCACGACAAGGACGACGGTCAACGCGATCGCGGCGAGCAACTGGTTCGCGATGCCGAAGAGCGGGAACAGGGTGTTGATGCCGCCGAGCGGGTCGGTCACGCCCATCAGCAGCACCCCGCCCCACAGGCCGACGACGATCGCCGAGCACAGCCAGGCGCCGGGACGCCAGGACGGGTCCTTGAACCGCCGCGCCGCGCCGCCGAAGTTACCGAGCGAGTCGGAGAGCATGAACCGGGCGACGCGGGTGCCCGCGTCGACGGTGGTGAGGATGAACAGCGCCTCGAACATGATCGCGAAGTGGTACCAGAACGACTTCAACGATTCGCCGCCGATCACCTGGTGCATCACCTCGGACATGCCGAACGCGAGGGTGGGGGCGCCGCCGGTGCGGGAAACGATCGACTCCTCGCCGACGGCCTCGGCTGCCGCGTTCAGCTGCGCCGCGGTGATGTCGTTGCCGGGGAGCCCGAGGCCGTTGAGGTAGTCGGGTGCGGACTCGGCGGTGCCGCCGGTGAGGGCGGCGGGGGCGTTCAGCGCGAAGTACAGGTGCTGGTCGAGGATGCAGGCGGTGACCAGCGCCATGATCGCAACGAACGACTCGGTGAGCATGCCGCCGTACCCGATCATCCGGGTCTGCCGCTCCTTCTCCAGCAGCTTCGGGGTGGTGCCGGACGAGATCAGGGCATGGAACCCGGACAGTGCGCCGCAGGCGATCGTGATGAACAGGAACGGGAACAGCGATCCCGCGAACGCAGGCCCCTCGCCGTTCTTCGCGAACTCGGTCATCGCCGGCATCTGGATCGCGGGCTGCGCCACCAGGATTCCGGCGGCGAGCAGCGCGATGGTGCCGATCTTCATGAACGTCGACAGGTAGTCGCGGGGGGCGAGCAGCAGCCACACGGGCAGCACCGAGGCGGCGAAGCCGTAGGCGATCATCAACCAGGCGATGGTGACCTTGGACAGGGTGAACCAGTCCGTTCCCCACTCGGTGTCGGCGACCCAGCCGCCGCCGATGATGGCCAGCAGCAGCAGGACCACCCCGATCAGCGACACCTCGGACACCTTCCCCGGGCGCAGGTAGCGGAGGTAGACGCCCATGAACAGGGCGATCGGGATGGTCATCGCGATCGAGAACACGCCCCACGGGCTCTCGGCGAGCGCATTGACCACCACCAGTGCCAGCACCGCGATGATGATGATCATGATGACGAAGACGCCGATCAGGGCGGCGACGCCGCCGACCACGCCGAGTTCCTCGCGGGCCATCTGACCGAGGCTGCGGCCGCGGCGGCGCGACGAGATCCACAGCACGAGGAAGTCCTGCACCGCGCCAGCGAAAACGACACCGATGATGATCCACATGGTGCCGGGCAGGTACCCCATCTGCGCGGCAAGCACCGGACCGACGAGCGGACCCGCCCCGGCGATCGCGGCGAAGTGGTGGCCGAACAGCACCCGACGGTCCGTCGGCATGTAGTCCTTGCCGTTCTCGAGCACCTCCGCCGTCGTCGCGCGGTCGTCGCGGGGCTTGACGATCCGGTTCTCGATCAGCCGGGCATAGAACCGGTACGCGATCAGGTACGTGCACACCGCGGCGATCACGAACCACACCGAGTTCACCGACTCGCCGCGGACGATCGCGATCATCGACCAGGCGACCGCGCCGAGCACGCCGATCGCGGCGAAGATCAGCTTCTTCGCCGGGGTGATCGGGGTCCGGTCGACGACGCCGACCGGCGGAAGCGCCGGGTCGGTGTACAGGTACTCGACGTTCGGGTCGGCGCTCGGGGTGCCGGGACTCGTTGCCGTCGTCATGGCGGGCCTCCCTCCGGGAGCGGATGTGTCCCGCCTCACATTAGGGGTCGGGTGCCGCCGCCGCCCGGTGGAGAAACCGACCGCGGGACCTCAGAATCGGTCGGGGCCCGCGTCGATCCAGTCGGTGCGCCAGCTCTGCGGGGGATCGTCGAGCAGCTCCCCGTCCTGCAGCCATTCGTACAGTTCGGCGTACGTCTTCGTGGTGTGCGCGTCGACCCGCCGGTTCAGCATCGACGGCCGCAGCTCGTGGAACCCGTCCAGGCCCATCGACGCCACCATCTGCGCCGCGCTGGCCACCGTCGACCGCTGGAAGTTGCGCACCCGGGTCGCCTTGTCCGCCACCACCAACGCCCGGACCCGCGCCGGATCCTGCGTGGTGACACCGACCGGGCAGTGGTTGGTGTGGCAGGCCTGTGCCTGGATGCAGCCGACCGCGAACATCATCGCGCGGGCCGCCATCGTGAAGTCGGCGCCCTGGATGATCCGCTTGACGATGTCGCTGCCGCTGGCGACCTTCCCGGACGCGCCGATCCGGATGCGGTCCCGCAGCCCGGTGCCGACCAGCGCGTTGTGCACCAGCATCAGGCCCTCGGTCAGCGGCATGCCCATGTGGTCCTCGAATTCGACCGGCGCCGCGCCCGTTCCGCCCTCCGACCCGTCCACGATGATGAAGTCCGGGGCGATGTCGCGGTCGAGCATCGCCTTGCAGATCGACAGGAACTCGGTGCGGGCCCCGACGCACAGCTTGAACCCGACCGGTTTGCCGCCGGACAGGGTGCGCAGGGTGGTGATGAAGTCGACCAGTTCGGTCGGGGTGCCGAACGCGGTGTGCGCGGGCGGCGAGACGACCGTGCGGCCGATCGGGACACCGCGGGCCTCCGCGATCTCCGCGGACACCTTCGCGCCGGGAAGGACGCCGCCGAGGCCGGGTTTCGCGCCCTGCGACAACTTGATCGAGATCGCCTTGACCTGCGGGTCGACCGCCTTCGCGGCGAACGCCTCCGGGTCGAAGTCGCCGTCGGGGGTGCGGCAGCCGAAGTAGCCGGACCCGATCTCCCAGATCAGGTCGCCGCCGTGCTTGCGGTGGTGGGTGCTGATCCCGCCCTCCCCGGTGTCGTGCGCGAAGCCGCCGCGGGCCGCGCCCGCATTCATCGCCTCGACCGCGTTCCCGGACAGCGACCCAAAGCTCATCGCCGAAACATTCAGCAGCGCAATGTCGTAGGGCCGGGTGCAGTGCGGCCCGCCGATCCGGACCGTCGGCGCGAGTTCGGTGGCGTGCCGGGCGCGCAGCGAATGGGTCATGAACTCGTAGCCCGGTGCGTGCACGTCCCGTTCGGTGCCGAACGGTTCGTCGTCCTTGGTTCCCTTCGCCCGCTCGTACACCAGGTCCCTGGTCTCCCGGTCGAACGGCTTGCCGTCCGTGGCGGATTCGATGAAGTACTGCTGGATCTCCGGGCGGATCTTCTCCATCAGGAAGCGGGCATGCCCAAGCACCGGATAGTTCCGCAGAATGCTGTGCCGCGGTTGCAGCAGGTCCCACGTCCCGACCAGCGCGAGGGCAAGCAGGACGGCCGCCGGGATCCACCACCCCCACCCGGCGGCGACGGCGGCCGCCGCCAGCGCGATCCCGGCCACCCACAGTCCGGCGACGATCAGGCTCCTCGTCATCCACGTTCCTCCCACGCGTGCACGTCATTGGTGACACCGATGGTGGCACCGTCCGGCCGGTCCGGGCGTCGACGCCACGCCGCGGGTGTCGGGAGAACCGTCCTAGGGTGTGCGCATGACCAGATGGCAGGACGAACGAGGCCCGGACGGCTCCCGCGACTACGTGCGCCGCTTCGAGGAGCTGGCCGAATCGGGCGCCGACCTGCACGGCGAGGCGCGGGCCGTGGACGCGATGGTCGGCCGCGGGTCGCGGATCCTCGACGCGGGCTGCGGGACCGGACGGGTCGGCGCCGAACTCGCGCGCCGCGGCCACGCCGTCACCGCGGTCGACCTCGACCCGGTGCTGCTCGCCGCTGCCCGCGGCACCGGCCTGCTCGAGGTGGTGCAGGCCGATCTGGCGGAGCTGGACCTGCCGGGGGAGCCGTTCGACGCGGTCGTCGTCGCGGGCAACGTGATGATCTTCCTTGCGCCGGGCAGTGAGGCGCAGGTATGCCGCAGGCTCGCCGCGCACCTGACGCCGGGCGGGCTGCTGGTCGCCGGGTTCGCCACCGACCACCGGTACACGGTGGACGCCTTCGACGCCGACCTGGCCGCGGCAGGCCTGGCCCGCGAGCACCGCTTCTCGACCTGGGATCTGCGTCCGTGGCACCCGGACGCCGGCTGGGCGGTGACGGTGGCGCGCAGGCCCTAGCTCAGGCCCAGCAGATGTCGAACGCGATGCCGCCGAAGAACGGGATGAGCAGGTTCGGCGCGCAGGTGACCGCGGCCGTGAGCGGGCCCTGCTGCGGGTTGTAGACGACGGGCACCGGGGTAGCCGCCGCGGCGGCGGGGGCGACGACGATCGCCGCGCCTGCGGCCGCGGCGGCGACCGCCGCGCGGAGCGAGGTCCTGGACATGGGGTTCCTCCTGCCCGAAGGGTGGTGACGCACCGCGGGGAGCGTCCGGTCGGCGCGCTCGGATCGTGCCCTCCCATGGTGAGCGCAGCGGCCAGCGCCTGTCGAGGGGCGGCCGAGTTGTGGGCGGTGGGTGTCGGAACCGGGGGCGACCACCGTAGACTGTGGAATCCGTGAGCCTTACCCTCGGAATCGTCGGCCTCCCGAACGTCGGCAAGTCGACCCTTTTCAACGCCCTGACCAAGAACGACGTGCTCGCGGCGAACTACCCGTTCGCGACGATCGAGCCGAACGTCGGCCTGGTCGAGCTGCCCGATGAGCGGCTGGTGACGCTCGCCGAGATCTTCGGCTCCGAGCGCATCCTCCCGGCGACGGTGTCGTTCGTGGACATCGCGGGCATCGTCAAGGGCGCCTCCGAGGGCGCGGGCCTCGGCAACAAGTTCCTCGCCAATATCCGCGAGGCCGACGCCATCTGCCAGGTGGTCCGGGTGTTCGCCGACGACGACGTCGTGCACGTCGACGGCCGCGTCGACCCGGCGTCGGACATCGAGATCATCGAGACCGAACTCGTCCTCGCCGACATGCAGACCCTCGAGAAGGCGGTGCCGCGCCTCGAGAAGGAAGCGAAGAAGAACAAGGAGCTCAAGCCGCAGCACGAGGAGGCCGTCAAGGCGCAGGCCGTCCTCGAGGAGGGCAAGACCCTATTCTCCGTCAAGGACACCCTCGACTTCGGCCTGCTGCGCGAGCTGCACCTGCTCACCACCAAGCCGTTCCTGTACGTCTTCAACGCCGACGAGGCGATCCTCACCGACGACGCGAAGGTCGCCGAGCTGCGCGCCTCCGTCGCGCCCGCCGACGCGGTGTTCCTCGACGCGAAGGTCGAGCAGGAACTTCTCGAACTGGACGAGGAGGACCGGCAGGAGATGCTCGAGTCCATCGGCCAGACCGAGCCCGGCCTGCACGCCCTCGCCCGCACCGGCTTCCATACCCTCGGCCTGCAGACCTACCTGACGGCGGGGCCGAAGGAGTCGCGCGCCTGGACGATTCGCAAGGGCGACACCGCCCCGCAGGCCGCCGGCGTCATCCACACCGACTTCGAGCGCGGCTTCATCAAGGCCGAGATCGTCTCCTTCGAGGACCTCGCCGCGGCGGGTTCGATGAACGCGGCCAAGGCCGCGGGCAAGGTGCGGATGGAGGGCAAGGACTACGTCATGCAGGACGGCGACGTCGTCGAGTTCCGCTTCAACGTGTAGCACCCACCGAACGGGCGGTTGCCGGGACGAACGCCAAGTGGGTGTCCCGGTAACCGCCCGTTCGACGGTGCCCGGACGGTGCGCTGTCACTCCCTGCGCTGTGCGGCCTTGATCTCGGTGTGGTGCACCCGGTGCTGATCCTCTGGGCTCAGGTCCAGCGGGCCCAGGTCGATCCGGACCCGGTCGATGCTGCCGGTGAACCGGAACGGTGGACGGTAGTCGGCGGTGACGGGCTGGCCGGTGTCCTCGCCGATACCGAAGGTGTCGACACCGAAGCGGGCGAACACGGTGGCCTCCAGTCGGCCGTCGCAGACCCGGGTGCCGTCGACGGTCAGGATGAGATTCGCGCCCTTGCCGATACCGCCACCGTCGTAGTCGAACTCGATACCGATCACGGCATCGCCCGCGGTCAGCGTTCCTGCGGCCCGGACCGTGCAGTGGTCGCCATAGTAGTTGTAGTCGAAGGTCGGCACCCCGTCCTTCAGGTACAGCGACATGCCGCCGGCGACACCACCGATGGCGATGACGACGCCGTTCGTCGCCGCGCCATCGGTGCGGATGTGTGCAGCGAGTGTCCAGCTGCGGTTCTTCATCGACGGCGCCGCGCTCTCCGGGAGCCGGGTCGCACCCTCGTAGAACGTGAACGAGGTCGCCTTCGGGTCCGAGCCGGGCGGCGTCGGCTTCGGCAGGATCGCCCGCGCGACGCCGCGGTCGTCGAGCGGGTACACGTGGTACTTCTCGGCGGCCTCATCGAACGCGGCCTTCATCTGTTCGAGCTTGTCGGGCATTGTGTCGGCCAAGTCGCGGGCCTCGGAGAAGTCATCGTCGAGGTGGTAGAGCTCCCACCTGTCGTTCTCCCAGTCGCCGGGGGCGAGGTCCTGCCGCCACGGCAGGGTGTGCTGCGCGTTCGCCTTCCAGCCGTCCTCGTAGATTGAGCGGTTGCTGATGATCTCGAAGTACTGCTCTGTTCGGCCCTGGAACGTCGGGTCGGTGAAGCTGTCCAGGAACGACTTCCCGGCCAGCGGCAGCTGCTCGATCCCGTTGACGGTGTCGGGCATCGTCACTCCCGCGGCCGCGTAGATCGTCGGGGCGATGTCGACGAGGTGCAGGAACGGATCGCGGGGGGCGTCGTCGTGCGTGATCCTCCCGGGCCAGCTGACCACCATCGGGTTGCGGGACCCGCCGAGGTGCGAGGCCACGGCCTTGACCCACTGGAACGGGGTGTTGCCGGCCCACGCCCAGCCCAGCGGGTAGTGCGGTTCGGTCTCCGGGCCACCCAGCTTGTCGAGGTCGGCAATGATCTCCTCGATCGTGGGCATGATCCCGCCGAGGTTCTTGATCTCGTCGAGGGTGCCGTCGGGGCCGCCCTCGGAGGAAGCGCCGTTATCACCGACGATGTACAGGACCAGGGTGTTCTCGGCGTCAGGGAGATCCTTGATCGCATCGAGCAGGCGGCCGACCTCGTGGTCGGTGAACGCGAAATATCCGGCGTAGTTCTCGAACAGAGCGCAGTACACCTGCTTCTGCTGATCGCTGAGCGTGTCCCATTCCTGCACCCACTCCGGGCGCGGGGTCAGTTCGGTGTCCGGCGGGATGATGCCCATCTTCTTCTGGTTCTCGAACACGATCTCTCGGTACTTCTCCCAGCCCATGTCGAAGGCGCCCGCGAATCGGTCGCGCCATTCCTTGGTGACGTGGTGCGGGGCGTGCATCGCGCCGGGAGCGAAGTACATGAAGAACGGCTTGTCCGGTGCGACCGACTTGGCGTACCGCATCCGCGTGATTGCCCGGTCGGTCATGTCCGTCATCAGGTGGTAGCCGTCCTCGGGACCCTTGTCCGGTTCGACCGGGGTCGTGTTCTCGAACAGGACCGGGTAGAACTGGTGCGTCTCACCGGCGTTGAAACCGTAGAAGTAGTCAAACCCCATCCCGGTCGGCCACCGGTCGAACGGTCCTGCGACGCTGGTCTCCCAGTCGGGGGTGTTGTGGTTCTTGCCGTACCACCAGGTGGAGTAGCCGTTGCCGCGCAGCACCTCCGCGACCGTGGCCGTGGTGCGCGGGATCATCGTGGTGTAGCTCGGGAATCCGGTCGACCACTCCATGAGGTAGCCGTTGCCCGCGTCATGGTGGTTGCGTCCGGTCAATAGGGCAGCGCGCGACGGCCCGCACACCGCGGTCGTGTGGAAGCGGTTGTACCGCAGCCCCTCGGAGGCGAGTTTGTCGAGGTTCGGTGTCGGGATCAGCCCGCCGAACGTGGAAGTCTGACCGAACCCGACGTCGTCGAGCATGATCACGACGATGTTCGGTGCGCCCTCCGCCGGTGTCGGGATTTGCGGCCACGCGGCTGTCGACTCCTTGTAGGTCGTGCCGACGGTGCCCTCGAACGGTGGGAACGGCTCGGGTATCGCCGATCGGCCCGCGGCTGACGCAGCGGTGGTGTGCTCGCTCATGTGGGCATTGCATCACCAGGCGATGAGCCTGGCTGGTAACGACACAGCTCAGCTCGTCTCCGACCGGGCGGTTGCCGGGGCGAACGCCGAGTGGGTGTCCCGGTAACCGCCCGTTCGGCGGGCATCCATCGCCCGCCACGCCGAGTCGTAGCGCTTGGCGGTCACCTCGTCGGCCTCGGCAATGAGGGCGTCGAGGAGCGAGCGCGGGTCGTACCGCCACGCGTGCGCGGCGTTCGCGACGACCAGGTTGGCGAACAGGCCCGACCGGGCCAACGCGTGTACCCAGTCACCGACCTCGCCGCGGTGGATTCGTTCGACGGCGTCCGCGTCGACGCCGTCCGCGACGAAGTCGTGGGAGAGGGTCGCGGCCAGGTAGTCGTTGCACGTGCGCAGGTGGGGGTTCATCGGGGTGCGGCGCCTTTCTCGAGGCCGTTCGGGGAGGGTCCGCACGATCCGGATGTGCGGTCCGTCACATCCTCGGGTCCGGCGACGCCGGTGTCATGCGTCGAACTACCTACGCGACTACCTGTTTTCCGGACCGGGTGGCGCGGGACACCTGGCCGGCGAGCATCGCGGTCAACGCGACGGCGAAGCCGAGCAGCTGCACGGGGCGGAGTGACTCGTCCGCGACGACGGCGCCGAGGAGCGCCGCGACGAGCGGCGAGAGCAACCCGAGCAGCGCGGTCGCGGTGACGGGAAGTCGGCGGATGCCCGCGAACCACAGGCTGTAGGCGGCGAGCGCGCCGACCAGCCCGAGCCACAGGTAGCCCGCGACGGCCGGACCGTCGATGCCCTCGGGGATGCCGTCGATCGCCAGGGCCGGAACGAGCAGGACCAGGCCTGCCGCGGTCAACTGCCAGCCGGCGAGCCCGACCGCGGAGACGCCGTCGGGGCGGCCCCACTTCTTGGTGAGCACGACACCGGTGCCCATGGAGACGGCGCCGCCGAGACCGGCGAGGATGCCGATCAGGTCGAGGCCCGCCGCGGGGCCGAGGACCACGAGGGCGACGCCGACCATGCCCATCACGCCCCAGGCCACCCGCCACCCGGACAGCCGTTCGTGCAGGACCGCAACGGCGAGCAGGGCGACGACGATCGGCTGCGCGGCGGCCAGGGTCGCGGCGACGCCGCCGGGGAGGCGCTGCGCGGCGAGGAAGAGCAGCGGGAAGAACGCGCCCATGTTCAGGGTGCCCAGCACCAGGCTCTTCCACCACCACGATCCGTGCGGCAGGCGGCGGGCAATCAGCAGCGCGATCACCCCCGCGGGCAGCGAGCGCATCAACGCCGCGAACAGCGGGTGGCCGGCGGGCAGCAGGTGCGTGGTGACGATGTAGGTCGTGCCCCACAGGACCGGCGCGAGGGCGGTCAGCAGGGTCAGGGACACCGGGAACGGTGCGGTGGTCCGCGGGGCGGGTGCTGTGATCGTCGTGGTCATGGAGTCATCGTCTGCCCGTCCGAACCATGAATCCAACACATTGTTGTCATAGGAACAATGAACGGTCATCATGTTGCGGTGGAGCTTCAGCAGATGCGGTACGTCCTCGCGGTCGCGGAGGAGCGCAGCTTCACCCGCGCCGCCGCCCGCTGTCACGTCGTGCAGTCCGCGCTCAGTCACCAGATCAAGGCCCTCGAGCGCGAGCTCGGCGTCGCGCTGTTCGCCAGGAACAGCCGCCGGGTCGAGACGACCGACGCGGGCGAGGCGTTCCTTGCCGCGGCCCGTGCGTGCCTGCGATCCGCGGAGCGCGCGGCCGCCGACGCCGCCGCGGCCGCCGGGCAGCTCCGGGGCACGCTGACCATCGGCCTCATCCCCACCGTCACCGCCGTCGACATCCCGGCCGCGCTCGGCGAGTTTCGCCGCGCACATCCGGGGGTGCGGGTCACCGTGCGGGAAGGGGCCAGCGACGTGTTCGTCGAGGCGATCGCGGACGGCTCGATGGACGTGGCGGTGCTCGGCCTGCCCGGTGCGCTGGCACGGACGGGTGTCGGCGCGAGGGTGCTCGCGAGTGCCCGGCACGTGGCGGTCGTTCCGGTCGGGCATCCGCTCGCCGACCGCCGCAGCGTGCGGCTCGCGGACCTTGCGGACGAGGTTTTCGTGGACTTTCCCGAGGGGTCGGGCGGGCGGGCGCAGAGCGATCTCGCCTTCCGTGAGGCGGGGCTCGGTCGCGACATCGCCTTCGAGGTGATGAGCACCGGCCTGATGCTCGGGCTGGTCCGCAACGGTCTCGCCGTCGCACTGCTGCCGCCGGGGGTGATGCCCGAGGGCGATGACCTGCGCGCGGTCACCGTGCGGGACGGGCCGCGTCGCGTCGAATACCTGGCGTGGAGCGACTTCAACCCGTCGCGGGCCGCGCGGGCGTTCGTCGAGGTGGTCAGCCGTCCGTCACCGGCGCCTCGGCCAGCGTCCGGCGGGTGACGAACCGCCGCGGCGCCCCCGACAGCGGATCGGTGAACATCAACTCCCGCGCGAGCAGTTGCAGCGGCAGGCGGTGATCGTCCGGCGCCTCCGGCAGCAGGTCGGGATACCACCTGTCACCCAGGATCGGGACGCCGAGCGCCGCGAGATGCGCCCGCAGCTGGTGCATCCGCCCGGTGCGCGGGCGCAGCACCGTGTGCAGCACGTCCAGCCCGGACCGGCTCACACCGCGGCCGCGCACCTCCACCACCGTCTCGGCGTTGGGCTCGCGGTCGTCGTCGACGACGACCCGCAACTCGCCGCGGCGCACGGTCAGGTGATTCCGGTAGACGACCGGAAGCGGGCGCCCCGCCAGGGTAGGAGCGGCAGGGTCCCAGCCGGCCGGTTGCCGCGACACCGCCTCGTACACCTTCCCGACCTGCCGCTGCTCGAACAGCGACTGGTAGGCGCCGCGGGTCGCGGGCCGGGCCGAGAACATCACCAGTCCCGCGGTCGCGCGGTCCAGACGATGGATCGGCGTCAGGTCCGGATTGTCGAGTCGGGTCCGCAGCCGGACCAGCGCCGACTCCCGCAGATAGCGCCCACCCGGCGTGGTCGGCAGGAAATGGGGTTTGTCGATCACCACGAGATCGTCGTCGTGGTGCAGGATCTCCTCGCGGAACGGAATCGGATCCTCGGCGGGCAGGTCGCGGTAGTACCAGACGAAGCGGTGCGCACCCAGCTCCGTGCCGCGTCCGATCGGGTCGCCGCAGGCCCCGACAATCTCGCCGGCGTCGACGCGTCGGTACAGGTCGTCCGCGTCGAGGTGGTCGAATCGGGTGACGATGTACTCGGCGATCGTCGCCCACGGCCCGGCCGCCGGGACCCGCAGTCGGGTCGGCCCGACCCCGTTCCGGACGGGCAGCGGTGGGGGCATCGGCACGCCCGCCATCCTCTCATCGGCGGAACCTCGTCGAACGGGTGGTTACCGGACCATCCGCCGAGTGCGCGGCCCGGTAACCGCCCGTTCGGTGGCGGCGCCCACGGTTCACGGCACGGCGACCGCGGCGACGCCCGGAGTGACCGAGCCGGGGAGCGGGATCAGGACGACGGCGACCTGCCCGGCGCCGGTGTGCACGGTCGCCTCCGGCGGATACCCGTGCAGCCCGTCCGAGAGTCGGGCCGTGCCGGACGCCCCGGTCGACAGGTTCAGCCAGCGCGCCTCGGCGTTGATCAGGCAGCCCCACCGGCCGGGCATCGAACCGGTGATCGTCAGGTCGCCGGGCCGCTCGCCGACCACCGTCGCGCAGCGGATCGCCGGGACATCGAAGCTGCCGTTCGGGTTGCCGAACGGCGCGGGTGCGACCTGGAAGGGAACGGCAGCCGCGGCCGATGCCACCCCCGTCGTGGTCAGGAATGCGGCGGCAACGGCCGCGCACATGGCCAGTCCGCGAACGGGATTCATCACGATGACCTCCTCGGTGGCGGGGCGAACCGGCCGGGCGTCATCCCATCCTCTCCCGCATACCGCGCCGGGTCCACTCCGGCGCAGATTGTCGGGCGGCCCGCCCGGCGAGTTGCTACCCTGCGGGCGCGGCAGCGAACCAGCCGCCGCGAACGAGCCGGGGGGATCGTGGGGGATTTCGTGATGCCGACATCGTCGGCCGCGGACGGGCATTCGGCCGAGTCCGCCGAGGAGTGTCCGGCTGAGCAGGACCTCGCCGAGCTGGCCGTCACCGCGCGCAGGCTGCAGCTGGACCTGGACCGGGTGCGCGGCCGCGCACAGACCCCGGACGGCCGGGTCCGGATCGAGGTCGGGGTGGACGGCCGGATGACGGTGCTGGACCTGCACCCCGACGCGCTGCGGCTCGGCGCGGACCGGCTGGCAAGGACGATCACCGATCTGCACGCCGCCGCGCGGGAGGACGCCGAGGCCAGCGCCGACCCGCTGCGGGCCGGGCTACTCACCGACCCGCGCGTCGCCCGCGCGCTCGGCCGGATCGCCGCGGCGCCGCCCGCGAAACCGGAGGCGGACCCCGACCGGTACTACACGACCTTCTCGGTGTTCGGAACGGACCCGGACCGCCGCGGGTAGCCCGCGATCGTACGCTGACGGGCATGGTCGAACGCCCGATGACCCGCAGCGAACGGCTCGACGAGCTGCCATTCACTCGTCGTCACGGCCGGCTGCTGGTCGGGTCCGGGATCGGGTGGGCGCTCGACGCGATGGACGTCGGCCTGATCTCCTTCGTGATGGCGGCCCTCGCCGTGCAGTGGGGCCTGACCACCACGCAGCTGTCGTGGATCGGCTCGATCGGTTTCGTCGGCATGGCGATCGGGGCGAGCATCGGCGGACTCCTCGCCGACCGCCTCGGACGGCGGCAGGTGTTCGCGGCGACCCTGCTCGTCTACGGCCTGGCCACCGGCGCGGCCGCGCTGGCCGGTTCGGTTGCGGTGCTGATGCTGTTGCGGTTCGTCGTCGGCCTCGGTCTCGGCGCCGAACTCCCCGTCGCGTCCACCCTGGTCAGCGAGTACGCGCCGCGAACCCTGCGGGGCCGCATGGTGGTCGCCCTCGAGGCGTTCTGGGCGGTCGGCTGGGTGCTGGCCGCGCTGATCGGCTACCTCGTGGTGCCGCTCGGCGACGACGGCTGGCGGTGGGCGCTGGCCGTCGGGCTGGTGCCGACGGTGTACGCGGCGGTGATCCGCTTCGGTCTGCCCGAATCGGTCCGGTTCCTCGAGAGCCGCGGCAGGGACGCCGAGGCGGAGGTCGCGGTCCGGCAGTTCGAGGCGGCAGCCGGGGTCGCACCACCGGCGTGGGGCGGTGGCCGGGAACGGGTCCGGCCGGCAGCGGAAACACCGGTGCGGGAATCGATCTGGTCGACCCGGCTGCGGCGCCGCACCGGCGCCCTGTGGGTGGTCTGGTTCTGCGTCAACCTGTCCTACTACGGCGCGTTCATCTGGTTGCCGAGCCTGCTCGTCCGCCAGGGATTCGACCTGGTCACCTCGTTTCAGTACACGCTCGTCATCACGCTCGCGCAGCTGCCCGGGTATGCCGTCGCCGCATGGTCGATTGAGGTGTGGGGCAGGCGCAGCACCCTGGCGACGTTCCTCGCCGGGTCCGCGGTGTCCGCTGGCCTGTTCGGACTCGCGGACACCCCGGCGCAGATCATCGCCGCGGGGATGGCGTTGTCGTTCTTCAACCTCGGCGCCTGGGGTGCCCTGTACGCGATCGGGCCGGAGCTGTATCCGACGGTGGTGCGCGGGTCGGGGACCGGCGCCGCCGCCGCGTTCGGCCGGATCGCGTCGATCGCGTCCCCGTTGATGGTGCCGGTGTTGCTGGACGGCGGCGGCAACGGGCTGGTCTTCGCGGTCTTCGCTGCGGCATTCGTGCTTGCGGCCGCCGCGGCACTGACGCTGCCGGAACGCCGCGGGCTCGCCCTTGAGCACTGACCACCGGCGATCGGTGGGTGGTGCCGTCGGGTGTCGGTGCGGGGTGCGACAGTGGGGACCGCAGTCGGCGTCGACGACGGGAGTGAAGGTGGAACTGAGCACAGCGCAGGCGGACCGGGCGGCCGGGGTCCTGCTCGGAACGGCCGCGGGTGACGCGCTCGGCGCCGGATACGAGTTCACGCATCCGGGCGCCGACGTGCCGATCGACATGATCGGTGGCGGCACCTTCGACTGGGCGCCGGGGGAGTGGACGGACGACACCTCGATGGCGGTGGCGATCGCCGAGGTCGTCGCGACCGGCGCGGACGTGCGTGCGGGCGCGGGACTCGACGCGGTGGCCGCGCGGTTCGTCGGATGGTACGACTCCTCCCCGCCGGACATCGGCAACCAGACCCGCGCGGTGCTCTCCGCCCGCCCCGCCACCGCTGCGGCGATGCTCGCCAGGGCAGGCGCCATTCCCGGCCGTAAGGCGGGCAACGGTTCGCTGATGCGCACCGCACCGGTGGCGCTCGGCTACCTCGACGACGAGCGCGCCTGCGCCGACGCGGCGGCGGCGGTCGGGGCGCTCACCCACGACGACCCGCAGGCGACCGCGGCGTGCCGGATGTGGACGCACGCGATCCGGCACGCCGTCCTGCACGGCAGCTTCGACGGTGTCCGCGGCTACCTCGCCACCGCCGACGCCGAGGTCGCCGGGTATTGGACGCCGCTGCTCGACGAGGCCGAAACCGGTTCGCCCGCAGACTTTTCCAACAACGGCTGGGTGGTGCACGCGCTGCAGACCGCCTGGTGGGCGATCCGCAGCACCGACGCCTCCGACCCCGGTCACCTGCCGCGCGCACTGGAGGCGGCGGTGCGGGCCGGCGGTGACACCGACACCACCGCCGCGATCGCGGGCGGCCTGCTCGGGGCGCGCTGGGGTGCGTCGGCGATCCCGGACCGGTGGCGCCGGATCCTGCACGGCTGGCCCGGTCACACCGCGGCCGACCTGGTCCGGATGGCCGCGGGCGCGACCGCCAGCGGCCGCTCCGGCGGCGATCGGCGGCCGGTGATTGAGGTGCGGCAGGGCGACATCACCGCGGTCCGGGTGGACGCGATCGTCAACGCCGCGAACTCGTCGCTGCTCGGTGGGGGCGGCGTGGACGGCGCGATCCACCGGGCCGGGGGCCCGCGGATCCTGGACGCCTGCCGGCACCTGCGGGCGACCACGCTGCCCGACGGGTTGGCCGCAGGCGCGGCCGTCGCGACGACGGCGGGCGACCTGCCCGCCGAGCACGTGATCCACACGGTCGGGCCCGTGTACTCCGGGAGTGAGGACCGCTCGGCGGTGCTGCGATCCGCCTACACCCGGAGCCTCGCCGTCGCGGACGGCCTCGGCGCACGCAGCGTCGCGTTTCCGCTGATCTCCGCTGGCGCGTACGGGTGGCCGCGCGAGGACGCCGTCCGCCAGGCGATCGCCGCGGTCACCGCCGCCGGGACGGCGGTCGAACGGATCGTCCTCGTCGCCTATGACCGGGACACCGCCGACCTGATGCGGCGGGCGCTCTGATCAGACCATCTCGGGAACATGCAGGTGCGCGATCGCGAGGTCGAACATGCACGTGTCGAGCACCGTGGCACCCATCTCCCGGGTCACGGCGGCGCGCATCTCGTCCGCGGTCTCCTGATTGCGCTCGAACGTTGCGCGGCTGTCCCAGGTCACCGACACCACCGCGCGGCCTGCGGCGTGGTCGACCATCATGCTGGCGCTGCAGAACCCGTCGAGTTCCTCCATGCGCGGCAGGGCGGTCAGCCGGAACACGTCGACGGCCCGCGACATGTGCCCCGGCTCCAGCTTGAGCCAGGTCACGCGGACGCAGGATCCGCGGTCCGAGTGGTGGTCGCGGTGCAGTGCCGCGATGTCCCAGCGCTCGACGGTCGCGGTGCCGTGGAACATCTCGGTCGCGCGGTCCCGCAGCTCCCGGACCGGACCTTCACTGCCGCGGAGGGCGTCCTCGTCCATCCAGGAGCTGGTCGCGATGCACCGGCCGGACTCGCGGTCGACGAGCAGGGACAGGCCCGCGCACCCCTCGTAGTCCGCGAGAGCGGGCATGACCGTGTCACTCATGTGTTTGATGCCCGCGTCGATGAACGACGGGTGCGCCTGAATCGTGGTGGAACGTGCGTACACGGCCTACCCCTTCCGGTCGAGGCGGCACCCCGGCGGCGCCACCGGCTCCCCTGATTCCCCACCCCCCCGGGACTGCTCGTGTCTCCGTTCTTCACCTTCCTCCGTGGCCCGGCGCGAGGCAATGGCCCCGCCGCGCCGATTGCACTACCGGCCGGTAGGTCTGCCGCGCTGGTCGCAGGCGTAAAATTCGGTCGACTTGTGCCCGTCCGCTGTCGAAGGGAATCGGATTGAACGCGCACACCGGGGAACGTGAACAACTGGAGTTTCAGGCGGAGACCCGCCAGCTGCTGGACCTGATGGTCCACTCCATCTACTCGAACAAGGACTCCTTCCTGCGGGAGCTCGTGTCCAACGCGTCGGATGCGTTGGACAAGCTGCGGCTGGCGGCGTTCCAGGACAAGGACCTGGACGCCGACACCGCCGACCTGCACATCGAGATCGCCGTCGACACGGATGCGCGCATCCTGACGATCCGGGACAACGGCATCGGCATGTCCCGCGACGAGGTGGTCGACCTGATCGGCACCCTCGCCCGCTCCGGCACCGCCGAGCTGCGGCGGAAGCTGAAGGAGGCGAAGGACGCGGCCGCCAGCGAAGAGCTGATCGGCCAGTTCGGCATCGGCTTCTACTCGACGTTCATGGTCGCCGACCGGGTGGCCCTGCTGACCCGCAAGGCGGGCGAGGCGACGGGCACCCGCTGGGAGTCGAGCGGCGAGGCGACCTACACGATCGAGGCCGTCGACGACGCGCAGCAGGGAACCTCGGTGATCCTGCACCTCAAGCCCGCCGATACCGAGGATCAGCTCCACGACTACACCGCGGAGTGGAAGATCAAGGAACTGGTCAAGCGGTACTCCGACTTCATCGCCTGGCCGATCCGGATGGACGTCGAACGCCGCACCCCCGCCGAGGGTGGTGAGCCGGAGCGGGTCGAGATCGAGACCCAGACGCTGAACTCGCAGAAGGCGCTGTGGGCGAAGTCGAAGGACGAGGTGTCCGACGAGGAGTACACCGAGTTCTACCGGCACATCGCGCACGCCTGGGACGACCCGCTCGAGACGATTCCGATGAAGGCGGAGGGCACCTTCGAGTACCAGGCGCTGCTGTTCATCCCGAAGCACGCGCCGTTCGACCTGTTCATGCGGGACGGCAAGACCGGCGTGCAGCTGTACGTCAAGCGGGTGTTCATCATGGACGACGCCGACGAACTGCTTCCCGAGTATCTGCGATTCGTCAAGGGTGTCGTCGACGCGCAGGATCTCTCGCTCAACGTCTCGCGGGAGATCCTGCAGCAGGACAGGCAGATTCGGGCGATCCGACGGCGCCTCACCAAGAAGGTACTCACCACGATCCGGGAGATCCAGGCAACCCGGCCCGACGACTACCGCACCCTGTGGTCGGAGTTCGGCAGGGCGCTGAAGGAGGGCCTGGTCGCCGACGCGGACAATCGTGATGTGCTGCTGCAGATCTCGTCGTTCGCGTCGACCGCGTGCGAGGACGCGCAGACCACGCTCGCGGAGTACGTCGGGCGGATGAAGGACGGGCAGAAGCAGATCTACTTCGCGGCAGGCGAGTCGCGTCAGCTGCTGGAGAACTCGCCGCACCTGGAGGCCTTCAAGGCGAAGGGCCTCGAGGTGCTGCTGCTCACCGATCCGGTGGACGAGGTGTGGGCCTCGCAGGTGCCGGAGTTCGAGGGCCTGACCTTCCAGTCCGTCGCCAAGGGCGAGGTCGATCTCGACGCCGAGGCTGATGGTGCGGACGACTCCGCGCGGGAGGAGCGCGAGAAGGACTTCGCGGACCTGCTGACCTGGCTCACCGACACCCTCGGCGACCACGTCAAGTCGGTGCGGTTGTCGACTCGCCTGACCACCTCCCCGGCCTGCATCGTCGGCGACGACTTCTCCATGTCCCCAGCGCTGGAGCGGATGTACCGGGCGTCCGGCCAGCCCGTCCCGGCGACCAAGCGGATCCTCGAGCTCAACCCGGATCATCCGCTGGTGCAGGCGCTGCGGACCGCCCGCGCCGAGCGGCCCGAAGATTCCGCGGCAGCGGAGACCGCGGAACTGCTCTACGGCATGGCGCTGCTGGCCGAGGGCGGCGAACTCGCCGACCCGGCCCGGTTCACCACCCTGCTCGCGAACCGGTTGGCCGCCACGGTCTGACGCCGGTTTCCGCGCCGCGGCGGTCGGTCCGATTCGGGCCGGCCGCCGCTGCTATCGTCGGCCGGTGCCGCGGATGAGCGCCCAGGATGCGCAGTCGTATTGGATTTCCCGGCGGATACCCACCGATCAGTTCCTGCTCTACTGCTTCGCCGCGACCCCGCACCCGCTCGCGGTGATCGGCGAGCAGCTGCGGGTCCGCGCGTGCGCGGTCGCGGACCTGCGGATCCGGGTGCGGGAGGTGCCGGGCGGGATGGACCTGCCGCACTGGGTGCCGATGGACCCCGCCGCCGCCCCGATCCGGCTGCACGCCGGACCGATGTCGTGGGGCGGCTGCCGGGAGGCCGTCGCGGCGCTGCTCACCGACCGGCTCGACGCGACCCAATCGCCTTGGCGGCTCCACCTTTTCGGCCCCGTGGCGGGGGCGCCGGAATGCGGCTCCGGGGACGCGGTGGTCGCGGTGCTGCAGGTCGCGCACGCACTCGGGGACGGGCGCCGGGCCTCGGCGATCGCCCGCGACCTGTTCGCGCCCGTCCCGCCCGCCCCACCCGCCGCCGCCGCGCCCTGGCGACCCGCGCAGGCCGTCGCCGCCGCCGCGGTCCGGCTCCCGATCCAGGTCGGGCAGATGCTGGTGCGGGCCCGCCCCGCCTATCTCGGGCATCAGCGGCTGGTCCGGGACACCGCGGCGGGGGTGATCCCCGCGGCCCCGCCGAGCCTGCCGAAGCTGCTCACGAACGCCGCGCCGGACGGCCGCCGCGCCATCGCGACGGTGGTCGTCGATGCGGACACCCTGCGCGGCGCGGGGAGCACCGTCACGGTCGGCGCGATGACCGCGATCTCGATGGCACTGACCCGGTACCTGCGCGGGCGGGGCGCCGACCCGGCCGCCTGCCTCGCCGCCGAGGTCACCGTCGCGAAGCCGGGGCGGCCGGTGTCCCGCAACCACTTCCGCAACGTGGCGGTGGACCTGCACCCACGGATCGAGGATCCGGCGGAGCGGGCGGCCGCGATCGCCGAGTCGCTCCGGCGCAGGCGGCTGCGCGCCGACCACCCGTCCGGTGCGGCGGAGGACCGGGTGCTGGCCGCCGTGCCCGCGCCGCTGCTGCGCCACGGCGTCGAGCATTTCGACTTCACCGCGGTGCCGGACGAGGTCACCGGCAACACCGTGGTCTCCAGCGTGGACCGCGGCCCCGACGACCTCACCCTCGGCGGCGGCCGGGTGCGGTTCACCGCGGGATTCCCTGCGCTGTCGCAGTTCATGGGCCTCACGCACGGCGTGCACGGGATGGGGGGTCGGGTCACGATCTCGGTCGTCACCTCACCCGCGGTACTGCCCGACCTCGACGGGTACGTCGATCTGCTCAGGTACGCGGTGCGCCGCCTCGGCGCGGGTCGGGACCGGGATACGCCCTGATCGGGGGTGAGTCGTGGCGAACTCGTCGCCGGCCCGCTACTGTGACCGGTGCCGGACGGAACCGGCGTCTGCACCAAACGAACGGAGTCCCGACATGTCGACCCTTATTTTCGATGCGCTCGTGCCCTACGTCGGTGAGAAGCCCGCGACCGACCTGGCGAACCTGCTTGCCGTCGGACCGTAATCGTTCGGGCACACCCGAAACCTGCCGGGGCCCGGCGGAACCCAGTGTTCCGCCGGGCCTCGCGTTGTCCGCGGGGTGCGTCCGGCCGCCCTAGGCAGTGTTTCGAAAGTGGGTGCACCGGCGGGAATCACACTCAGGCAGGCGTGTCGTGGCAACTGAATGAGCGAGGTCTCCGGTAGAGGGTTGTTCGACCAAGAAGAACCTGAATACCGGAGACCTCGTGCCCAGCGTAGCGGTGCCGGGGCGAGCGGACCTGACCGACGCACAGTGGGCGTTGCTGGGTCCGATGCTGCCTCGAGGGAAGAAGGCGGGCCGACCGCCGAAGTGGACGAAACGCCAGCTCATCGACGGGATCCGGTGGCGGATCCGCACCGGTGCCCCGTGGCGGGACGTCCCGGCCCAGTACGGGCCGTGGCAGACGATCTACGGACTGTTCCGCCGCTGGCAACGCGCCGGGGTGTGGGCGTCGATCCTCACCCGGTTGCAGGCCCTCGCCGACGCCGCCGGCCAGATCGTGTGGGATGTCAGCGTCGACTCGACCATCGCCCGAGCGCACCAGCACGCGGCCGGTGCCCGCAAGGACGGCGGCGGGCAGGTCGAGCCGCCCGGCGGCGTAGAGACTGAACCCGTCGACCACGTGTTGGGGCGCTCCCGCGGTGGCTGGACCACGAAGACCCATCTGGCGTGCGAGCAGGGCCGTAAACCGCTGTCGATCGTCGTTACCGCAGGCCAGTGCGGTGACAGTCCGCAGTTCGTCACCGTGCTCGAGGGGATTCGGGTGCCGCGGATCGGGCCGGGCAGGCCGCGGTGCCGCCCGCGGTCGGTGTTGGCGGACAAGGCGTACAGCAGTGTCGCCAATCGCGAGTATCTCCGCAAGCGGGGTATCCGGGCGACGATCCCGGTCAAGTCGGATCAGGCCGCGAACCGAAAGCGCAAGGGTTCGGCTGGTGGCCGGCCCCCGGTGTTCGACACCGAGCACTACAAGCAGCGTCATGCGGTCGAGTGCGGTATCAATCTGCTCAAGCAGAACCGTGGTGTGGCAACGAGATACGACAAGCTCGCCGTCCGTTACACCGCCACGATCTGTATCGCGGCGATCAACCTGTGGCTCGGCATCCCGGGCCTGTGAAACATGGCTGAGGGTGCAGGTTCGGTTACCGGCGGGATTTCACCGTTGGTTGATCCGCGGGACCGCCGCCGTCCACCACTACCAAATGGCGTCACCCGCCGCCGAGGCCTTGTATGCAGTCGACGCCGACCACCGGGTTCCTTACTGAGAGGTACAAACCGCAACCGGAACGTGACCATGACACGTATGTCCAGTTCGAGAAGATCGGGCGGTTTTCGGTGAAGCTCAGGCCGGTCACAGCTTGTGACCGGTGACCTCACAGAGGGCGCGAGCCGGTGGAACCGAGAACGTCTCGCTCTCACTGTCGTTCCAGCTTCCTTGGTGAGGTATGTCCGGATTCAGGCGGGGAGGATGCACTTGAGCACGCGACGAATCGGCGGCGGCTGGTGGATGCGGTGGGGCTCTGCTTTTGCGCTTACCGCCGCGATGGTGGCCGGCGGTGGGATCGCCGTCGCGCAGCCGACCACCACAGCACCGGATGCTCCGACACTCTACGAGCGGCATGTTCCCGGTCCCCCGGTCGACGAGCAGGCGCGCGCGCAGATCCAGAGCATCTTGCCGCCCTGCGACCGTCACCGCTACACCTCGTGCGAGACGTACACGGAACGGGTCGAGCAGTTCACCAAGGCCAATCCCAGTGCGCCCGAGGTGATCACCGGCGTGTGGAGTGTCTACATCCAGCTGAACATCAATTCCCAGTACGGCCTCCAACGGTCGATGGTGGTCGCGGAAGTCTCGACGCTCGCTACGTGGGGAACGCCGGTACCGGGAACCCTGGATTTCAGCGTCGCCGCGCACCCGTCCGGCGCCGTCTCCGAGGAGATCCTGAACTTCAGCATGCCGCTGACCGATCAGAGCAACGACATCGTGCAGGAACCGTACTTCGCCCCCCTGGCGACGATCAACACCGATCGGACCGAATTCACGTACGCGTACCAGTCGCACACACCCGCGCAGCCGGTCACTCCGGGCCCGACCTACAAGGCCGCATCGCAAACTCTGCGGTGCGACAAGGCACAAGAGGTCAACGGCGGAACCGGATGCGTGAACCCGGACTACACCCCCAACGTCGCCTACTACAGCTCGGCCTACCCCTACATCGCAGCGAACATCTCCGCAGATCAGTCCGCGACAGGACGGGGACAGCTGGGTAGCCCGCTGCACCGCACCGATTCGGGTACCCGAGACGCGAACCGAGCAGCCGCATGCAGTACGGCGCGGACGTCAGCGCTGGGCCCGCCAGACCCCACCATGGTCAATCCTGAGTGCGACGAGTACCCCTTCGCATCGACAGCTGAAGGCGGCGCCACATCGAGTATCGCCTGGGTACCCAAGACTGAAAACTCCGCCCAGGGAGATCTCATGGCCTCGTTCTACCGGCTCAACCGAATCATGACCGGCGATGCATTCACCGTCAGCACGACGTAGCCGGCTCCACCGGACCCACCACAACCCATGAAGGAGTTCAACATGACTCGACGCAATCTGAAATCTGCACTGGCTGCTGGCGCGGTCGCCGGAGCAGCGTTGCTCGCTGCTCCCGGCATTGCGGGGGCGGACACCCTCAGCGGCTGGGTCGGAGCAACGCTTCCGGTCAACGGGAACCTGCTGTTGCACCAGTCGACGATCATCAACGACCCCAACCTGGTCGCCCAATCCAAGGTGTGGACGGTCGCCGGTAACGACGTCGCTCCCGCCGGACTCGGCGCCCGAGCGCGGCTGTTCAAGAGCGGCGCCCTCTGCCAGGCCATCGACTACCGCTACAACGTCCGCCCCGCCCCCCAGATGATGGTGGGCACCACCGCGGTGTGCGGAACCGGGTGGTACAACAGCCACGGATTCGTCGCCGCGTGGGACGGTGTCAGTACCTACAAGGAGTACGTCACCTTCCCGACCGACCCGCTGTACTTCGACGTTCCTGCACCGCTCAGTGCCCGCGCCCAGGTCGCCGAGACCATCGACATCGAAACCGGAACCAACAATCGGGGGCAGTCGTTCGGATCCGGCGAAGGAATCGATGCCGACGCAGACCTTCCCGACCTGATCGCCGCGATCGGCTCGAACGGCGAGATCGGGTACATCCATAAGGATGCACTCGGCGGACCCGCGGCAACCCCCGAGCAGGCCCTGGCCACCGATCCCGGTGCGCGAACGGTCCCGCTCTACGACACGGACGGTACGACTGTCATCGGTGAGTTCGCCGTCTCCTGACCGACACGACCGGTGGTTGGGCGAGACCCGCCCAACCACCGGCGCTCACTCGGAATCAACCGTCCTGACCATCTTGTACGCAGCGACCGGCTCCAGCGTGGCCGGAGCGGCGACGACGTCCCAGATGAAGCGTCCGTACGCCGTCAGCCGAAAGGTCGACGCACGTGGCACCTCGCTGATCGCCTGAAGAAACTCTTCCTTCCCCTCGGCTCGCCACACGTCGACATCGATTGGCTTGCGCGTATTCTCCCGATACTTGTCCATATCGAAATCCAGAGTGACAGGGATTGTCGTCCCGCTGATTTCACCGGAGTCGATATCGTGCAGAAGGCGCGCGAAGAGCGGATCGCCGCTCTGGCGGGCAACAGCATCCCGCACTACCGAGAGCGCAACGCTCTGCACCTCGGGCTGTTTCGTCCGGAGATCCGCGCCGCGGTACACGCCGTCGGCTTCCGCGGCCTGAACGAAGTCGACGAAGTCCATGTTCGCGATGGACAGGTTCGACTCCACAGCCTCGATCACCGGCTGCGTCACCCGCACACTCTGACCCCGAACGTGCCCCGTCGACTCCCTGCCCGTGTCCACCACCAGCAGCGGATGCTCTGGATCGGTCATCGTTCGACTGTCCGCCACAAAAACATAGGACTGGTCAGGCCGCGCCACTTTCAACAGCCCGCCGATGGTCAACCCCTCGAACTGCGGATCATCGACCACGGTGAATTGCGGGTAGTACTCGTCCTCGTCCTCATCCTCGTTGACGGTCGATCGCAACACCTCCCGCCACAGGGCATCATCCGAAAAGTCGGTACGGACAAGCAAGGACAATCCCTCGGGCAACTGACGATCCATCACTGCACGATACGACGCACACTGCCGAGACCGGACGATGGTGCGACACGAATGGGTCTCTGAACACCGACGTCTATGCGATCATCTCCGACCACGACACGCCGACCAGTAGCGATTCCCTCGGCGGAACCACTTCTGAAACACGGCCTAGCCCCGCCAGGTGACGCCAGCGAACTCGACCCCGCGGAACGCGGCGAGCGCGGCGGCCTGCTCCTCGACCGCCTCCGCCGCGGCGGACGGCCCGCCCTCCGTCGGCCACCGCGTCACCTCCACCGCCAGCCGCCGCCCCGTCGTCCGCGGCCGCCACTCGCCGATCACCTCGCCGCCGACGGCGACGGCCCCCGGCCGACCCAGCGTCGGCCACAACGCCTTCCGTCGGGTCTCGTCGCGGACGAGCAGGCCCCGGTCCTTCAGCTGCAGGTACGGGTCGAACGGGCCGAGCAGCCGCACCGACCCGTCGGCCGGTGCGACGAACAGTGCATCGGCATCGTCGGCCAGGATCGACCGGGACACACCGTCCACCGCAACGGTGACGATGTCGGTGGGCCAGTTCCGCTTCACCTCCGCGACCGGCGCATCGAGGTAGGAGGCGACGGTCTTCGGGTCGGTCGGGCCGAAGAAACGCAGGTATCCGCGGATCACGTCGACCCGGGGGTCGGCGTCGGTCGCGAGCCGGTCGTACGGGGCCGGCCGCCAGCCGGGGATGCGTTCGAGGATCGGCGGTGAGGTTCCCCGGCGCAGTTCCAGGCCCGCGTGCAGCGCGGCGAGCCGGAACGGCATCTCGTACAGGTGCGTGGCGTTGCACGGCCGACAGAACCGCAGGTACGGCTCGCTCATCCGCTCGGACAACGCACCCGACATGTCGCCCTTGACGGTCGGTTCCCGGACGATATCGCGCATCGCGGCCGCGACGGCACGCAGCGCGTCGAGCGCGGGGATCCCGGCTGCCTTCAGCGGCCGGTTCGCATCGAAGATGCGCTTGCCCGCGTCCGACTCCGACAGCGGTGCGGTCGCCACCGCAACCGCGGGCAGGTCGGCTCGGCGATAGCAGTGCGGTGCGCCGCGGATGGTCCAGGCGAGGGCGAGGTCGCCCGCCGTGTCCGGCGGGGTGCCGCGCAGGTGCAGCGCAAGGGCCGCGCCGTCCGGTCCGGTGTTCTGGACGCCGATGTCGAGGACGTCGCAGTCGGTGGGCCCGGCCGCGTCGCCGACGGCCCTGCCGAGTTGGTGGACCCGCCACCGGTACGAGAGAACCTGTGCGCGAGACACGTTCATCGTCATGGCGCGAGTGTAGGGCCGGGCGCCGACCCTCCCGGCGCAGCGACGCGACCCGTCACACCAGCTGCGGGTCGAGCGCCGCGATCGCGCTCCGGTCGGCGATCACGTCGAGCCCAACGATCCGATCCCCGACGACCGTGAAGGTGAACACCGACCGCGGCGTGCCCCCGGGCGCCCATGCCGCACCGAGGTCGCCGCCGATGGTGGCGAGCCGGGCGCCGGTGGCGCGGCCACGGAACGCCTCCGCCACCGCGGGGGCGCCGTGCATCCGCGCCGCCAGCGCGGGCGCACCGAAGGCGAGCGCCGCGGTCGCCGAGGAGACCGCGGCACCGTCGGCGCGCAGCACCACGTCGGGGTCGAGCACCGTGAGCAGGTCCTCGAAGCGGCCCTCGCGGGCGGCGACGAGGAAGGCGTCGACCACCCGGCGCCGGTGGTGCCGGGCGTGGTCGGGGACCGACGCACCGCGGACCCGGCGACGGGCCCGGCTGGCCAGCTGTCGGGTCGCGGTGGGGGACCGGTCGACGATCGGCGCGATCTCGTCGAACGGGACCGCGAACATGTCGTGCAGCACGAACGTCAACCGTTCCGCTGGGGCAAGGGTGTCGAGCACCACCATCATCGCGATGCCGATCTCGTCGACGAGGACGGCCTCGTCCTCCGGTGCCGGATCCGGCCGTGGATCGGACACCGCCCGAGGGGACGGCTCGTCCAGCGGCACCTCGGGACGGGATCCGCGGGACCGCAGCATGTCCAGGCAGACCCGGCTCAGCACCGTCGTCAGCCAGCCCCCGAGATTCTGCACGGCAGCGGCGTCGGAGCGGCTCAGCCGCAGCCACGTCTCCTGCACCGCGTCGTCGGCCTCGCTGGTCGATCCGAGCATCCGGTAGCCGACCGCGCGCAAATGGTCGCGGTGCTCCTCGAACTGCCGTGCCAGAAGTTCGTCGTTCACGCTGTCACATTCTTCCCGCCCGATCCGTCAACGAGATGACGAACACGAGCATCGAACGACCGGAACACCGATCAGTCCGAAGCACCGATCAGTCCGAAGCACCGATGAAGGAGCACACCATGAAGGCTCGCATGAACAACCCGGCGATGGTCCTGCCCGGCGCGGTCGCCGCGCTGCAAGCGGTGAGTGCCAGCACCGCGGGCAGCGGCCTGCCCCCGAGCATCGTGCACCTGGTGCACATCCGGGCCAGCCAGATCAACGGCTGCAGCGTGTGCCTCGAGATGCACTCGAAGGAGGCGCTGCGCGACGGGGACAGCACCGACCGGCTGCTCGCGGTCGCCGCATGGCGGGAGTCGTCGCACTTCAGCGATCCCGAGCGGGCGGCGCTCGCCCTCACCGAGGCCGTCACCCGGATCGCGGATCGGCCGGACGCCGTCCCGGACCCGGTGTGGGACGACGCCGCCGACCACTTCGACGAGCAGCAGCTGGCCGCGCTGACGCTGGAGATCGCGACGATCAACCTGTGGAACCGGCTCAACGTCACCGTCCGGCAGCCCGCGGGGCAGTCCTGGTGACGATGCAACGGTGACACGACGAGGGCCCGGCGGGATCGCTCCCACCGGGCCCTGAGTCATCACCGCCCTTACAGGCCGGGACGCTTCCCGACCGTGAGGGTGACCTCGCCGGTGTGCGCGAAGAAGTCGTTGCCCTTGTCGTCGACGACGATGAACGCCGGGAAGTCCACGACGTCGATCTTCCAGACCGCCTCCATGCCGAGCTCCTCGTACTCGATGACCTCGACGTTTTTGATGCAGTCCAGTGCCAGCCGCGCCGCGGGACCGCCGATCGAGCCGAGGTAGAAGCCGCCGTGCGCGTCGCACGCGTCGGTGACCTGCTTGGAGCGGTTGCCCTTCGCCAGCATCACCATCGAGCCGCCCGCCGCCTGGAACTGCTCGACGTAGGAATCCATCCGGCCCGCGGTGGTCGGTCCGAACGAACCCGACGCCATGCCCTCCGGGGTCTTCGCCGGGCCGGCGTAGTACACCGGGTGGTCCTTGAGGTACTGCGGCATGTCCTCGCCTGCGTCGAGGCGTTCCTTGATCTTCGCGTGCGCGATGTCGCGGGCCACGACCAGCGGACCGGTCAGCGACAGCCGGGTCTTGACCGGGTGCTTGGACAGTTCGGCGAGGATCTCCGGCATCGGGCGGGTCAGGTCGATCTTCACCGCGGCACCCTTGCCGGTGCCCGAGACGCCGGACGTCTCGGCGTCCAGCTCGGAGTCGGTGACCTCGGGCAGGAACCGGCCCGGGTTGAACTCGAGCTGCTCGAGGAACACGCCCTCCGGGGTGATCTTCGCCTTCGCCTGCCGGTCCGCGGAGCAGGACACCGCGATCGCGACGGGCAGCGAGGCGCCGTGCCGCGGCAGGCGGACGACGCGGACGTCGTGGCAGAAGTACTTGCCGCCGAACTGCGCGCCGATGCCGATCTTCTGCGTCAGCTCGAAGACCTTCTTCTCCAGCTCGTGGTCGCGGAAGCCGCGGCCGGTCATCGCGCCTTCGGTGGGCAGCTCGTCCAGGTAGTGCGCGGACGCGTACTTCGCGGTCTTGAGCGCGAACTCGGCCGAGGTGCCGCCGACCACGATCGCCAGGTGGTACGGCGGGCACGCGGCGGTGCCGAGCGAGCGGATCTTGGCCTCGAGGAACTGCATCATCGAGTCCGGGTTCAGGATGGCCTTGGTCTCCTGGTACAGGTACGACTTGTTGGCCGATCCGCCGCCCTTGGCCATGAACAGGAACTTGTAGGAGTTCTCGTGGCCCTTGGCGGTGTCCGCGTACAGCTCGATCTGCGCGGGCAGGTTGTTGCCGGTGTTCTTCTCGTCCCACATGGTGAGGGGAGCGTTCTGCGAGTAGCGCAGGTTCAGCCGGGTGAAGGCGTCGTACACGCCGCGGGCGATCGCCTCGTCGTCGTCGCCCGGCGTCAGCACGTGCTGGCCGCGCTTGCCCATCACGATCGCGGTGCCGGTGTCCTGGCACATCGGCAGCACCCCGGCCGCGGCGATGTTCGCGTTCTTCAGCAGGTCGAGCGCGACGAACTTGTCGTTGTTCGACGCCTCGGGGTCGTCGAGGATGCTTGCGACCTGCGTGAGGTGGTCGGTGCGCAGGTAGTGGGAGATGTCGTGCAGCGCGGTCTCGGTGAGCAGCCGCAGCGCCTCGGGCTCGACCTGCAGGAAGGTGCGGCCGTCCGGTCCTTCGACCGTGGACACCCCCTCGGTGGTCAGCAGCCGGTACTCGGTGGGATCTTCCCCGATCGGCAGCAGGTCCTCGTAGAGGAAGTCGGCCATCATCTCTCCTGGGAATGGGCGTGTGAAGTCGAGAACCAGGCTAAACCTGCCGTCCGGCGCCGACGACGGCGGGGATCATACGGCCCAGGCACCCGTCGTGGGGTCCGTACACTCGGTGCGGTGTCGGATACAGCTGCCGCGGCAGGGCCTGGCCTCCCCGCGATCACGCGACCGAGGTTCCATGCGTATCTCGACGTGGCCATCGTCGTGGTGGTGTTGGTCGCCACGAACCTGATCGCGCACTTCACCACGGTGTGGGCGTCGATCGCCGCCGTCCCGATCTCGGCCGCGGTGCTGCTCGGCCTCGGGCGTGGACGCGGCCTCGGCTGGGCCGAGCTCGGTCTGTCGCCGCGGCACTGGCGCAAGGGCAGCCTCTACGCGGTGGGAGCGGTCGCACTGGTCCTCGGCGTCGTCGCGGTCGCGATCGCGGTGCCGCTCACGCGGCAGTTCTTCCTGAGTAATCGGTACGCGACGGTGTCCGGCGCGTTGATCGCATCGATGATCATCATTCCGCTGCAGACGGTGATTCCCGAGGAGCTCGCGTTCCGCGGTGTCCTGCACGGGACCCTGGACCGGCTGTGGGGTGCCCGCGGGGTGTTCGCCGCGGGCTCACTGCTCTTCGGGCTCTGGCACATCGCGTCGTCGCTCGGGTTGACCAGTGGCAACGCGGGGCTGTCCGGGGTGCTCGGTGGCGGACTGGTCGGTCAGGTGCTCGGCATCGCGGGGGCGGTCGCCGCGACGGCGCTGGCCGGTGTCGCGTTCACCTGGCTGCGGCGGCGCAGCGGCAGCCTGCTCGCACCGATCGCGCTGCACTGGTCGCTGAACGGGGTCGGCGCCCTTGCCGCGGCCCTCGTCTGGCATGTGACGACGAGCTGACCGCGCGGTTCAGGCGTCGTCGAGTTCGAGGCGGTGCGCGTGACCGGCCTGACGTTGGTCGGCGACCCGCTCGCGGAAGCGACGGCGGAACTCGTCCTCCTCGTCGAGCAGCGCCTGCTCCCTGGCCCGTTCGCGTTCGCGGGCGAAGTGGACGGCCGGGTGGACGTGCTGCTCGGGAAGCGGCATCGGACGACGCGGCCTGCCGACGAGCAGCCACAATGCGCCGCCGATACCCGGTAGCAGGAGCGTCACCGCGAGCCACGCGGTGCGCGGCAACACCCTGACCTGCCACGGCGCCCTGGTATGGACATCCACGACGGGCCAGACCCAGACCAGTGCGGTGATCCCTGCCAACACGATGAGTGTCATGGTGAAGTCGTTCCTCCCCTTCCGGGCGTGTGTGACGCCTGTCGCCGGGGGATCGACCGGGTCGGCCGTTCCCCTGACCCCCGCAGGGAGGCTACGGGGTGGGTCCGGCGTTCCGCCGGGGTTGTGAGCAGTACTTAGGGATTGCTCAGAAACGCGGAACTTGCTAGTCGAGCCGCACCCAGCGTCCGAACGGCGGCGGGCCCTCGCCGTGCACCTTGATTCGTTGCGGGTCGTCGGGGGTGATGTGCATCCATTCGTACCCGTGCAGCACGTGCTCCTCGGCGCCGTCGCGGTTCGCGACGACGAGGTCGCCGTTGGGGCGCTGCTCGAACGTGAAGGGGCTTTCGGGGGCGATCGCCCACCAGGTCTCTTTCGACATGACGCCTCGCGCTCCTCGGGGAGGTCGGATGGGAGGTCGTGTGATCGACGGGTGCCGCCGACCGGCGGTGATGTCCCGAGCGTACCGCCGACGCCGGGCAGGGCAGCGCCGGTCGTGGTGCGGGTGAGACCGGAAGGGGTTTGTGCGACTGGCAGGCACCACTGTGGTGTGGTGCAATTCTGCAAACGTCCCCGGCGAAATGAGGCACCGTGCAGGTAACCCGACGTGAACTGTTCCGGTACGCCGCGGTCGGGTCGGCCGCGCTCGGTGCCGCGGCACTCGGGGCGGGCAGCTTCGCGGCGTCCGCGGCGCCGGTCGGTGGCACGCTGATCGACTACTCCGGCGGGGTTCCCGACGCCGCCGCGATCTCCGCGGCCGGGCACGCGGGTGCGATCCGGTACGTCTCCGACCGCAGGCCGGAGGCGCAGTGGATGCTCGGGAAGCCGATGCGGGCGGACGAGGCGTCGGCGTTGACCGCGGCGGGACTCGAGGTGGTCTCCTGCTACCAGTTCGGCAAGGGCGCCACCTCGGACTGGCGGGGCGGGCTCGACGCGGGCACCCGGCACGCCGAGCGGGGCCTGGAATTGCACCGCGCCGCCGGCGGACCGGAGGGCAGGCCGATCTACGCGTCGATCGACGACAACCCGACCGCGCAGGAGATCACCACCCAGATCATTCCGTACCTGCGGGGATGGGAAGCGGTCGTCGGGCAGGAGAACACCGGCGTCTACGCGAACTCCGGCACGATCGACCGTCTCCTCGACGCCGGCGTTGGCGCGTACTTCTGGCAGCACGACTGGGGGACACCCGAGGGGTACGTGCACCCGGAGGCGCACCTGCACCAGTTCGAGATCGACAAGCGCGCCGTCGGCGGCGTCGGTGTCGACCTGAACTCGATCCTCCGGGCCGACTACGGCCAATGGTCGCTGGCCTGACGGGCCTGCTTGGCGGACCCGTCAGGCCGCGGTCACCGGTTCGCTAGCACAGCGGCTTGGCGATGTTGTAGATCTGCTTGGCCTGCTGCTCGGTGGCGAGCGTGCCGTTGTTGCCCGCGCGGACCTCAAGTTCGGCAATGACCGTCGACTCGTCGATGTTCTGATCGATCGCGGCGCAGGTCTGCGCGTAGATGTCCTCGATGGCGGCGTCGTCGCGGCCCTCGGCGAGTTCCGGGTAGCCCGCCCGGAACGCGGCGGTGAAGGTGCCTGCCTGGATGGCGTCGACGGCCCCGGTGGCACGGTCCGCGAGGCTGCTCGCGGCGGACTGCGCGGAGGAGACCGCGCCCTGCGCGGCGCTCTGCGCGGAGGAGACGGCACCCTGTGCGGCCTCGGGGGGGGGGGGGGAGGGGGACAAAGAAAAGGCAAGGGGCCTTTCAGGGGGGGTTTGCTTGGTGGGACCCTTCCCGTTTCTCTCAAAGCACCCCACCCCAGGAAACAAAAAG
>NZ_JBHXNU010000001.1:360809-367785 GCF_042719255.1 Rhodococcus sp. NPDC058532
TTCCCTGGTGGGCATGTTCGAGGGGGTTTCTGGGGGGGGGTTGCGGGGGGGAGACCGCTTCCTGGGTGGCTTTTGGCGGGGGGGAGACGACCCCTTGTGCGTCTTGGCCGGCGGGGGAGCCGCCCCCCGAGCCGCGGTCGAGTGCATTGCCGGTGGTGGTCGTCGTGGTGGACTCGTCGTCGTTGCTCGACGTGCATCCGACCAGGGCGAGCGAGATGGCCGAGGCGGCGAGCACGGCAGCTGCGGTTTTCATGGGTCGAGCGTAGCCCCGGCAGCGCGCCGAGCGGCGGTGGACGACGTACCGGGCAGAAGTGTCGTCGCCGACGACCCGGATCGGGGAGCCGGGATCAGCCGCCGAACTTCGCCAGCCACTCCCTGGCTTCGTCGGGCAGCGCGTTCGCGGATTCGGCGGCGCGGCACCACTTTTTGGCCATCTTCAGGAACCCCATCGGGTTGTAGACGTCCTCCTCGCAGGACCACAGCCCGTCGCCCGCGTAGTGCAGGATCGTCAGGTTGGAGGCCCCGTGCACGGAGCCGTCGCCGGGGTCGCACATCGGATTGTCGATCTCACAGATCACCCAGCCACGGTCCTCGTCGATGGTGTACCAGAGCGCGGGGAAGGACGTCATGTGGTTGCCGGGGAAGCTGTTCATCGTCCGGACGATCCACGGGCGGATCTCCTCGCGTCCGGCGAACGTGCCGTACGCGTGCTCGATGTAGGACGCGTCCTCGGTGAACATGTCGGCGAAGAGGTTCCAGTCGCCGGTCCGCTTCGCCTCCTCGACCGTGCGCTGGTAGCCGGCGAACGCCGTCTCCAACTCCGCACGCGTCCAGCGGTTGCTGCCCGGCGCGGTGGTGGTGGTGGCGTCGGCGGATCGGGTCACAGGTCCTCCATGGGTGTCGACTGACGCCGCGCGCGGCGGGTCAGGTCTGGTTGTGTGCCAGCGGTGACCGGGACAGGTCGGGCTCCTCGGCCAGCACGTGCAGCGGCCGGTCGCCGGGTTCGCCGCCGTCGGCGCGCCACGACAGAACCGACCAACGGGACAATCCGGACAGTGCGGAGCCGAGGCTGCCGAACGATCCGGAGGACAGCGCGGACCCCGCGGACCCGATGGAGCCTATCGAGAGGATCGAGCCGACGCTGCCGATCGAGAGAATCGAATAGGCGGACCCGATGGACAGGATCGACCCCTCCGAGCGAATCGAGAGGATCGACCGACGGGATCGAACGGATCTGATCGAATTCCGGCGTGCGGAGGCCATTCCCCGGTCTACCACGGCAGCCCGGGAACGCGGAAGGGCCCTCGCCGCGGCGAGGGCCCTTCCGATGCTGTGGTCGTCCGCGTCAGGGGACGTAGACCGTCCCGACGGTCGGGAGGAAGGTGCAGGTGGCGGGGGCTGCGCCCTCAACCTCGGTGGTGAGGCCGCCGGAGATGACGGCGAGCACGCGGCCCTGGCCGGTCTCGGCGATCGCGGAGAGCGTCGCGGGGCCGTCCGGGTTGATCTTCGACGCGGTCGTCAGCGTGGCGCGGCCGGTCTTCGGGTGGTCGATGTTGACCCAGTCCACGACGAGCGGGGTCGGCTGCTCGGCGGTGGCCTTGCTGGTGCCGAGCGCGGTGAACACGAAGCCAGCCTCGCCCGCCTTCGGTCCCGGCGGCGGCAGGTGCGCGGGGCCGGGAACGGCGAGCGCGGCGCCGACCGAATCGGACGTGCCGCCGATGCAGTCCTTGCCGAGGGTCGGGTACAGGAACTGGGAGATGATCGGGCCATCCGACGGGGGCAGCTCCGGGCCGCCGCCGCCGCTGCCGTCGAGGAAGGTGATGACCTTCTCGAGGGTGGCCTTCGTCTCCGGCGGCAGGTTGGACGCATCGAGCAGTGCCTTCGCCTGCGCGAGCAGGTCGGCCTGCGGGTTCGCGATGTCGGTCACGCCGAGCTCGATCGGTCCGGCAGCGGCACCGACGATCGCGGGCGCGAGCGAGGCGAGCGCCTCGATGTCGAGGCCGGCGGGGATCTGGGGAACCGCGGGTTCGGCGGAGGCGGTCGCCGGTAGCGCGACGGCAGCGGCGGTAATCGCCAGCGCGATGATCGAAATGCGCGTTCCTCGCGTACGAAGCACGGTGTCCCCATCCTTGTTGTCAAGCGTCGCCGTTCCTGGACGGCGACTGGCCAGGCAGGCCCCTCGGTGTCGAGGGGTCACTCTATGCAGGGCCTCTGTTGTTGTACAGCGTTTGGAAGGCCCGGCCCGGCCGGTTGGCAACGGGCGGTACTCCCGCGGCAGTTAATCACAGCGTGATGTGGCGGTGCTGACATCGCGGTGTGGCGATGCTGACAACCCGAACCCTAGCGTGTTACTCAAGTGCACAGTGTGGTTGTTGATGCAACTGTTATGCGAGGTGATCGCCCCTACCCGGCGTCGCACCCGGCTGCCGTAGGCTCGCCGACGACCGCGCGGAGCCCGACCCGCTGGCACACCACCTTCCCGGGAGAACACGAACACTGTGTCCGAGACGACCCCAGCACCCGCGGTCCGCGCACTCCGCACGGGCCCAAGGGTCGAGCGGATCCTGCGGGTCGCGCCGCTGATCCTTCTTCTCTCCGTCGCGGTCCGCATGTCCTGGACCTTCCTCAGCCCGAACGGGATGAACCTGGTCGACCTGCGGGTGTACGTGGACGGGTCGGCGGCGTTGCTGCGCGGTGACCTCTACGACTTCACCTACTCGGAGCTGACCCCCGACTTCCCGCTGCCGTTCACCTACCCGCCGTTCGCGGCCCTCGTCTTCTTCCCGCTGCACTACCTGCCGTTCGATGCCGTCGGGGTGGCCTGGCAGCTCGCGACGATCGGCGCGCTGCTGCTGCTGATCCGGATGAGCATCGAACTGCTGCTCGGTCGGTGCTCGACCCTGACCCGGGGGCTCGATGCCCGCTGGGCCTCGGTCGCGCTGGTGTGGACTGCCGTCGGGCTCTGGTCCGAGCCGGTGCGGACCACCCTCGACTACGGCCAGGTGAACGTCTTCCTCGCGCTCGGCGCGATGGTCGCGGTCCGGTCCGCCCGCTGGTGGGTGGCGGGCGGCCTGGTCGGGCTCGCCGCGGGCATCAAGCTGACGCCCGCGGTCACCGGCCTCTACTTCGTGCTGCGGCGCCGCTGGCGGGCCGCGGTGTTCTCGGCCGTCGCCTTCGCGGGCACGGTGGCGCTGAGTTACCTGCTCGCCGGACCGGAGGCCCGCACCTACTTCGAGCATCTGCTCGGCGATGCGTCCCGGATCGGGCCCGTCGGGTCGGTGTGGAATCAGTCGCTGCGCGGCGCGCTCAGCCGCGTCGCCGGGTACGACGTCGGAACCGGGCTGGTGTTGATCCTCGCGCTGCTGGTCGTCGCGGTCGCGGCCTGGTTTGCGTGGCGGGCACTCGGCAGCGATGACCTCCTTGGGACGCTGGTGCTCGTCCAGCTCTTCGGGCTGCTGCTGTCGCCGATCTCGTGGTCCCACCACTGGGTGTGGCTGATCCCGACCGCGATCTGGCTGGTGCACGGGCCGTTCGCCGGGCGGACCGGGGCGAAGGTGCTGGCCGGCTACTGGATTGCCACCACGCTGATCGGCGTTCCGTGGGTGCTCAGCTTCTTCCAGGACTCGATCTGGCTGATCTCCCGTCCGGGGATGCTGGCCTGGCTCGGCGCGGTGAACGTGCTCGGCGTCTTCGCCCTCTACCTGTGGGTGATCCGCGCTGGCCGGGTCACACCGACCCCGACAGCCGATCGATCTCCCCGGCGAGTTCCACGTCCAGCATCGTGAGCCCACCCGCCGAATGGGTGGCGCAGGTGAACGTGACCGTTCGCCAGCGGATGTCGATGTCGGGATGGTGATTGCGGGCCTCTGCGGCCTCGGCGACGCGGTCGACCAGGGTGATCGCGTCCGGGAAGGTGGGCAGTTCGACGGTCCGGACAATCGCGGCGCCGTCGCGCTGCCACCGGGGCAGGTCGGTGAGCGCGGCGGTGACCTCGGCGTCGGTCAGCAACTCGGCCATGGTCATGATGGTCCCATGCAGACGGGTCCCGGCGACAGTGGTCAACGCGAGGTCGCGGCGGCCGCGGTGATTGACGGTGGCCGACTGCTGATCGCGCAGCGGCAGGCGCCGCCGGACCTGGCGGGTCGGTGGGAGCTGCCCGGCGGGAAGGTCGAACCGGGCGAGACCCCGGCGGAGGGGCTGCGTCGGGAACTGCGGGAGGAACTCGGCATCGAGGCGGTGGTCGGGCCGCGGGTCGGCGTCGACGTGCCGCTGCCGAACGGGATGGTGCTGCGGGCCTACCGCGCGGAACTGGTGTCGGGGGTTCCGGTCGCGCTCGAGCATGCGGCGCTCGCCTGGGTCGACGCCGCCGACGTCGTGCGGGTCGATTGGGTTCCGAACGACCGCGCCTGGCTCCCCGATCTGTGTGCGCTGCTTGGGGCCGGCGCCGCGGTCAGGCGGCCCGAGCCTTCTTGAGGCCCTTCTTCAGGTCCTTCCCGGTGACGCCCGCGTCCTCGAGCTTCCGCATCCGCATGATCACGACCGGGCAGGTGATGCAGCGAGTCTTGCTGCGGCAGCACTTCTTCTTCGGCTTCAGGCCCGACACCTTCTTTGCCTTGACCTTGCCCATCGCTGTCCCGGACCCCCGCTTCGACTGACGCATCCGGCTCGAGGTTAGCGTGCCCTCATTTCGGGCCCGAATCCGGCCAGTGGTGCAGATCACTATCCGCAGGTCAGGGCCGTTGATGGCCGGCCGCGATGTGGGGAAATTCGGCGGAGGCGGGTACTGTGTTCGCTGGCCGCAATCCCTGCACAGGTGCACCGTCGTGACGTCTTCAGTGACGCTGGTGCCGCGGGGGTCGCGAATGGGAATCACGCATGCGCGTAGCGGCAGCCAGAAGCCGTGCGACACAAACTTCGTGTGGCCCCGTCAGCAGCAGGAGAACGCCCCGCGTGAGCACCACCACTTTCCGCAATGTCGCGATCGTCGCACACGTCGACCACGGCAAGACCACCCTCGTCGACGCGATGCTTCGGCAGTCCGGCGCCTTCGCCGAGCGCGCCGAACTCGTCGACCGGGTGATGGACTCCGGTGACCTCGAACGCGAGAAGGGCATCACCATCCTCGCGAAGAACACCGCCGTGCACCGCCACAACCAGGACGGCACCGTCACCGTCATCAACGTCATCGACACCCCCGGCCACGCCGACTTCGGCGGCGAGGTCGAGCGCGGTCTGTCCATGGTCGACGGCGTCGTGCTGCTCGTCGACGCGTCCGAGGGCCCGCTGCCGCAGACCCGCTTCGTGCTGCGCAAGGCGCTGTCCGCGTCGCTGCCGGTCATCATCGTGGTGAACAAGACCGACCGCCCGGACGCCCGGATCGAGGAGGTCGTCACCGAGGCGCAGGACCTGCTCCTCGACCTGGCCTCCGACCTCGACGACGAGGCCGCCGCGGCCGCCGAGGCGCTGCTGGACCTGCCGGTCCTGTACGCATCGGGCCGCGAGGGCAAGGCGTCGATGAATCAGCCGGAGAACGGCCAGGCCCCCGACACCGAGAACCTCGACGTCCTGTTCGACGTTCTGATGGAGCACGTCCCCGCGCCGAAGGGCGACGCCGCCGCACCGCTGCAGGCGCACGTCACCAACCTCGACGCCTCCGACTTCCTTGGCCGGCTCGCGCTGGTCCGCATCCACAACGGCGAGCTCCGCAAGGGCCAGCAGGTCGCGTGGATGCACGCCGACGGCGTCAAGACCGTCAAGATCACCGAACTGCTGAAGACGGTCGGCGTCAGCCGGGAGCCGGGCGAGGTCGCGGTCGCCGGTGACATCGTCGCCGTCGCGGGCATCCCCGAGATCATGATCGGCGACACCCTCGCCGACACCGAGAACCCGGTCGCGCTGCCGACCATCAGCGTCGACGAGCCCGCGATCTCCGTCGTCATCGGCACCAACACCTCGCCGCTGGTCGGCCGGGTGAAGGGTCACAAGCTCACCGCCCGCATGGTCAAGTCCCGCCTCGACTCCGAGCTGATCGGCAACGTGTCGCTGCGCGTCCTCGACATCGGCCGCCCGGACGCGTGGGAGGTGCAGGGCCGCGGCGAGCTGGCGCTGGCCATCCTCGTCGAGCAGATGCGCCGCGAGGGCTTCGAGCTGACCGTCGGCAAGCCGCAGGTCGTCACCCGGCAGGTCGACGGCAAGGTGCACGAGCCGTTCGAGGAGCTGACCATCGACACCCCCGAGGAGCACCTCGGGTCGATCACGCAGCTGCTCGCGAACCGCAAGGGCAAGATGGTCCAGATGACCAACCATGGCACCGGCTGGGTCCGCATGGAGTTCATCGTCCCGTCGCGTGGTCTGATCGGGTTCCGCACCGACTTCCTCACCGAGACCCGCGGCACCGGCATCGCCAACGCCGTCTCGCACGGTTACGGCCCGTGGGCGGGCGAGATCCGGGCCCGGCACACCGGCTCGCTGGTCTCCGACCGCACCGGCTCGGTGACCCCGTTCGCGATGATCCAGCTCTCCGACCGCGGCACCTTCTTCGTCGAGCCGGGTGCGGACACGTACGAGGGCATGGTCGTCGGCATCAACCCGCGTGCCGAGGATCTCGACATCAACGTCACCAAGGAAAAGAAGCTCACCAACATGCGCTCGGCGACCGCCGACGCCACCGAGACGCTCGCGAAGCCGATCGAGCTGACCCTCGAGGGTGCGATGGAGTTCTGCGCGGGCGACGAGTGCGTCGAGGTCACCCCGGAGGCGATCCGCGTCCGCAAGGTGCACCTGTCGCAGACCGACCGGGCCCGTGAGCGGTCGCGCGCGAAGTCCCGTGACAAGGCCGCGCTGTAAGGTGCGCTGACGCGCCCGTGCGTGATGTGCACCCCGATCGGGGTGCGCCCCCCGCACAGGGTGCGGAGGCGCACGCAAAAAAGAAGATTGGGCGCGATGGACTATTCCGATCCCGGCCGGATTGTCCGTG
>NZ_JBHXNU010000001.1:367795-410624 GCF_042719255.1 Rhodococcus sp. NPDC058532
AACTCCCTCGTGGGGCTTTCCCTTCCCCCCCTCTTTTTTGCTCCCCCCCCCGTTCGGTCCCCCCCCCCCCCACGGTCGGCGTAGCCGCAGACCGAAGGGACGGGTGAGTGCGAGGGATTCTGCCGATCGCGACCGTGCTGGCCGCGGGGCTCGTGCTCGCCGGCTGCACCGCGAATCCGCCGCCGCCGGTGGAGAGCACGGACAGCCCGAAACCCACCACGACGGTCCCGACGAAGAACACCGTCGTTGTCGCGATCGACGAGATCGGTCAGGGCTTCAACCCGCACCTGCTCTCCGACCAGTCCCCGGTGAACGCCGCGGTCACGTCGATGGTGCTGCCGAGCCCGTTCCGGCCGGTCCCGAGCGCCACCGTGCCGGGGGGCACCGACTGGGCGCCGGACGAGTCGCTGCTGGTGTCGGCGGACGTCACCGCGCAGGCCCCGTTCACGGTCACCTACCAGCTCCGCAACGAGGCACAGTGGTCGGACAGCGCACCGATCGCGGCCGAGGACTTCCGCTACCTGTGGCAGCAGATGATCAGCGAGCCGGGCGTCGTCGACCCCGCGGGCTACGCGCTGATCGACGACGTCGCCTCGTCGGCGGGCGGCAAGACGGTCACGGTCACGATGCGCGCCCCCTATCCGGCGTGGCGTGAGCTGTTCACCGACCTGCTGCCGTCGCATCTGGTCAAGGACACCCCCGGCGGCTTCGCGCGCGGGCTGGCCGAGAACATCCCGGTGTCCGGCGCACAGTTCCACATCAAGAGCGTTGACCGGGGTCGCGACGAGATTCTCCTCGAACGCAACGACCGGTTCTGGGGTCGCCCGGCCGTCGCCGACCAGGTCCTGCTGCGGCGGGGTGGGTCCAACGCGCAGCTCACCGACTCGATCCGCTCCGGTGACGCGCAGGTCGTCCAGGTTCGGGGCGCGGGCACGCTGCAGGCGCAGCTCGGTGCGGTCCCCGGCGTCCGGTCCGGCACGACGCCGCAGCCGCGGGTGCTGGACGTGACCCTCAACGGCCGCACCCCGACGGTGTCCGACCAGCGGGTGCGGCGCGGGCTCTTCGGCCTGGTCGACCCCGACCTGCTCGCCGCCGTCGGCACCCCGACGGGCGCGAACGCGAGCGTGGCGCGGGCCCAGGTGCTTGCGCCGTCCGCGCCCGGCTACGCCCCGACGGCGCCGCCGCCGCTGGGACGCGAGCAGGCGCTCGGTTTGCTCGCGGAATCCGGGTGGCTGCACGAGCCGGTGGATCCGACGGACCCGGACGGGGCGTGGCAGCTCGTGCGCGACGGCGCCCCGATGACCCTGACGATCGGGGCCACGGCGGGTGACGACACCGCGATCGCGGTCGCGAACACGGCGGCCGATCAGTGGCGCGGTGCCGGAGCCACGGTGACCGTGACGACGATGCGTGCGGAGGAGCTGTACGGTCGGGCGCTGATCGACGGCCGGGTGGACGCGGTGGTCGGCTGGACCAGGGCCGGGTCGGACCCGGCGACGGCGCTGGCGTCCCGGTACGGCTGCCCGCTGCCCGCCGGTCCGGTGCCGGAGCCGCTGGCGGAAACCGACGACGTGCCCGCACCGACAGCGACGGGTCACCCCGACCCCGACGGGTCGGCGACCGACGAGGACGCCGAGCCGACGGACGAGAACACCGAGCCGAATCCCGCTGCACCGAGCAACGTCTCGGGACTGTGTGACCCGACCCTGCAGCAGGGGATCGACGACGCGCTGCGCGGGATCGGCGATGTCGGGCAGCTGATCGCGCAGGCCGAACCCCGACTGTGGGAGTTGGCGACGGTGCTTCCGGTCCTGCAGGACACCACCGTCGTCGCCGCGGGTCCGGACGTGGATGGTGTGTCGCTGACCGGGGCGACGGGAGTCGGCATCTTCAGTGATGTCGCGGAGTGGTCGAGGAACTGAACTGATGACGACGAACGCTGGGGACGCGCGACTGCTCGTCGTGCACGCCCATCCCGACGACGAAACCCTCACCATGGGCGGAACCATCGCCCGCTACGCCGCAGCGGGTGCCGAGGTCACGGTCGTGACCTGCACGCTCGGGGAGGAGGGCGAGGTGATCGGCGACACCTGGGCCGGGCTGGTCGCGGACCGCGCCGATCAGCTGGGGGGTTACCGCATCCTCGAACTGTCCTCGGCGCTGGGCAGGCTCGGGGTCGCGGCGCCCCGGTTCCTCGGCGGGGCCGGGCGGTGGCGGGATTCCGGCATGGCCGGGACCCCGGCGGCGGCGAATCCGCGCGCCTTTGTGAACGCGGACCGGGACGAGGTCGTCGGCGCGCTGGTCGAGGTGATCCGGGAGCGGCGCCCCCAGGTCGTGGTCTGCTACGACCCGAACGGCGGCTACGGTCACCCCGACCACATTCGGGTGCACGAGGTGGTCACGGCGGCGGTCGAGGCCGCCGCCGCGCCGGAGCATTCCGCGGGCGGGCAGCCGTGGGACGTCGCCAAGCTGTACTGGACGGTCACCGAGGAGTCGTCGTTGGCCGAGGGACTCGGGTGCATCACCGAGGTCCCGGCGACGTGGCGGCTGCCGGAGCCCGGCGAACTGCCGTGCGTGCCGGACGAGTCGGTGACCACCACCATCGACGTCCGCGCGCACCTGCCCGCGAAGGTCGCCGCGTTCGAGGCGCACGCCACCCAGGTCACGGTGGCGCCGAGTCGCACCGAATACGCGTTGTCCAACAGCATCGTCCAGCCGATCCTGGTGGACGAGCACTACGTGTTGGTCCGTGGCGAGCGCGGCGAGACCGGCCCGGACGGGCGCGAGCGGGATCTGTTCTCCGGCGTGTGAGGCCGTCCCTCCCGGGTTAGGCTGTGGTCGGTTTCCACAGTGTGTGTTTCACCCACGGAGGGACACGGACCGATGGCGCTGCACCGGGTCGGGGATCACGTCGACATCTATGCGACACCGCTCAGCGAGGCGGTCCTCCCCAAATATCAAATGCCGCAAGGTGCGTCGGATCCGCGGATCGCCTTTGCGCTGATCCGCGGCGAGCTGGCGCTGGACGGGAACTCCTCGCAGAACCTCGCGACCTTCTGCTCGACCTGGTCCGAGGACGAGGTGCACCGGCTGATGAACGACTGCCTCGACAAGAACATGATCGACAAGGACGAGTACCCGCAGACCGCGGAGATCGAGTCCCGCTGCGTCCACATGCTCGCGGATCTGTGGAACTCGCCGGACGGCCGGACCACGGTCGGCTGCTCGACGACCGGGTCGAGCGAGGCCGCGATGCTCGGCGGGCTGGCGCTGAAGTGGCGCTGGCGGGAACGGCGCCGCGACGAAGGCAGGCCGACGGATCGGCCGAACCTGGTCTGCGGCCCGGTCCAGGTGTGCTGGGAGAAGTTCGCCCGCTACTTCGACGTGGAGCTGCGCCAGGTCCCGCTCGAGGAGGGGGCGACCGGCCTGCTGCCGCACCAACTGCGTGAGTACGTGGACGAGAACACGATCGGGGTCATCGCGATTCTCGGGGTCACCTACACGTGCAACTACGAGCCGGTCGCGGAGATCGCGGCGGAACTCGATGCGATCGAGCAGGAACACGGCTGGGACGTCCCGATTCACGTCGACGCGGCAAGCGGTGGATTCATCGCCCCGTTCGTACAGCCGGAACTGGTGTGGGACTTCAGGATTGCCCGGGTGGCATCGATCAACGCGTCCGGGCACAAGTACGGTCTCGCGCCGCTCGGTGTCGGCTGGGCGGTCTGGCGCAGCGCCGACCGGTTGCCCGAGGACCTGGTGTTCCGGGTCAGCTATCTCGGCGGTGACATGCCGACCTTCGCGTTGAATTTCTCCCGGCCCGGCGGCGAGATCGTCGCCCAGTACTACCTGCTGTTGCGCCTCGGCCGTGAGGGGTACCGGCAGATCCAGCAGAACTGCGCGGACACCGCCCAGTACTTCGCCGAGCGGATCCGGGAGATGGGTCCGTTCACGATCCTCTACGACGGGACCGGGGGCCTGCCCGCGGTGTCGTACACCCTCACCGATCCCGCGACGGCCGGCTTCTCGCTATACGACCTCAGCGACGCGCTGCGGGCCCGGGGATGGCAGGTGCCGTCCTACCCGTTGCCGCCGCACCGGGAGGCCACCGTCGTGCAACGGGTGCTGGTGCGGCACGGCATCTCCCGGGACGCGATCGCGCTGCTCGCTGCCGACATCGAGACGGCGCTGCAGCGGCTGCGGCACGGCACCCCGGACGACAGCGAACGGACGGCGTTCCACCACTGATCACCCCGAGCGCCTATGCTGTGATGCACGTCATACCGCTAGGGGTGGGGGAGGTGCCCGGGTGAACTGGAGCGTCCAGAACCAGATCGTCGCGTTCGTGGACTCGCTGCGGCCGAACGCGCAGGTGCATCACGAGATGTACATGAACGCGCTGTACGGGTTCGTTGACATGCAGTCGCATCTGCTGACGATGCTCGGGTATCCGCCGGTGCCCTGACGGGACCGGCGAGCCGCCTACGATTGTCGGTCATGACCGTCGGATCCGCCCCAACCCAGCGCGCCGCAGGCACCGGCGTCCTTGATCGAGTCGTTCTCGTCCTGCTGGTCTTCGACGGGTTCCTCACCGCGATCCTCGCGGTGCTCTTCCTGCCAGCCCGGTTGGGGTCGGTCCCGTTCCCGATCAGCGCGCTGGCCGCCGCGGTCGTCAACATCGCGCTGCTGGTCGGGGCCCGCACGGTGACCGACCGCCCCGCGCGGTACGCGCTCCCGCTCGCGGGCTGGTTCCTCGGGTTCCTGATGTGCATGGTTGGCGGCCCCGGCGGTGATTCGCTGCTGATCGCCGACTGGCGCACGATGCTCCTGCTCGTCGCCGGCGTGGTCCCCGCGGTCGCGTTGCTGCTCACCTGGGGCGCCGCCGCGGCGGTCGAACGCGGGCAGGCTGCACGCCGCTGACCCGCGGGGGTGCGGCTCAGGGGAGTAGCCCCGCGGCGCGTCCGGCGTCGGCGAGAACGGTCTCGAGCATCGTCGGGGTGAGCCGGCCGGTGAAGGTGTTCTGCTGGCTGACGTGATAGCTGCCGAACAGGTGCAGCGGCCGTGTGCCTGCCAACTCGACGTGCGCGCCGTGGCCGAACGTCGGGCGCGGGCGCGGCACCGTCCAGCCCGCGTCGGCCAGGACCGGCAGCAACGCCCGCCACCCGAATCCGCCGAGCACCACCACCGCCCGCAGCGTCGGCGTCAGCAGGCGCAGCTCCTCGTCGAGCCAGCGGCGGCAGGTGTCCCGCTCGACGGGGGTGGGCTTGTTGTCCGGCGGCGCGCAATGCACGGGTGCGGTGATCCTGGTGCCGCGCAACGCGAGCCCGTCGTCGAGGGACACGGCGGTCGGCTGGTTCGCCAGGCCGACGGCGTGCAGCGCGGCGTACAGGACGTCGCCGCTGCGGTCGCCGGTGAACATCCGCCCGGTGCGGTTCCCGCCGTGCGCGGCGGGCGCCAGCCCGACGATCAGCAGCGCCGCGTCGGGTGGCCCGAACCCGGGAACCGGACGTCCCCAATAGGTTTCGTCACGGAACGCGGCCCGCTTCTCCCGCGCCACCCGCTCCCGCCACTCGACGAGACGCGGGCAGCGCCGGCAGTCGATCAGGTCGGCGTCCATGTCCGCCAGGGTCGGGTACCTCACCGGCGCGCCCAGACGTCGCAGCCGCCGGGCGTCACCGTCTCCACCAGTGGCCATGCCCGATCGGCTGGCAGGTCCAGGACCTGGTAGCCGCCGATGCCCGCCGGGGTCGCGGCGATCACCGTGGCGACACCGGCGCGACGCTGGAAGTAGGTCTGCCGTACGGTCCATCCGACAATCCCGTTCGCGTCAAGGGTGTGCGTGCTGCGATCGAGGGAACCGCTGCGGGTCACCAGCCGCCCCGGCGGGGTCGCGTGCCCGAGCCCGCGGTAGCGGTCGTACGCCAGTGCCGCAGCGGCGACCGCGAGCAGTGCGATCCCCGCCCACACCGGCCACCGGATCGGGGCGCCGACCGCCCCGGCCACCGCGGCCCCGGCGGCGACCACCGCCAGCGGGACCAACGCCCGGGTGTACCGCCTGCGCCGTGCTGCGCCGCCGTGCCGCGCGAGGGTCACGCCGTCGAGCCCCCGACCCAGCACGAGGTGCCGCATGCGCAGCGCGTCGCCGCGCGGGGCCTGCGGAAGCAGCATCGACGAATGTCGCCGCTCGGTGGACACCCCGGTCATCACCGCGTCGAGGCGCGCGCCCCCCGCGAGCCGGAGCAGCAGGGGCTCGCGGAGGCTGGTGCCGCGCAGCCGTGCCCGGTCCAGGGTGGTCTGCCGGGTGCGGAGCAGGCCGTGGCTCACGTGCAGCACGTGCCCGTCGTCGGTGACCCGCAGGTCGCCGAACGCCAGCAGGTAGCGAATGCAGGCGAGGCCACTCGCGATCACCAGCAGCGCGACCACCCCGACGCCGACCATGACCACGACCCCGAGACCGCGCAGCCACTGCAGGCCAGCGGCGACCGCGTCGGCGTTCGCGAGCCGCTCACCGATCCCGTACTGGAACGCCAACCCGACCGCGGCGGCGACCGTGAGCACCCCGGTCATCGACAGCGGGGCGTACCGCACCCAGGTCGGGGACCAGTGCGCGATCTCGACCGCGGGCGGCGGCGCGACCTCCGCCGGTCCGTCGGGGAGTGCCGGATCGGGGTGCCGGGTCAGCAGCGCCTCCCGCAGTGCCGGGACCACCCGGGCATCGAGGGCGTTGAGCTCGAATCGCGCGGTCCGACCTGCCTTCTCGGCGCGCTGCCCGGTCCCGATCCGCACCACCGCCAGGCCGAGGATCCGATGCAGCGGGCCTGCCTCTACGTCGACCGACCGGATCCGGTTGCGCGGGATGGAGAGCAGCTTCCGCTCGACCACCCCGGTCCGCAGCTGCACGTGCACCGGGCCGATCCGGTAGCTGGTGGTCAGCCACCGTGCGATCGCGACCCCGACCAGGGCCGCCACCGCAGCAAGCCCCCACAGGTGGTTGCCGCTCTGACTGCCGAGAATCAACGAGACCAGCAGCACCGGAAGGAACTTGACCGCCTCGGTCACCGGATGCACCAGCAGCATCCGGGTGTCGAGCCGCAGCCACGGCTGCTCCTCCTCGGCGGCGAGGGCGGCGGGTCCCGAGTCCTCCGGCGGCGCGGCCCCGTGCGCCGGGTGCGGCCCGGTCACGTCGCGTCACCGACATTGCGGCCCGCGATCTCGGTCAGGCGGGTGACGGCGGCGTCGGCGACCCCGGAGTCGAGGGCCTCGATCCGCACCGCGCCAGCCGACGACGCGGTGGTGACGGTGACGGTCGCGAGGCCGAGCATCCGTTCCAGGGGGCCGCGTTCGGTGTCGACGGTCTGGATCCGGGAGATCGGCGCGATCCGGCGTTCCTGGGTGAACCAGCCGGTCCGGGTGTACACGGCCGTGTCACTGATCTCCCACCGGTGTACCCGGTACCGCCACCGCGGGACGACGAACACGTGGGCCACCGCCGCCAGCGCGGTCGCCGCGAACACCGCGACATGCGGCCACGTCGTCCACGCCCGGTCCACGAACCCCCACACCATCTGGGCGACGAACACCGCCGCCCACCCCAGGGCGGCGCCGAGCGCCCACAGCAGCGGTGCCCGGCGCGACGGCCGCCACCGCGGATCGGCCATCGTGACGACGGCGGTCGGGGGAGTGCTCACCCCTCCACCCTGCCGCATCGGGCGGTGCACCGCCCGCACGCCACGATGTGGCCTAGCCTGGGAGGGAGCGGAAGGAGCGTCCGGTGGATCGACTCGACAACGAGATGGCGGAAGCGGATCGGGCTGCTCAACAGGACCCGGCGCTGCCCGACGAGGAGCGCGAACAGTCCGCGACGCTCGAGACCGTCGGCACCAGGGAGGTCGACGAGGCCGATGCGGTCGAGCAGTCGCGGGACGTGCCCGACGACGAGGAGTACCCGCGCTAGCGCGGCACCTGCTCTGGCGTAGGTCTCCGACGATGGCGCATGATCGACGGCGTGACTGCTGACGACCACGCCCCCGCTTCGATGCTGCCCGCTCCGACGATGCCGACTGCGGCGCCTGCGGCATCTGCCATGCGGCGCGCGTTGCGTCGGGCCAGGGACGGGGCGACCCTCAACGTCGACGAGGCGACCGTGCTGCTGCACGCGCGCGGCGCCGACCTGCAGGATCTATGCAACTCGGCGGCGCGGGTGCGGGACGCCGGGCTGGAGGCCGCAGGCAGGCCGCGGACGGTCAGCTACTCGCGGAAGGTGTTCATTCCGCTGACCCGGCTGTGCCGCGACCGGTGCCACTACTGCACGTTCGTCACCGTCCCGGGCAAGCTGCGCGCCGACGGGCACGGCATGTACCTGGACCCGGACGAGGTCCTCGACATCGCGCGGCGCGGCGTCGAACTCGGCTGCAAGGAGGCCCTGTTCACGCTCGGGGACCGGCCGGAGGACCGGTGGCCGGAGGCGAAGGAGTGGCTGGAGTCCCGCGGCTACGACTCCACCCTGGACTACGTGCGGGCGATGGCGATCCGGGTGCTCGAGGAGACCGGGTTGCTGCCGCACCTGAACCCCGGCGTGCTGAGCTGGGAGGAGATCTCCCGGCTCAAGCCCGTCGCCCCGTCGATGGGGATGATGCTGGAGACCACCGCGACCCGGCTGTTCACCGAGAAGGGGCAGTGCCACCACGGCAGCCCCGACAAGGATCCGGCGGTGCGGCTGCGCACCCTCACCGACGCGGGCAGGCTGTCGGTGCCGTTCACCACCGGGCTGCTGGTCGGGATCGGCGAGACGATGACCGAACGAGCCGAGACGATCATGGCGATCCGCAAGTCGCACAAGGCGTTCGGGCACGTCCAGGAGGTGATCGTGCAGAACTTCCTCGCCAAGGATGACACCGCGATGCGCGAGCGTCCGGATGCCGGGATCGACGAGTACCGCGCCGCGATCGCGGTCACCCGGCTCGTGCTCGGCCCGGCGATGCGGATCCAGTCCCCGCCGAACCTGGTCTCCGGCGACGAGTGCCTTGCGCTGATCGCGGCGGGCGTCGACGACTGGGGCGGGGTGTCGCCGCTGACCCCGGACCACGTCAACCCGGAGCGGCCGTGGCCGAACCTCGACACCCTCGCCGCGATCACCGCCGAGGCCGGATACACCCTCGTCGAACGGACCGCCGCGCAACCGCAGTACGTGCTCGCGGGTTCCCCGTGGATCGACCCGCGGATCGCCGGGCACGTGCAGGCCCTCGCCGACCCCGGCACCGGCCTGGCCCGCCCCGACGCGATCCCGTCCGGGCTGCCGTGGCAGGAACCGGACGAGACCTGGTCCTCCAGCGGCCGCATCGACCTGAACACCGAGATCGACACCGACGGCCGCAACACCGAGACCCGCTCCGACCTGGGCAGCGCGTTCGGCGACTGGGAGACGGTCCGTGAGCAGGTGCTCTCGCTCAGTGCCCCGCAGCGGGTGGACTCCGACGTGCTGACCGCGCTGCGCAACGCCGAGGCCGATCCGGCGGGATGCTCGGACGACGACTACCGGGCGCTCGCGACCGCGGAGGGTGCCGGGCTCGAGGCCCTCGTCGCCCTCGCCGACACCCTGCGCCGCGACGCCGTCGGCGACGACGTCACCTACGTGGTGAACCGGAACATCAACTTCACCAACATCTGCTACACCGGCTGCCGGTTCTGCGCGTTCGCGCAGCGCAAGGGTGATGCGGACGCGTTCACGCTGTCCGCAGCCGAGGTCGCGGACCGGGCGTGGGAGGCGCACGTCGCTGGCGCGACCGAGGTGTGCATGCAGGGCGGCATCGACCCCGAACTTCCGGTCACCGGGTACGCCGACCTGGTTCGCGCGGTCAAGCAGCGGGTTCCGTCGATGCACGTGCACGCGTTCTCGCCGATGGAGATCGTCAACGGCGCCTCCCGCAGCGGGCAGTCCGTCCGGGACTGGCTGACCGAACTGCGCGCCGCCGGCCTCGACACCATTCCCGGCACGGCCGCGGAAATCCTCGACGACGAGGTCCGCTGGGTGCTGACGAAGGGGAAGCTGCCGACCAGCACCTGGATCGAGGTGGTCAGCACCGCGCACGAGGTGGGTCTGCGGTCGAGTTCGACGATGATGTACGGGCACGTCGATCAGCCGCACCACTGGGTCGGGCACCTGAACGTGCTGCGCGGAATCCAGGACCGCACGGGCGGTTTCACCGAGTTCGTGCTGCTGCCGTTCGTGCACCAGTCGTCGCCGCTCTACCTCGCTGGCGCGTCCCGTCCCGGCCCGACGATGCGCGACAACCGGGCCGCCCACGCGCTGGCCCGGGTGATGCTGCACGGTCGGATCCACAACATCCAGACCAGCTGGGTGAAGCTGGGCATCGACGGCACCCGGGCGATGCTGCAGGGCGGCGCCAACGATCTCGGCGGGACCCTGATGGAGGAGACGATCTCAAGGATGGCCGGCTCCCAGCACGGCTCGGAAAAGACCGTCGCGGAACTGCGGGCGATCGCCGAGGGCATCGGCAGACCGGCCAGGGAACGCACGACCGGGTACGCGGAGCGGACCGACGAGGCGAGGGTGGTGGTGTCATGAGCGAGCGTGATCCGATCGGGGACGCGCGGGTCGTCGCGGTGCTGGACCGGGCGGCGTGGGGCGTCAACCCGGTCCTGGACCTGGCGTCGGCGGACCCGTTCGGGATCAAGGCCCGCACCTTCGTGCCACCAACCCAGGGCGCTGGCCCGCTGGACCGGGTGCTCGACGGCGCCGCCTGGCTGCTCGACGTCGCGGAGCTGCCGGGCACCGCGGCGTGGGAGCAGGCGAGCGACGAGCGGCGCGCCCGCTGGTGGCTGACCCGGCTGGGGCTGCTCAACACGATCGTGGTCGCGTTCCCCGGCGTGCTCGGCCCGGTCGCGAAGCGGCTGCCGCTGCAGGACCTGCTCGGGTTCGCGAACCAGACCCTGGTGCTGATTGCGGTGGCCAGGGAACTGGGCGTGACGGATCGGACCGCGCAGGTGGAGCTGCTTGCGTCGGTGCTGTGCCGCAGGGAGATCGACGCGCGCACCCTGCTCACCGCGGACCAGCGGGAGCGGGACGAGGAGCCGCGCGGATGGCGGCCGCTCGCCGCGCTCGGTGGCATGTGGCAGACCGCTCGGGTGCTGCGGGCGATTCCCGGTGAACTGCAGCGGCGGCCGCAACCGTCCCGACCGTGGCGGGCCCTCGGGCACCTGCCGCTCGTCGGCGCGATCGCCGACTACCTCGGGGAGCGGGGGGCCCTGTTCGACGCGGCGGTACAGGGGAAACGATGGGTCGACGGGCACACCGTGCGCACCGCCGTCGCGGGCAGCGGGGCCAGGGGCGCCACCACCGTCTGAGGGCACCCTAAGCCGGTCTTCCTCTCGGGCAGGGGTGATACTGGTAACCCTGGTGCGCGACGTGCGCCCGATCAGAGGTCCGTGTCAGAAAGGCAGCGGCAGTGCCCTACACGATTGCAGAACCGTGCGTGGATGTGCTCGACAAGGCATGCATCGAGGAGTGCCCCGTCGACTGTATTTACGAGGGTGGCCGGATGCTGTACATCCACCCCGACGAGTGCGTGGACTGCGGTGCCTGCGAGCCGGTCTGCCCGGTCGAGGCGATCTTCTACGAGGACGACGTCCCGGACCAGTGGAACGCGTACGTCTCCGCGAACGTCGACTTCTTCGTCGACCTCGGCTCGCCCGGCGGCGCCGCCAAGCTCGGCAAGGTCGACTACGACCCGCCGTTCATCAAGGCGCTGCCCCCCATGGGCGAGCACTGAGGCGCTGACCGTGCCCCGCAATGCCGTGTCGCGCGGTCTGCCGGACTTCCCCTGGGATTCGCTCGCCGACGCGAAGGCGACGGCGCAGGCGCATCCCGACGGGATCGTCAACCTGTCCGTCGGCACCCCCGTCGACCCGGTCGCCCCGCTGATCCGGGAGGCCCTCGCCTCGGTGTCCGCGATTCCCGGATACCCGACGACGCACGGCACCGCCGCGCTGCGGGAGGCCGCGAGCGCGGCCCTCGCGCGGCGCTACGGCGTCACCGGGATCGACCCGGCCGCGGTGCTGCCCGCGCTCGGCACCAAGGAGATGATCGCCTGGATGCCGACCCTGCTCGGCCTCGGCGCGGGCGACCTGGTGGTCATTCCCGAGGTCGCGTACCCGACATACGAGGTGGGCGCGCTGCTCGCCGGGTGCCGGGTGTTGCGGGCGGACGGGCTGACCCGGCTCGGCCCGGAGAGGCCCGAACTGATCTTCATCAACTCCCCGTCGAATCCGACCGGCAAGGTGCTCGGCATCGACCACCTGCGCAAGGTCGTCGAGTTCGCCCGCAGCCGGGACGCGATCGTCGTGTCGGACGAGTGCTACCTGGGCCTCACCTGGGACGCCGACGCCTACTCGGTGCTCGACCCGCGGGTCTGCGACGGCGACCACACGAACCTGCTTGCCGTGCACTCGCTGTCCAAGACGTCGAACCTGGCCAGCTATCGCGCCGGCTTCGTCACCGGCGATCCGGCGCTCGTCGCGGAACTGCTCGAGGTCCGCAAGCACGCGGGCATGATCGTGCCGCTGCCGGTGCAGGCCGCGATGACCGCCGCGCTCGGCGACGACGACCACGAGAACGAGCAGCGGGAGCGGTACCGCAGGCGCCGCGAGACCCTGCTCGCCGCCGTCCGGAAAGCCGGGTTCACCGTCGACAACTCCGAGGCCGGGCTGTACCTGTGGCTGACCAGGGAGGAGGCGTGCCGCGACACCGTCGACTGGTTCGCCGAGCGCGGCATCCTGGTCGCCCCCGGCGACTTCTACGGCCCCGGTAGCAGGCGCCACGTACGGATGGCGCTGACCGAGACCGACGAGCGCATCGCCGCCGCTGCCGCTCGACTCGCCGGATGACCCGAGGCCCATTCCTGCTCCGCGCCGCGGTGCTCGCGGCGGCCGTCGCCGTCGCCGCGGTCCCGCTCGCTGCCGCGGGCGTTCCCGCGGCATCACCAGCGGCGGTGCCGGTGTCCGCGCGCTATGCCGAACCCGGTCCGTGGCAGGTGGCCGCCGCTGCGGCACCGGGCGCGGCGCCCGGCTGCCGCGACATCTGGCCGAGCGGCGACGACCCGGCACCGTCCGACGGGCCGCCCCCCGGCACCCGGTACGAGGTGTTCCACCCGGTCCGCGACAACGACGGCGACAGCGACAGCGACGGCGATGGCGATGGCGTCCGGCACCCGGTCGTCACGTTCGGCAACGGCAGTCACGCCACCTCACGCCAGTACGAGACGCTGCTGCGGCACCTGGCGTCCTGGGGTTTCGTCGTGGTCGTCGCCAACAGCTGCGACACCGGTGACGGGGCCGAGATGCTCGACGCCCTCGACGAGGTGCTCGCGCTGGACACCGACCCGGACAGTGCGCTGCACGATCGGCTCGACGTCACCCGCATCGCGGCCCTCGGCCACTCCCAGGGGGCGGGTGGGGCGGTCAACGCCACCACCCGGTCGAACGGCCGGATCACCGCAACCGCGCTGCTGAACCTGCCCGACCCGATGTGGGTCACCGAGCCGACCGACGCCATCGACACCGCCGCGCTCACCGGCCCGGTCCTCCTGCTCACCGGCGCGGCCGATCCCGTGTCCACCGCGGCCGCGCAACAGGGCTACTTCGACGCCGTCCCCGGCCCGGCGACGCGGGGCAGACTGCTCGGCACCGCACACACCTGGCCCCGCGACGGGGGCGGGTTCCGCGGCTACCTCACCGCCTGGCTCGACCACACCCTGCGCGGCGACGACGAGGCGGCCCGCGCGTTCACCGGGCCCGCGCCGCAGTTCCTGGCAGACCCGGCCTGGGACCATCGCGAGATCAAGAACTGAGTCGCTCCGCAGGCTCCGCTCCTGCTGCCTCGGGTCGCTCCGCAGGCTCCGCTCCTGCTTTCCGGTCGCTCCGCAGGCTCCGCTCCTGCTTTCCGGTCGCTCCGCAGGCTCCGCTCCTGCTTTCCGGTCGCTCCGCAGGCTCCGCTCCTGCGCTAGCCTGGGGGCGGAGTTCCTCGTTGCCGGGGTACCGCCCCTGCAGCGTCACCGCGGGCAGGAGGCAGCATGGATGCCGTCACGTCGGTTCCCTCGCCGGTCAACGAGCCGGTCCACTCCTACGCGCCGGGCAGCCGTGAGCGCACGATCCTCGCCTCCGAGCTCGCCGAACTGGCCGGGGCGCCCGCGGACCTGCCGCACGTGATCGGCGGCGTGCACCGGTTCGGGCGGGGCGAGCGGGTCAACGTCGTCCAGCCGCACCGGCATGCCGCCGTGCTCGGCACCCTGACCGGCGCCACCCACGAGGACGCCGACGCGGCCGTGACCGCGGCGGTCGCCGCTGCCCCCGAATGGCGGTCGCTGCCGTTCGATGAGCGGGCCGCGATCCTGCTGCGCGCTGCGGACCTGATGTCCGGGCCGTGGCGTGAAACCCTCGTTGCCGCAACGATGCTCGGGCAGTCCAAGTCGGTCCAGCAGGCCGAGATCGACTCCCCGTGCGAACTCGTCGACTTCTGGCGGTTCAATGTGCACTTCGCGCGGCAGATCCTCGCCGAGCAGCCCGCCTCGAGTCCGGGGGTGTGGAATCGGATGGAGTACCGCCCGCTCGAGGGATTCGTCTACGCCGTTACCCCGTTCAACTTCACCGCGATCGCGGGCAACCTGCCCACCGCACCCGCGCTGATGGGCAACACGGTGGTGTGGAAGCCGGCGTCCACCCAGACGCTGGCGGCCTACTGGACGATGAAGGTGCTGGAGGAGGCGGGCCTGCCGCCGGGGGTGATCAACCTGGTCACCGGGTCCGGTGTCGCGGTGTCCGAGGTGGTGCTGGGTGATCCGAGGCTGGCGGGCATCCACTTCACCGGTTCGACCGCGACGTTCCAACACCTGTGGCGGGAGGTCGGTGCGAACATCGGCCGCTACCGCGGATATCCGCGGCTGGTGGGGGAGACCGGCGGCAAGGACTTCATCGTCGCGCACCCGTCCGCGAACCCGGATGTGCTGCGCACGGCCCTGATCCGCGGGGCGTTCGAGTACCAGGGGCAGAAGTGCTCCGCCGCGTCCCGCGCCTACATCCCGCGCTCGGTGTGGGACGAGATGGGCGCGGACTTCCTCGCCGAGGTCGACGAACTCGCCTATGGTGACGTCACCGACCTCGCGAACTTCGGTGGGGCGCTGATCGATCGGGCCGCCTACGACAAGAGTGTCGCGGCCATTGAGCGGGCCCGTGGCGCGGCGGGGGTGAAGGTCGCGGTCGGCGGCACCCACGACGACGCGGTCGGCTGGTTCGTCCGGCCGACGGTGCTGCTCGCCGACGATCCGGGCGACGAGTCCTTCGCCACCGAGTACTTCGGGCCGATCCTGTCGGTGCACGTCTACGACGACGCCGGGCCCGCCGCGTTCGACGACCTGCTCGGTGTCGTGGACCGGACCGCGCCGTACGCCCTCACCGGGTCGGTGATCGCCGATGATCGGGCGGCCGTCGAACGGGCCTCGGCGGCACTGCGATTCACCGCGGGGAACTTCTACGTCAACGACAAGCCCACCGGTGCGGTGGTCGGCCAGCAGCCGTTCGGCGGTGCGCGGGCGTCCGGCACCAACGACAAGGCGGGGTCGCCGCTGAACCTGCTGCGCTGGACGTCGGCACGCACGATCAAGGAGACGTTCGTGCCGCCGACGGACCACCGCTACCCGCACATGGGCCCGGAGGCATGAGGTGGCCAACCCGCTGCGCCCGGCGATCCTGGCCGCGGCACGCTCACCCCGGGTGCGGTCGGCGATCACCCACGCCCCCGGCACCCGGTCGCTGGTCACCCGGTTCGTTGCGGGCGAGAGCAGGGCGGAGGCGTCGGACGTCGTGCGCGCACTGCTGGACTCGGGCCTGTCGGTCAGCGTCGACCACCTGGGGGAGGACACCGTCGACCGCGCGCAGGCTCGCGCGGCCGTCGACGAATACCGAGCGCTGCTAGGCGAACTCGGTGATCTGCCGCAGGCGGGCGGGTCGGAGCCGCGCCGGCTGGAGGTGTCGGTGAAGCTGTCCGCGCTAGGTCGGGCGCTGCCCGGGGACGGGGACCGGATCGCCCTCGACCATGCGCGCGCCCTGTGTGAGGCCGCGCAGGCGGCGGGGGTGTGGGTGACCGTCGACGCGGAGGATCACACCACCACCGACTCGACCCTCGCGATCGTCGCCGAGGTGCGCCGCGACTTCCCCTCGCTGGGGACGGTGCTGCAGGCCTACCTGCGGCGGACCTCGGGGGACTGCCGCGACCTGGCAGGTCCGCAGTCCCGAATCCGATTGTGCAAGGGCGCATATCGGGAGCCGTCGTCGGTGGCGTACCAGACCGTGGCGGAGGTGGATGCGTCGTACCTGCGGTGCCTGGCGACGCTGATGGACGGAGCGGGATACCCGATGGTCGCCACCCACGACCCGGCGATGATCGAGGCCGCCCGGGCCGCGGCGGCGCGCGCGGGTCGCGGAGCTGACCGGTTCGAGCATCAGATGCTTTACGGCATCCGCGACGTCGAGCAGCGGCGGCTGGCGGGCACCGGTGCGCGGGTGCGGGTGTACGTCCCGTACGGCGGCCAGTGGTACGGCTACTTCATGCGCAGGCTGGCGGAGCGGCCCGCGAACCTCACCTTCTTCATGCGTCAGCTGGTGAGCCGGGCGTAGGAGTGTGACAGGCTGGCGGGCGTGCTGCTGCGTTCGCTGAACCCCCTTGCCGTCGCCCGAGGCGACGATGTCCCCGACGCCGTCACGATCGACGGCCAGGTCCTCTCCCGCAGTGACCTCGTCGGTGGTGCGGGCGCGCTGGCCCGCAGGCTGGCCGGGGCGCGGCGGGTCGCGGTGCTCGCCGAACCGACCGCGTCCACCGTTGTGGCGATCGTGGCCTGCCTGTTCGCCGGTGTCACCGTGGTGCCGGTGCCGCCGGACTCGGGGCAGGCCGAACGCGACCACATCCTCACCGACTCCGGTGCGCAGGCGTGGCTCGGGGCTGCCCCCGAGGGGACGACGCTGCCCGTCGTCCCGGTGCGGCTGCACGCCAGGGATTGGCACACCCACCCCGAACCCGACCCGGCGTCGATCGCGTTCATCCTCTACACCTCGGGCACCACCGGCGCACCGAAGGGCGTGCTGCTGTCCCGCCGGGCGATCGCGGCCGGGCTCGACGGGCTCGCGCAGGCGTGGCAGTGGACCGAGCGGGACGTCCTCGTGCACGGGCTGCCGCTGTTCCACGTCCACGGCCTGGTCCTCGGTGTGCTCGGGGCGCTGCGGGTCGGCAGCAGGCTCGTGCACACCGGAACCCCGACCCCCGCCGCGTACGCCGCAGCAGGCGGCACCCTGTACTTCGGGGTGCCGACGGTGTGGTCGCGAATCGCCGGCGACGCGGAGTCGGCGCGGGCCCTTGCCGGGGCGCGGCTGCTGGTCTCCGGCAGCGCGCCGCTGCCGGTACCGGTCTTCGAGCGGATCACGGCGCTGACCGGGCTGACCCCGATCGAGCGGTACGGGATGAGCGAAACGATGATCACCCTGTCCACCCGCGTCGACGGCGAACGGCGGCCCGGCTGGGTGGGGGTGCCCGTCGAGGGCGTGACGACCCGCATCGTGGGGGAGGACGGGCTGCCGGCCGCGCACGACGGCGAGTCGATCGGAGGCCTGCAGGTGCGCGGGCCGATGCTGTTCGACGGCTACCTGAATCGGCCCGACGCCACCGCGGCCTCCTGGACGGAGGACGGCTGGTTCATCACTGGTGACGTCGCCGCCATCGACGCGGGCGGAGTCCACCGCATCGTCGGTCGCGAGTCCACCGACCTGATCAAGTCCGGCGGCTACCGGATCGGTGCCGGGGAGGTCGAGGCCAGTCTGCTCGGGCATCCGAGCGTCACCGAGGTCGCCGTGATCGGGCTGCCCGACGACGATCTCGGGCAGCGGATCGTCGCGTTCGTCGTCGGCGACGGCGTCGACCCCGACGCGCTGATCGCGCACGTCGCAGGCGACCTGTCCGCGCACAAACGGCCCCGCGAGATCCGCGTCGTCGACGCGTTGCCGCGCAACGCGATGGGGAAGGTGCAGAAGACGCTGCTCGGCTGAGCGCGTCCCGTGCGGGGCGAGGGGCGGCGGACTAGCCTCGGCAGGATGAGCCTGCCTGCCGAGAACACTCGAATCGTGCTCGCGTCCCGTCCCGTTGGCGAGCCGAAGCCCACCGATTTCCGAGTCGAATCGGGGCCGGTCCCGACGCCGGGCGACGGCCAGCTGCTGCTCGAGACGCTGTACCTGTCCCTCGATCCGTACATGCGGGGCCGGATGAGCGAGGCGGAGTCCTATGCGGAGCCGGTGCCGCTGGGCGCGGTCATGGTCGGCGGCACCGTGTGCCGGGTGCTGGAGTCGCGCGCACCCGGCTTCGCGGCCGGTGACGTGGTGCTGTCGTTCTCGGGGTGGCAGACCCATTCGGTTGCCGACGCCGCGCACGTGCGCAGGCTCGACCCCGCCGCGGCGCCGGTGGAGACGGCGCTCGGTGTGCTCGGCATGCCGGGGTTCACCGCGTACGCGGGGCTGCTGCAGATCGGGAAGCCGCGGCCCGGGGAGACCGTCGTTGTCGCGGCCGCCACCGGGCCGGTCGGGTCCGCGGTCGGTCAGATCGCGAGGATCAAGGGTGCCAGGGCGGTGGGTATCGCGGGCGGGCCGGAGAAGGTCGCCCACCTGAGGGAGCTGGGCTTCGACGCCGCCGTCGACCACCGCGCCCCCGACTTCGCTGCCCAGCTCGCCGCGGCCTGCCCCGACGGCATCGACGTCTACTTCGAGAACGTGGGCGGCGCGGTGTGGGATGCGGTACTGCCGCTGCTCAACACCTACGCGCGGGTTCCGGTGTGCGGCTTGGTCGCTCAGTACAACGCGACCGAGACACCGCCGGGGCCGGACCACGCGCCGGCGCTGATGAGCCGGATCCTGACCAAGAGCCTGACGGTGCGCGGGTTCATCCAGTCGGAGTTCGTCAAGGACCACTACGTGCACTTCCTCGCGGAGATGGCGGCGTGGCTGCGGGACGGGCAGGTCCGGTACCGGGAGGACGTCGTCGACGGCATCGAGAACGCGCCGACGGCGTTCGCCGGGCTGCTGCGCGGCGCGAACTTCGGGAAGCTGCTGATCCGGGTCGCGTCGTGACCGACACCGCGAGCGGACGCCCGGACGTCGCGGTCGGGCCGCTGGCTGCGGCGTCGTTCCTGCTGGAGTTGACGATGCTGACCGTGCTTGCGCTCACCGGCGCCGCGATCGGCGACTCCACCCCGGTGCGCATGCTGGCCGCGGTCGCGCTGCCCGTCGTCGCGGCCGGAATCTGGGCGGTGTGGATGGCGCCGACCTCGACCCGGCGACTGCCCAACCCGCGCCGCCTCGTCGTGCAGGTTGCGCTGTTCGCGGTCACCGGGGTGCTCGCGTCGGCCGTCCTCGCGCCGTGGGTCGGGGCGGTGTTCTTCGCGGCCGCGGCCGGGGTGTTCGGGGCGCTGGCGCGGCGCGAGTCGCGGGGGCACTGACCGGTCACGGGTCGCGGGGGCACTGACCGGTCACGGGTCGGCGAGCACCTCGGCGATCGTGCGGACCCCGGTGAGCACCTCGGTGTACGAGGTGCTCAGCGGGCTCGGTCCCAGCCGCAGTCCCTCGGGGGCCCGGAAGTCGGGGAGGACCCCGCGATCCCAGAGGCGGGGAAGCGCCTCGCGGAAGCGGGGATGGTCGAGGGTGACGTGCCCGCCGCGGCGGGCCGGGTCCAGCGGTGAGCCGACGCGGGCCCCGGGAACGAGGTCGCGGCACAGGTCGAGCGCGTGCTCGGTCAGCCGAATCGACTTCGCCCGCACCGCATCGATGCCGACCCGGTCGATCAGGTCGATCGTCGACCGCATCGCGATCATCCCGAGCACCGCGGGGGTGCCGCTGATCAGGCGCCGAATCCCTTCGGCGGGAACGTAACCGGCGGCCATCTCGAATGGATCTCGGCGTCCCATCCAGCCCCAGATCGGCTGCCGGAACGCCTCCTGGTGCGCGGCGTGCACGTACCCGAAGGCGGGCGAGCCGGGACCGCCGTTGAGGTACTTGTAGGTACAGCCGACCGCGAAGTCGACACCCCAGGCGTCGAGTTCGATGGGCACACTGCCCACCGAATGGCACAGATCCCACAGCACCAGAGCACCCGCGGCGTGCGCGGCCAGGGTGATCGACTCGGCGTCGGCGAGGAACCCCGACCGGTACGCGACATGGCTGAGCACCACGAGGGCGGTCCGGTCGGAGACCGCGTCGCGGACCGCGTCCGCCTCCACTCCTGCGGCGGGATCGACGGTGATCCATCGCAACTCGAGGCCCACCTCGGCGGCGATCCCCTCCAGGACGTATCGGTCGGTAGGGAAGTTGTCGGTGTCGAGCACGATCTCGGTGCGGCCGGGCCGCAGCGCCAGGGCGCCGCGCGCCAGCTTGTACAGCAGCACGGTGGTCGAGTCGCCGATCGTGGTCTGGCCCGGCGCCGCACCGAGCAGGACCTGGCCGAGCCGATCGCCGATCGTGAGCGGCAGGTCGAACCACTGCTCGTCCCAGCCGCGGATCAACCGCCCCGACCACTGCGTGACGGCAGCGGTGATCGCCTCGGTCGCCTCGATCGTCGGCCTGCCGAGCGAGTTGCCGTCCAGGTAGGCCACCACGTCGGACTCGTCGATGCCGTGGAACAGCGCGCGGCAGTCGCGCAGCGGGTCGGCGGCGTCCATGGCGTGTGCTGCGGCGGCGAGGTCGTCGATGGTCACTGCGGTTCCTCCAGGTCGGTGCCGGTGGCCACCCGGGAGCCGGTCAGCCAGGTGGCGAAGTCGCGGTCGTCGGGTGGCGGGACACCGGGCACCCAGCAGATCCGTCGCGGCCCGGCGGCGAACCGTGCGGCCGCGTCGCCGTCGATCAACGCGGCGAGGACCTCGGCTCGGGTCAGCCCGGCGTCGAACAGCCCCGCGATCTCGGCCGCATTGACGCCGAGCGGCAGGTCGCCGTTGCCGAGGTCGGTGCCGTAGCGCACGCGTCCGCCCGCCGCGTGGAAGCGGCGCAGGTTGTCGACCGCGCACAGTCGGTCGGCGCCGTCGTGGATCGCGAGGGTGCTGATCCAGCGCATCGAGGCGGCGGCCGCGCGGATCAGGTCGTCGCCGAGTCGTTCGGTCCACGGCGTGTGTGCGAGGACGTCGACGCCCGCGGCGACCGCCCGGGCCGCCTGACCGTCGCCCTCGGCGTGCGCGACGACGCTGCGGCTGAGCCGGTGCGCGGCCGCCACCACCGCGGCAAGGGTGTCGTCGTCGAACACAGGCCCCGCCGCCGAATTCACCGTGACCTTGATGAAATCCGCCCCGACACAGACCTGCTCGGTGACCGCCGCGTCCGCATCGTCCGGCCCGGTGACCTCCCGGACCGATCCGGCTGCCGCCCAGGCCCGGTCGCTCGGGTAGCCGCCGGGTGCGGTGAGGAACTGCCCGGCGAACCTGATCCGCGGCAGCCCGGGCGGCGGATCCCCGCGCCGCCAGCTGGCGGCCGCGTCGAGCCGGGCGCCGAGGTCGTGCACCTCGTCGAGACCGCCAGCGAACAGGGCACGGGCGTCGACGAGGTTGAGGTGCACGTGCGCGTCGCGGAACCCGGGGAAGAGGGTGCCGTCGAGGGGGAGGTCGGTCGCCGGGTCGGCGGGCCGCTCGGGTGCGTCGGATCCGATCCGGCCGCCGCGCAGCGTGAACCGGGTCGGGCCGGTCCACCGGCCGATCCAGGCCTCCCGCACCGCGATGGTCGTCATCGTCCGATCCCGGTCACCGGTTCACCGTCCCACCTCGGTGCGGACCGCGAACAGTTCCGGGAAGAACGTGAGATCCAGGGCGCGCTGCAGGAACCCCACCCCGCTCGACCCGCCGGTGCCGGGCTTGGTGCCGATGATGCGCAGCACGGTCCGCAGGTGCCGGAACCGCCACAGCTGGAAGTTCTCCTCCAGGTCGACCAGTTCCTCGAACGACTCGTACGCCGACCAGTGGTCGTGGGGATGCTCGTAGACGCCCCGGATCAGCGGCAGCAGATCCGGGTTGGCGGCGTAGGGCGCCCGGACGTCACGGTGCAGCGCCGACTCCGGGACCGGCAGCCCGGCGCGGTGCAGGTGCCGCCAGAACTCGTCGTACAGGCTCGGTTCGTCGAGCAGCCGGGACAGCAGGGCGTGCGCGGCGGGGGCGGACTCGAACACCGGCAGCATGCCCGCGTTCTTGTTCCCCAGGATGAACTCCACGGCCCGGTACTGGAACGATTGGAAACCCGATGCGTTGCCGAGGAACCCGCGGAATTGTGAGTACTCGGTCGGGGTCAGCGTCGCGAGCACCGACCACTGCTCGGTCAGCGACCGCTGGATGTGCTTGACCCGCGCGATGCACTTCAACGCCACCGCGATGTCGTCGCGGGCGAGCGCCGACTTCGCGCCAGCGAGTTCGTGCAGCGTCAGCTTCAGCCACAGCTCGCTGGTCTGGTGGGCGACGATGAACAGCAGCTCGTCGTGGTGCTCGGGGACGCTGACCGGATGCTGCGCCCCGAGCAGGGTGCCCAGGTCGAGGTACGAGCCGTAACTCATCCGGTCGGTGAAGTCGGTGACGATGCCCGACTCGATGGGTCGGATGTTGCCGGTGTCGACGTCTCGGTCGCCCATGCCCCGACCCTGCCGTACTCTGCCCGGCGCGTCCAGACGGGAGCTATGTGCGGTCGCGGAACACCGGCTCCCGCTTCTCCCTGCGGGCGACGGTCGCCTCCTCGAAGTTGTCGGTCAGCAGCCGGATCATCAGCTGACCGAGGCCCTCCTGGTTCATGTGCTGGGCCATCGAGGACGCGTCCAGGCTCGACCACAGGGTCCGTTTCGTCAGCTCGACGCCGGGGCGGGAGAACGACGCGATCCGCTGCGCGAGGTCGAAGCACTCGTCGAGCAGATCCTCCGGCCCGGTCAGCCGGGTGACGAGGCCGATCCGGTCGGCCTCGGCGGCGTCGACATCCCGCCCGGACAGCATGATCTCGAAGGCGCGGGACGAGCCGATGGCCCGCGGCAGCAGGTAGCTCAGGCCCAGTTCGCTTGCCGTCAGGCCGTTGTTGATGCCCGCCGCGCGAAAGTACGCCTCGGTGGACGCGATGCGGATGTCCGCGGCCAGCGACAGGCACAGGCCGCCGCCGATCGCCGCACCGTTGACGGCGGCGATCACCGGCTGGTACATGCGCCGCAGCGTCAGCACCACCTCGTCGAGCAGTTCCATCGACCGCAGCGCGATCGTCGGCCGGGTCAGGCCGTCGGTGTGCGGGATCGGGCCCGCCGAGGTCTGGTCGGCGCCGGAGCAGAAGCCGCGGCCCGCGCCGGTGAGCACCACCGCGCGCACCGAATTGTCGTTGCTGATCGCCTCGAGGGTTTCCTTCAGCGGGATCATCACGTCGAACGCCATCGCGTTCATCCGCTCGGGCCGGTTCAGGGTGACCAGCGCGACGTGCTCACGGGGCCGCTCGACGAGAACGAAACTCACGGGAACTCCTGTTCGGGAACGGGTTATCGATGTCGCCGACCCTACGTCGGGGAACCGGCGTGGCGGGGTTGATGCGGCGGATCCGTCGATTCGGCGGCAGGGGCGTTGCGGCGGCCGTCCGTGTCCGGTGGGGACGCGGCACGCTCCCATGTCTTGGCGTATGCGTCGACAGGGGGCATGAATGGTGTTCCTCGCGTTCCCTCAGACCGGGGTATCTGGATTCTGGGATCGATTGGGCGCACCCGGCGTCTCGAGAACTCCCTCAGTGGGGGTCTTTCGGATCACCACTGCCGGTGAACCTGCGGCGACGACGTGATCAGGTATGTCGTGTAGCACCACACTCCCGGCGCCGATAACGGTGTTGCGGCCGATGGAAACCCCTGCACCGACAGTCACCGAGGCCCCGAGCCAGGTGTTTTCGCCGATGACAATCGGTGCGGCGCGCTCCCACCCCTCACGGCGACGGCGATGATCGTCGACAGGGTGCAGAGCTGTCATCAACTGCGCACCCGGACCGATTCTGACGTTCGCGCCGATGGTGATCGTCGCGTCATCCATGAAAAATGCGTTCGCGTTGACGAAGGAGTTCGCACCGAGCCGGATGTTGTATCCGTAGCTGCACTGAAACCGCGGCACGACGACGGCTTCATCTGCGAACTCACCGAGAAGGCTGGCGAGAACCTCGACACGTCTTGACTCGTCCCCTGCGGCTGCGCCGTTGAAGGAGTCGAGCTGACGCCAGCAGTCCATGCGCCGCTCACTCAGCTCCGCGTCATCGAGGTACCACTCGCCACGTGCAAGTCGATCAGCCTGTTCCCCCATGAACCGATTGTGCAGCAGTCCCGTGGCAGGAGAACGACAGCTACCGATCCAGGCAACGCTGAAAGCTGCAATTGGACAGATGCTCCCGGACAGTGGCTGGCAGTTCGCGCTGGTCTGCGAGGATCGGCGCGTGCGCGAACACCACTACGCCCTCACCGTCGCCTGGACCGGGAATCGGGGCGTCGGCACGGCCAATCACCGTGCCTATGGCCGCGAGCATCGGGTCTCGGCGCCAGCGAAGCCCGATCTGCCCGGCAGCTCGGATCCCGCCTTCCGGGGTGACCCCGAGCGGTGGAACCCTGAGGAACTGCTGGTCGCCTCGCTGGCTCAGTGCCACATGCTCTGGTTCCTCAGCCTGGCCGCGTCCGCCGGGGTCGTGGTCACCGGGTACACCGACCGACCCACCGGGACGATGGCCGAGGACCCCAGCGGCGCGGGACAGTTCACCGAGGTCACGCTCAACCCCGAGGTCACGGTGCGCGACCTGGACCCACGCGGCGCCCTCGACGCGGACCTGCTGGCCCAGATCGAGTCGCTACACCAGAAGGCGAACGAGATGTGCTTCATCGCCCGGTCGGTGAACTTCACGGTCCGGCACCGACCCACTACACAGATCGAGCGCTGACGCGGGCGCCGCTCCGATGAACCTGGGCATGTCCGGGTTCAGCTTCTCGGCCGTGTTTAATGAGGTGGTGATTATCCGCACACAGTCCTGGTGGCCGCGCTCCGTAGCGGCCTGATCGACTGTGATCTTTCGGCCGCCTCTCTGGTGGCCGATTGCTCTCGCTTCCCGCGGTGTTACCGGCTGGCGCGATGGGGTGGCCTCAATTCGAGAGGAGACCACCCAGATGACCCGCGACGGCGACCAGTCCCCCACGGTTGGGATCGGCGAGATGCTGATCAGTTCCCGTTCACTCGACGAGTACAAGGCTATGTTCAATCTCACCGAGCGTGACCTGTCTCGGAAGATCCTGGACTGCCCCGGTGGTGCAGCAGGTCTCACCAGTGCTGTGAATCGCCTTGGCGGTGACGTGACGGCATGTGACATGGCCTATTTCGATCGGAAGGCCGAGCAGTTGGCCGGCATTGTGGCAGCCGAAACCTGCCGTGGGAACCGCTACATCCGTGCCAACTTGGAGCACTACGACTGGACATTCTTCGCGGACCCCGATGAGCATCTTCGCCTGCGCCAGCACGCGGTCGAGGAGTTCGCCGCAGACATCACGCGGAACCCGCACCGCTACGTGGCAGGGCGGCTACCTGCCTTGCCGTTCCCCGATGCCAGCTTCGACCTCGTAGTCAGCTCCCACCTGCTGTTCAGCTATTCCGATCGTCTCGATCTGACCTTCCACCTCGAAGCGCTCACCGAACTAATGCGCGTCTCTCGCAGCGAGGTGCGGATCTTCCCTCTGGTGGCTTCCGGATCCGCGGCACTTTACCCACACCTAGACACACTGCTCACCGATCTTCGGGGCCGTGGTGTCGAGGGTGAAGTCGTTGAGGTCGAGTATCGCTTTCAAAGGGGCGCCCACCACATGCTGGTCTGCCGCCACATCACCCAGTAGGCACCACGAACCCCAGTCGGGGGAACCGCCTATCGGCGGATCAACGCACTCTGATTCGGGAAGTGCCTGCCCCTACTGAGTGCGCCGCGGTGGGTGAGCTGTTCAGTTTCGGGAAACGTGTCGTACCCCCGCGGTAGACTTCGAACATGAGTTCGGGGGCTGCGGGGTCGGTGGAGCGGGTGGACGAGCACCTGTCCGCCCTCGACGCCGCCGTCGACCGTCTCCTCGGAGACCGGCTGACCGGCCTGTCCAACGACGACATCGTTCATGTGCTGCAGCGCCTTGAGCGGTCGATGCGGAAGCTGGTGGCCGCCGATCAGCAGGTTCTCGTCGAATCTGCCGAACGGTCGCTGCACGCGGTGTTCGACATCAGGTCGCCGGTCGAGTTTCTGGTCAAGACCGTCCGGATCAGCGAGTCGCAGGCGCAGTCGCGGCTGCGGTCCGCGAAGGACACCGGCACCTGGCACGACTGCCGTGGTGAGGGCCTGCGGGCGGTGTACCCGGACACCGCGAAAGCGTTGCGCGAGGGCGAGATCGGGCTCAAGCATGTCGAGGCGGTCCGGGAGATCATGCGACAGGTCCCGGCGTCCGTCGACGACGCGAAGCGCGAGGCGGCGGAGGCGGTCCTGGCGATGGTCGCGCGGCAGGCCGACCCGAAGTACGTCCTGCGGGCCGGTCTTGACCTGCTCGCGTACCTGAATCCGGACGGGACCTTCTCCGATGCCGACCGGGCCAGGCAACGCGGGTTGCGGGTCGGGAGGCAACGGGCCGACCTCATGACCCCGATCTCCGGGTTGCTCGACCCGCAGACGCGGGCGCTGCTCGAGCCGCTGCTGGCGAAGATGGCCCGGCCGGGAATGAACAACCCCGACGACCCGGACTCCCCGTCCGGGGATTGCGAGGCCGAGCATCTCGATCACGATGCGATGGTGCGGGCGGCGGCCCGCGATGCCCGCACGACCAGTCAGCGCAATCATGATGCGTTGCAGGTCGGGTTGCGGCACCTGCTCGGGTCGGGGGCGTTGGGTCGGCATCGGGGGCTGCCCGCGACGGCGATCATCACGATGACCCTGCGGCAGTTGGAGGAGGCGTCGGGGGTGGTCACCACCGCTTCCGGGGGGATCGTCCCGATCACCGATGCGCTGCGGCTTGCGGAGCGGGCACATCCGGTGCTGGTGCTTTTCGATCACGCGGGTCGGCCGCTGCACCTTGGCCGGGCGAAACGGTTAGCTTCGGCGGATCAGCGTTTGGCGTTGATTGCGGCGTCGAGGGGGTGCACCCGGCCCGGCTGCGATGCGCCCGCGACGATGACCGCCGTCCATCATCTCGTCGAGTGGGATCGTAACGGCCGCACCGACATCGATTCCCTCGATCTCGTGTGCGATGGCTGTCACGCGCTGGTGAAGGACGGTCCCGGTGGCTGGGGGACCGCGGTCGCGGGTCCCGGCTCGGGTCATCCCGGTCGAACCGAGTGGACGCCGCCCGCGCATATCGACCCGGCCCGCACGCCGCGGGTCAACCATCGGCACCATCTCGACGAGTTGTTCGGGATCCTGCATGGCGTGATCACCGCCCGTAACGCGGCCGATCTGCAGGCGTGGCGGGCGGAGTGGGATCCGAATTGTGAGGGGTATCGGCATCGCCGCACCGGTGGCGGTGGCGAGGGTGGCGGGGCGGCGACGGGCGGGGAGGTGCCGTGACATCCTGCGAGACCGTCGCGCCGTTGTGTCAGCGCAGCTCGGGGAACCGGGTCAGGGCTGCAGCTGCGCCTTGGCCTTCCTGCGCCGCGCGTTGAGCACCGACAGTCCGGCGATGATCAGGGTCAGGATCGCCGTGGAGATCAACTGCTTGCGGGCGTCGGTGTCGGTGAGCATCAACAGGATCAGGCCGCCGAGGGCGGTCAGGGTCAGCCAGCTCAGGTACGGGAATCCCCACATCTTCACCGTCAACCGGCCCTCGGCCTCGATGCGCCTGCGCAGTCGCAGCTGGGCGACGACGATGAAGATCCACACCACCAGCAGCGCGGCACCGACGGCATTGAGCAGGATCGAGAGCAGCGAGTCGGGCAGCAGCCAGTTCAGCAGCACCGACACGAACCCGAAGAACACCGACACCAGCACCGCGTTCGTCGGCACCCCGGTCGGGGAGAGTTTGGTGAGCGCGGCCGGGCCGTCCCCGTCGCGGGCGAGGGAGAACGCCATCCGGGACGTGCCGTACACGTTCGCGTTGAACGCCGACAGCAGCGCCACCACCACGACCAGCTCCATGAACCCGGATACGTACGGCAGGTTCGCCTCGTTCAGGACGGCGACGAACGGGCCGCTCTGCAGCTGCTCGGAGTTCCACGGCAGCACCAACACCATGATCGCGATCGACCCGAGGTAGAAGACGCTGATCCGCCACACCACGCTGCGGACCGCCGTCGCGATGGACCGTTCCGGATCCTTCGACTCGGCGGCGGCGATGGTGACGATCTCGATACCGCCGAACGCGAACGCGACGACCAACAGTCCCGCGGAGATGCCCGCGATGCCGTTCGGCATGAACCCGCCCTCGCCGAACAGGTTCGTTGCGCCGACCGGGTCGGTGTCCGGCAGCAGGCCGAACACCAGCAGCACCCCGATCACCAGGAAGGCGATGATCACGGTGACCTTCATCGCGGCGAACCAGAACTCGAACTCGCCGAAGTTGCGGACCTTCGACAGGTTCACCACCGCGAAGAAGGTCACGAACACCAGCGCAACCACCCACTGCGGGATGCTGGGCAGCCAGCCGTGCACGATCGCGGACGCACCGGTGATCTCGGCGCCGAGGACCATGATCAGCATGAACCAGTACAGCCACCCCAAGGTGAAGCCGGCCCATTCGCCGATGCCGATCCGGGCGTAGTGGCTGAACGATCCGGACGCCGGGATCGCGGCGCCCATCTCGCCGAGCATCCGCATCACCGCGATCACGATGATGCCCGCGATCACGTACGAGACGAGGACCGCTGGCCCCGCCTTCGCGATGCCGACGCCGGTGCCGAGGAACAGCCCGGCCCCGATCGCCGACCCGAGGCCCATCATCGTCAGATGACGGACCTTCAGGCCGTGACCGAGGTGGGAGGTGTCGCCCTCCGTGGTCGTGGTCGGGGTGGGCTGTTCCTCGGGGCGGGTCATCGCGGCGGTGTCAGTCGTTCGCGTGCAGGGCGGCGTTCAACTCAACACCGGTGCCGGTCTTCGCGACCACCTCGACGCCGCCGGTGACGGAGTTGCGTCGGAACAGGATGTTGGACTGCCCGCTGAGATCCTTGGCCTTGACGACGGTGCCGTCCGGACCGGTGACCTTGGTGCCCGCGGTGACGTACAGGCCCGCCTCGACGACGCAGTCGTCGCCGAGGGAGATGCCCAGGCCGGAGTTCGCGCCGAGCAGGCAGCGCTTGCCGACCGAGATGACCTCCTTGCCGCCGCCGGAGAGGGTGCCCATGATCGAGGCGCCGCCGCCGACGTCGGAGCCGTCGTCGACGACGACGCCGCCGGAGATTCGGCCCTCGACCATCGAGTTGCCGAGGGTGCCCGCGTTGAAGTTGACGAAGCCCTCGTGCATGACGGTGGTGCCGGACGCCAGGTGCGCACCGAGCCGGACCCGGTCCGCGTCGCCGATCCGGACGCCGGACGGGACCACGTAGTCGACCATCCGCGGGAACTTGTCGACGCCGTACACGGTGACCGGGCCGCGGACCCGCAGCTTCGCGCGGACCAGTTCGAAGCCGTCGACCGCGCAGGGACCGAAGTTGGTCCACACCACGTTCGCGAGCAGACCGAACACGCCGTCGAGGTTCACCCCGTGCGGCCGCACCAGGCGGTGCGAGATCAGGTGCAGGCGCAGGTAGGCGTCGTGCGCGTCGACGGGCGCGGCCGACAGATCGGCGATCGAGGTGCGCACCGCGACCCGGGTGACGCCGCGGTCGGTGTCCTCGCCGGTCAGCGCGGCCAACTCGGCCGGGATGTCGGCGCCGTCGAGGACGGCGGTGCCGGTCTCGGCGGCCTCGCCGAGCGCGGGCTCCGGGTACCAGGTGTCGAGGACGACCCCACCCGTGGTCACGTTGGCAATACCGACTGCGGTAGCTCCCTGAATGCTCACGGGTGTCCAGGTTACCGCCCTGCGACGCGTGCACCGCCGCCTACCTCGTGCAACGCTGGTAGCGGACCCACCCGAGGGAGGTGCCGTCATGCGACGGACCAGGATCGGACATCTCGCCGCGGCCGCGGCGATCACCTTCAGCACGCTGACCGCGCAGGCGCTCGTCGCGCCCGCCGCGCCGGCTGCATCGGGCTGCCCCGACGCGCGTTCGCCGGTGGTGGTGGGCAGCGTGCCCGGCGCGGTGCTCGAGGGCGCGACCGTCGACGCTGCGGGTCGGCTGTACGTCACCGACCTGGTCAGCGGGCGGGTCCTGCGGCTGGATCGGCCGGGGGCAGCGGCGGTGCCGATCGCGACCGTCCCCAGCGGCGGCGCGGGGGGCCTCGCGTGGGCGCCCGACGGGTCGTTGCTCGTCGGGTACGGCGCCGACGCCCGCGTCCTCACCGGCGATGTCACCCGGTCCGCCGGGATCGTCGCCGTCGACGTGACCTCCGGCGCGGTGCGGCCGTTCGCGTCCGGCCTCAGCGCGGCGAACGGGTTGGCCGTCGCCGGGGACGGCACGGTGTACGCCACCAACGACTTCGGCTCGCTGGTCGGCCGGGTGCTGCCGAACGGTGTCGTGCAGGCGGACTGGGCGGTGCTGCCCAGCGCCAATGGCGCGGCCCTCAGCGCCGACGACCGGTACCTCTACGTGTCGCGGACCTTCGCCGACCCCGGCGTCAGCCGGATTCCCACCGCGAACCCCGGCGCACCGGAGTCGGTGGTCACCTTCACCGGCGGGGACGTGATCGCCGCACCGGACGGGCTGGTGCTCGACCCGCAGGGCAGGCCGGTGGTCCCCACCGACGTGTCCGGGCAGATCCTCCGCGTCGACGGCCCCGGCCGGTACTGCGTCCTCGCATCCGGGCTGCCGATGTCCAGCGTCCTCACCTACGGCAACGGCGACGCAGGCTTCTCCGCGGGGCGGCTGTTCCGGGCCGGGTTCGACGGCGCGATCTACGAGGTGTGACGCGCGGTCATCGGTAGCCCCGCCGGAGCAGGTACTTCGCCCCGGCGTCGAAGTCCCCGGGACGGAGCAGCGCGAAGCCGAAGGCGTCGGCGAGCCGGTTGGTGGTGTCGAAGCCGGCACAGACGGCCAGCGCATCCTCGATCTGCTGGCGTGGCACCCCGGCGTCCAACACCGCCCGCACCTCGGCGACGCCCACCGTCCCGGTCCGAGTGAGGATGCCGAGCATCCGCAGCGTCGCCCGAAGACCCTCGTCGACGGGGGCCGACTCCAGGTCCGTGAGGACCGCGCGCACCCGCCCCGGATCCCCGGAGGCGCGCGCCGCGGTCGCGGTGTGCGCGCCGACGCAGAACGCGGACTCGTTCACCCGCGAGACGTAGGCCGCCATGAGTTCCCGGTCGGCGACGGACCATGCGGATGGCCCCCGCATCGCCTCGTGGGTGAACTCCTTGGCGCGGGTCCCGTAGAAGTCGGGCCGGTACGCGACGATCTTGGCTGCATCCGGCACCGGATGCCGGGAGAGCGTCCGGATCAGGGCGAAGAGCACCCTGGTCCTCGTGTCGTGGCCGGAGTCGAGGATGCGCAGGCGCATCAGTCGGCCCGCCCGTCGGTGGCGGCGTCCAGCGCAGCCAGTCCCGAGTGGTAGAGGCGCGACGACCGACCGACCGCGGCGCACACGACCAGTTCGAAGAGCTGATCCTCGCTGTATCCGGCGGCTTCCGCCGCGGCGACGTCGGCGTCGGTGACCCGCGTCGGACCGTCCACGATCTTGTCGATCAGCGGCTGCACGGCAGGGGGCAGACCGGTGCCTGCGAAGGCGCTGGCCCGGTCCGCCGCTGCGGCCTCACCCTCCCCGGTCAAGATCCGGTCCACCAGGGAACGGTGCAGCTTCCGATGCTTGTTCTCGTCCGGCACGATGCCCTCCGCTTCCGCTCGGAACCAGGCCCTCGTGTAGTGACACCCTAGTCCCGTGAACGGGCGCTGGGCACCCGCGCGGGTGCGCCGGAATAGGGTGGGCTACGTGACTGCGCTGCCGAATCTGGACCTGCACGCCGACCCGATCGACCTGACCGCCGCGCTCGTGGACATTCCGAGCGTCTCGCGCGACGAGGCGCTGATCGCGGACGCCGTCGAGCTGGCGCTGCGCGAGCAGACCATCGGTTTCGAGGTGATCCGCAGCGGCAACGCGGTGCTCGCCCGCACCGGTCTCGGGCTGCCGAGCCGGGTGCTGCTCGCCGGGCACCTCGACACCGTCCCGATCGCCGACAACGTGCCGAGCAGGCGCGAGCGGGACTCGGCCGAGGGGGACGTGCTGCACGGCTGCGGCACCGTCGACATGAAGTCCGGGGACGCGGTCTTCCTGCACCTCGCGGCGACCGTGCAGGACCTCGCCCACGACCTGACGCTGGTCTTCTACGACTGCGAGGAGATCGCGGCCACCTACAACGGCCTCGGTCGGATCGAGCGCGAGCTGCCGGAGTGGCTGCGTGCCGACGTCGCGGTGCTCGGGGAGCCGACCGGTGGGTTCATCGAGGCCGGCTGCCAGGGCACGCTGCGGGTGCGCCTGACCGCCACCGGCACCCGCGCGCATTCGGCGCGGTCGTGGCTGGGGGACAACGCGATCCACAAGTTCGGCCCGCTACTGCAGCGGCTGTCCGAGTACCGGCCCAGGTCGGTGGACATCGACGGCTGCGGGTACCGAGAGGGCCTATCCGCGGTGCGCATCGAGGGCGGGATTGCGGGCAACGTGGTGCCGGACGCCGCCGAGATCGACGTGAACTTCCGCTTCGCGCCCGACCGCACCGTGGAGCAGGCCGTCGAGCACGTGCGGGAGGTGGTCGACGGTCTCGGTCTCGGATTCGAGGTGACCGACAGCTCACCCGGCGCACTGCCTGGCCTGACGGCGCCGCCAGCGGCGGACCTGATCGCCGCGGCGGGGGGACGGGTCCGCGCCAAGTACGGCTGGACCGACGTGTCCCGGTTCGCGGCGCTCGGCATCCCCGCGGTGAACTACGGCCCCGGCGACCCGAACCTCGCGCACAAGCGCGACGAACGGGTGCCGACCGCGCAGATCACCGACGTGACCGCGGTGCTGCGGGGCTACCTCAGCAACTGAGCGACCCATGCCCGGCGCCGCCGTCGCGCTCGACCCCGATCAGCCGCGGCGGCGGGCCCTATAGCCTGAGCCGCATGGCTCCAGACAAGACCCCAGGACGTCCCGCGAAGCGCAGCACCGGCAAGCGCGCCAGCGCCACGGTCAAAAATCGTGGCCCGGTCCAGCTGCGGCGCGACCGCAAGGCGGGTCGTTCCACCGCCGACCAGCGGCTGCTCGACCGGCGGGGGCCCGCCGAGTGGGTGCACACCGACCCGTGGCGGGCGCTGCGCATCCAAAGCGAGTTCGTCGAGGGATTCGACGCGCTTGCCGAGGTGCCGCGCGCGGTCAGCGTGTTCGGGTCCGCCCGCACCGCCGAGGAGCACGCCGACTACGCGCTCGGCCGGGAACTGGGCGCCGCGCTCGCGCACGCCGGCTATGCGGTCATCACCGGCGGTGGGCCCGGTGTCATGGAAGCCGCGAATCGGGGCGCCAGCGAATCCGGCGGCTTCTCCATCGGTCTCGGCATCGAGCTGCCGTTCGAGCAGGGGCTCAACGAGTGGGTGGACCTCGGCATGAACTTCCGCTACTTCTTCGCGCGGAAGACGATGTTCGTCAAGTATTCGCAGGCGTTCGTCTGCCTGCCCGGCGGGTTCGGCACCCTCGACGAGCTGTTTGAGGCGCTCACGCTGGTGCAGACGAACAAGATCACCCGGTTCCCGATCGTGCTCATCGGCTCGCACTTCTGGGGCGGGCTCGTCGACTGGATCCGCACCACCCTCGTCGCGGAGGGAAAGATCTCCGCGGGCGACGTCGACCTCATCCACGTCACCGACAGCGTTGCCGAGGCCGTGGCCATCGTGGTCGCGTCCCAGGACGGGGAGGAGCTGGCCGAGGCACGCGAGGAGGTGGACGAGTGGTGACCGGCCGCCCGATCGCGGTCTGCGTGTACTGCGCGTCCGGTCCCGTCGACCCCTCGTTCCTTGCGCTCGCGTCCCGGCTCGGCGCCGAGATCGGGCGCCGCGGAATGCAGCTGGTGTCCGGCGGCGGCAACGTGTCGATGATGGGTGCGGTCGCCGAGTCGGCCCGCGCCAACGGCGCCAACACCATCGGTGTCATCCCGAAAGCCTTGGTGCACAGGGAGGTTGCCGACGTCGATGCGGACGAGCTGATCGTCACCGACACGATGCGTGAGCGCAAGCAGATCATGGAGGACCGCGCCGACGCCTTCATCACCCTGCCCGGCGGGATCGGCACCCTCGAGGAACTGTTCGAGACGTGGACGGCGGGCTACCTCGGCATGCATGACAAGCCGATGGTGCTGCTCGACCCGGTCGGGCACTACACCGGACTGCTGACCTGGCTTGACGGCCTCCGTGCCGGTGGCTTCGTCCAGCAGCTCGCCCTGGACGCACTGACGGTCACCGCGGACGTCGATCGGGCGCTCGACGCCTGCATGACACCATGAAGTCATGACCCACGTCACCCGAGCGGACACCGCGCCGCGCCGAGATTCGCCGTCGCAGGCGTCGACGCTCTGTGGCAGGCCCGTCGCGACGGACCGCGCCCTGGTGATGGCCATCGTCAACCGCACCCCGGACTCCTTCTACGACCGGGGCGCCACCTTCACCGACGAGGCGGCGATGACCGCCGTCCGGCGGGCGGTGGACGAGGGTGCCGACCTCGTCGATATCGGTGGCGTCAAGGCCGGTCCGGGTGCGGAGGTGGACGCCGCGGAGGAGATCCGCCGCGTCGTGCCGTTCGTCGAGGCCATCCGGGGCCGGTACCCGGACCTGATCATCTCCGTCGACACGTGGCGGGCGGAGGTCGCCCGGCTGGCGTGCGGCGCAGGCGCCGACCTGATCAACGACACCTGGGCGGGTGCCGACCCCGAGCTGGTCGCGGTCGCCGCGGAACTGGGCGCCGGGTATGTGTGCTCGCACACCGGTGGCGCCGTGCCCCGGACCCGGCCGCACCGCGTCCGATACGCCGATGTGGTCACCGATGTCATCGACGAGGTGGTGCCCGCTGCCGAGCGGGCGCTGGCGTTGGGGGTCCCGCGGGACTCGATCCTGATCGATCCGACCCACGATTTCGGGAAGAACACCTTCCACGGGCTCGAGTTGTTACGACGGGTGGACGATCTCGTCAAAACCGGATGGCCGGTGCTGATGGCGCTGAGCAACAAGGATTTCGTCGGGGAGACTCTCGGAGTGGAACTCGCCGAACGCTTGGAGGGCACCTTGGCAGCGACAGCATGGGCGGCGGCGCACGGCGCACGGGTCTTCCGGGTGCACGAGGTCGCGTCCACCCGCCGCGTCGTCGACATGATCGCCGCGATCGCCGGCACCCGGGCGCCGGTGCGCACCGTGCGGGGACTGGCATGAGGACGGCCGCGCCCGCGTCGCGATCCACCCCGGCCGGGGCACCTCGGGCGTGGTTGGAGGCCAACAGCTGGGACCACCCGGACTGGACCGTCGCCGAGTTGGAGGCGGCGAAGGCGGGCCGCACCGTCTCGGTGGTGCTGCCCGCACTGAACGAGGAGAGGACCGTCGCCGCGGTCGTCGACACGATTCATCCGCTGCTCGGGGGGCTGGTCGACGAGTTGATCGTCCTCGACTCCGGGTCCACCGACGAGACCGCGGACCGCGCCGCCGCCGCAGGCGCCACCGTGGTGTCCCGCGAGGACGCGGTGCCGGAGCTGGCCCCGGTCCCCGGCAAGGGCGAGGTCCTGTGGCGGTCGCTCGCCGCCACGACCGGCGACCTCGTCGCGTTCGTCGACTCCGACCTGATCAACCCGGACCCGGCGTTCGTGCCGAAGCTGCTCGGCCCGCTGCTGACGGTCGACGGCATCCACCTGGTCAAGGGCTATTACCGGCGGCCGCTGCGGGTCGGCGGCACCGAGGACGCCACCGGCGGCGGGCGGGTCACCGAATTGGTGGCGCGGCCGCTGCTCGCGGCGCTGCGGCCCGAGCTGACCTCGGTGCTGCAGCCGCTCGGCGGCGAGTATGCGGGCACACGGGAGTTGCTGTCCGCGGTGCCGTTCGCGCCCGGCTATGGCGTCGAGATCGGCCTGCTGCTCGACACCTACGACCGGCTCGGCCTGCGGGCGATCGGCCAGGTCAACCTCGGTGTCCGCAAGCACCGCAACCGGCCGCTGGTTGAGCTTGGCGTGATGAGCAGGCAGATCATCGGGACAATGCTGCGACGCTGCGGGGTGGACGATTCGGAGGCGGGACTGACCCAGTTCCTCGCCGACGGTGACTCGTTCCTGCCGCGCACCACGGAGGTGTCCCTTGTCGACCGGCCGCCGATGAACACGCTGCGCCCCTGACCCTGCAGTCCCTTGACACTGCCGTCCCTTGACCCTGCCGTCCCTTGCCTCTGCTGTCGGGGAGGCGTGACAGGATCGGGGCCATGTTCACGGTCCTGCTCTACCTGATCATCATGGCCCTCGTCGGTGGGGTGCTGTTCCTGGTGGCGTCCGTGGCGTTCGGTCGGGGCGAGCAGATGGCACCGCTGCCGCCCGCGACCACCGTCACCGCGCTGCCCACCCGGGAGGTGACCGGCGCCGACGTCCAGGATCTGCGGTTCCAGCAGGTGCTGCGCGGATACAAGGCCAGCGAGGTGGACTGGGCGCTGGACCGGCTCGGCGCCGAGATCGATTCGCTGCGGGCACAACTGGCAGACGCCCGAACCGGGATGCAGGCGGCGGCCCCGCACACGGCGGCGACGGACAGCGACGGGGAGCCGTCGTGACCGAGGACGGGCGGGTCCGCTGCCCGTGGGCGGTGGATGCCCCCGGGGCAACGCTCTACCGCGACTACCACGACCACGAGTGGGGTGCGCCGCTGCACGGACGAGACGCCCTGTTCGAACGGATCTGCCTCGAGGCCTTTCAGTCCGGGCTGGCCTGGATCACCATCCTGCGCAAGCGGACCGCCTTCCGGGACGCCTTCGCCGGGTTCGACGTCGACGCGGTCGCGGCATTCGGGCCCGCCGAGGTGGAGCGGTTGCTCGGGGACGCCGGGATCGTCCGCAACCGGGCGAAGATCGAGGCCGCGATCGGCAATGCCCGTGCGGTGCTCGCACTGACCGACACCGACCTGGACACGCTGGTGTGGTCGTTCGCGCCGCCGCCACGCCCGGCTCGGGTGCGGTCGGTCGACGAGGTGCCCGCGGTCACCGCGGAATCGACAGCGCTTGCGCGGGAACTGAAACGTCGAGGGTTCCGTTTTGTGGGCCCTACCACGGCATATGCGCTGATGCAGGCGGTCGGGATGGTGGACGACCACCTCGCGGGCTGTTGGGTTCCCCGCCGCTGACCGGGCACCTCCGGACACCCGCCGGAGGGGGCCAAACCCGACGCAGCTTTCCGGCCATTGTTGCGATAGGGAAGAATGGGCCCGTGGACCCGGCAAAAGTCCGGGTCACGACGGCAGAAGATCTGGAGGGAGCAGGAATGGCGGCCATGAAGCCCCGGACCGGGGACGGTCCCCTCGAAGCAACCAAAGAGGGACGGGGCATTGTCATGCGCGTCCCGCTCGAGGGCGGAGGTCGGCTCGTCGTAGAACTGACCCCGGAGGAAGCCGCCGCGCTCGGCGACGAGCTCAAGGGCGTCACCAGCTAATCCTCGTGCAGTACACGGATGCACCCGGGCCCCGCATCGCCACCCGGCGGGCGGGGCCCCGTGCTGGGTGCGACCGGTCCCGGACGGGAACCGAGAGAGGAGCCGAATGGCGCTCGCCGACGTCCTGACCCTGCTGTGCTGCCCGCACTGCGGTGGCGATCTCGACCAGTCCGATCGCACCCTGCTGTGCGACCGGGGGCACAGCTTCGACATCGCCAGACAGGGCTACGTGAGCCTGCTCGCAGGCGCGTCGAAGATCAGCGGCGACAGTGCCGACATGATCGCTGCCCGCGCAGGCTTCCTCGACGGAGGTCATTTCGACCCGCTCCGCGAGGCGGTCGCCACCGCGACGGCCGCCGCCGGGATCTCGGATCCCGCGATCCTCGAGGTTGGGGCGGGAACCGGCCACTACCTCGCAACGGTGCTCGACGCGTTGCCCGGCGCCCCCGGCATCGGTGTCGACGTGTCCAAGGCCGCGGCCCGCAGGCTGGCCCGCTGCCACCCGCGTGCGTCCGCGGTCGTCGCCGACGTGTGGACGCAGCTGCCGGTGCGCGATCACGCGGTCAGCCACGCGCTGTCGATCTTCGCGCCCCGCAACGCCGCCGAACTGCACCGGGTGCTGCGCGCGGACGGCGAACTCGTGGTGTTGACACCGACGGAGCGGCACCTGCAGGAACTGGTGGCGTTGCTGTCGCTGGTGCGGGTCGACGAGAACAAGACCGAACGGCTCGGTGCCGCGATGGCCGGGCACTTCGACCGGCTGTCGCTGACCTCGGTGGAGTACCCGATGCGGTTGACCCACGCGGAGGCGTTGCTGCTGGTCGGGATGGGTCCCTCCGCGCGGCATCCCGGTGCGCTCTCGCGCGCCGACGCGATCGCGGCACTGCCCGAACCGGTGACGGTGACGGCATCGGTGACGGTCGGCCGCTACCGGCCGCGATAGACGGGGCCAGCTACCGGCGGCGATAGACGAGCCAGCTACCGGCCGTGGTGGCCCGCGATGGCGGCCGCGTAGACGTCCAGGGTCTGCCTGGCAATCTCGGCCCAGGCGAACTCCGCGACCGCGCGCCGCCGCCCCGCGGACCCCATCGCTGCCGCGGCCGCGCGGTCGGCGCACACCTCATTCACCGCGGCGGCCAGCGCCGACTCGAATGCCTCGGGTTCGTAGCCGTTGTAGTGCACCAGCCGACCCGTCACCCCGTCCTGCACCACCTCCGGGATGCCGCCGACGTCGGACGCGACCACCGCGGTCCCGGCGGCCATCGCCTCGAGGTTGACGATCCCCAACGGCTCGTAGACCGACGGACACACGAAAACTGTTGCCGCGGACAGGATGTTCCGCAGGTCCGCGGTGGGAAGCATTTCCCGCACCCAGTGCACGTCGCGGCGCACGGCGGACAGGTCGGCAACGGACCGGCCCGTGTCCGCCCCGATTTCGGGGGTGTCCGGTGCGCCTGCGCAGAGCAGGAGCTGGATGTCGGGGTCGATGCGGTGGGCGGCGGCGACGAGGTGACCGAGCCCCTTCTGTCGGGTGATCCGACCGACGAACACGGCGAGCGGACGCGTCGGGTCGATACCGAGGTCGCGCAGCACCGGGGACGACCACGGATCGTCCTCCGGATACCAGACGTCGGCGTCGATCCCGTTGCGCACCACGTGCACTCGGTCAGGGTCGACAAACGGGTACGCGTCGAGCAGATCCGAGCGCATGCCCGCGCTGACCGCGATGATCGCGTCCGCGTGCTGCACGGCAGTGTGTTCGGACCACGAGGAGACGCGGTAGCCGCCGCCGAGTTGCTCTGCCTTCCATGGTCGCCGCGGCTCCAGGGAATGCGCGGTGAGCACGTGCGGCACCGCGTGCAGGGCGCCCGCGAGATGCCCGGCGAGCCCGGTGTACCAGGTGTGCGAGTGGACGACGTCGGCCGCGGCCGCGTCGGCCGCCATCCGCAGCTCCGCGGACAGCACCGCGAGTGCCGGATTCGCCGATGCCAGCGCGGGATCGGGCTGGTGTACCCGCGCGCCGTCGCGGGCTGCTCCCATGCAGTGGACGTCCACCGCGCACAGCCGGGTCAGCTGCGCGACGAGTTCGGTGACGTGGACACCCGCCCCACCGTAGATCTCCGGGGGGTACTCCCTGGTCATCATCGCCACGCGCACCGGCTCAACGTAACCGGCGGGCCGGGTTCGGGCCACCTGACCGCCCGGTCGCGGCGCGTGTCCCGCCGCCCGGGTGGGCCACCGCTGGCGACCACCCGGTGCGGCCGATAGGTTGGCAGGGTGAGGAGCCAGCCGCATGTGCTTGGAATCGTGCTCGCCGGCGGCGAGGGGAAGCGTCTGTACCCGCTGACCGCGGACCGGGCCAAGCCTGCCGTCCCGTTCGGCGGCGCCTACCGGCTCATCGATTTCGTGCTCAGCAACCTGGTCAATGCCGGCTACCTCCGGATCTGCGTGCTCACCCAGTACAAGTCGCATTCGCTGGACCGGCACATCTCGCAGACGTGGCGGTTGTCCGGCTTCGCAGGCGAGTACATCACCCCGGTGCCTGCGCAGCAGCGGCTCGGTCCGCGCTGGTACACCGGCAGCGCCGACGCGATCCTGCAGTCCCTCAACCTCGTCTACGACGAGGATCCGGAGTACATCGTCGTGTTCGGTGCCGACCACGTCTACCGGATGGATCCGGAGCAGATGGTCCGGCACCACATCGAGTCCGGTGCCGGGGTCACGGTCGCCGGGATTCGGGTGCCGCGCAGCGAGGCGTTCGCGTTCGGCTGCATCGACTCCGACGAGGCGGGGAAGATCACCCAGTTTCTGGAGAAGCCCGCACACCCGCCCGGTACCCCGGACGATCCGAACGTGACGTTCGCGTCGATGGGCAACTACGTGTTCACGACGAAGGTCCTCGTCGACGCGATCCGCGCCGACTCGGAGGATTCGAACTCCGACCACGACATGGGCGGCGACATCATCCCGAAGCTCGTCAGGGAGGGCGCCGCGCACGTCTACGACTTCAAGGACAACGTGGTGCCCGGCGCCACCGACCGGGACCGCGGCTACTGGCGTGACGTCGGCACCATCGACGCCTTCTACGACGCGCACATGGACCTGGTGTCGGTACACCCGGTGTTCAACCTGTACAACCGGCGCTGGCCGATCCGGGGCGCCGCCGAGAATCTGGCGCCGGCGAAGTTCGTGCAGGGCGGGTTGGCGCAGGAGTCGATCGTCGGGTCGGGATGCATCCTGTCGGCGGCGACGGTCCGCAATTCGGTGCTCAGTTCCAACGTGATGGTCGACGACGGCGCAACGGTCGAGGGCAGCGTCCTGATGCCGGGTGTTCGGATCGGCAAGGGCGCGGTGGTGCGCCGGGCCATCCTCGACAAGAACGTGGTCGTCGGGGAGGGCGAGATCATCGGGGTCGACGTGGACCGGGATCGGCAACGGTTCGCGGTCAGCGGTGGCGGCGTCGTCACCGTCGGCAAGGGTGTCTGGATCTGATACCGATCCCGCTTCGGGCATCTCGGATCAGTAACGTCCGTTCCCCGCCGCCGGCGGCCTTGGTTTAATGGGTGAAACCTTCGTTCGGGTGGAAAACACAGAGGCGTAAAGGGTTTCAGGGGCGTCACGGACTTCGGGGAGACGCGGTTTCGCCGGGCTCGCGGCTGCCGAGGGTAACGGTGTTTATGGCGTGCAGGCTGCAGAGTTCGGGGTACCCGATGATCGAAGCAGTGCCGGAGCTGTCGGTGCCGAAGGGGCCTGTGCCGCAGGGGTCGCCGCCCCGCCCCGAGCCGTCCGGGCCGGCGGCCGAGCCCGCCGCCTGCCGTGCCGTCGACCTCCACTCGCTCCTCGCGGCCGTGCTGTTGACGCGTGCGCAGGCCGCGACGCTCGTCACCGACGCGGCCGACCAACTCGAACTGGGGCGCGGGCGTTTCGCCCGCGGGGCGTCGGCAACCGTGTCGGGGGAGGGGCACCTGATCCTCGCTGGCGTCGCGGGGGAGGACGGGCCCGCCCGCGGCGAGCGGGCCGCCGTCGATGCGGTGGTGCCGCTGCTGCGGGCCGTCGCCCGCGCCTGTCACGATCGGGCGTACGCGGCGCGGCTCGACGAATCGATGTCCGAAGCAACGGATTCGGCCGAGTTGGGCCGACGGGTGCGGGCGGCCGTCGCCCCCGACCTCGCCCCCACCGCCGGGGACCGGGTGCGTCGACAGCTCGGGCTGCTGGTCGCCGCGACCCGCGCCCCCGACCCCCACCACGACGGCGACGGCGGGCCGTCACATGATGCAGGCGGGCCGTCACATGATGCAGGCGGGCCGTCACATGATGCAGGCGGGCCGTCACATGATGCAGGCGGGCCGTCACATGATTCAGGCGGGCCGTCGCGTGGTTCTGTCGGGCCGTCGCTCGCGCCCGACGGGTGGCTGGCCCCGGTCGCGAATCCGTGGCATCGCCGGACGCGGCGACCCTCGAAGCGGCAGGGCGCGCTCGCGGTGCTCGCGGTCCTGCTGCTCGCCAGCGCGGCCTGGAAGGCGCCAGCGGCGTTGACGCAGCTGCGGCTGGGGTGGGACACCCTGCTCGCGTCCGAGGAGCAGCCGGAGCAGGACCGGATTCGGCCCGTCTCGCCGCCTGCCGCACCCGACCCGGCGCCCGGCGCGGTGCCCGCGCCGCCGGTGGACACCGGACTGCCGGGGAGCGCGGGACCGGTCACGGAGGTGACCGCCACCCTGGCCAACGGGAATTGCGTTGCCGGCCAAGCGTGTGTCCTTCGGGTCGACGTCCACGTCGACGCACGGGCGAACGTCGACGCGGTGACCTGGAAGCTGGTCGCCTACGACCGCTGCACGGGTGCGGCCGCGCCGGGCCCGGAGATCACGATGCCTGTCCCGGCGGGGGCGCAGGAGGTCTACGGCATCGGCAGCGGGGGGGGGGGTGGGGGGAGGAGGAAGGGGGGGGGGGGGGGGAGCGGGGGGGGCGAGGCAGATGGAGCGGACACGGGAGGAAGGGTAAAAGAAAAAAGAGCGCGGCACGGTGGAGAGAACGGATGAGGGG
>NZ_JBHXNU010000001.1:410634-624415 GCF_042719255.1 Rhodococcus sp. NPDC058532
GTGTCCTGGGGGGGGGGGGGGGGGGGGGGGCGGGGGGGGGGGGGGGGGGGGGGTGTTTTGGGGGGGGGGGGGGGGGGGGGGTTGGGGGGGGGGGGGGGGGGGGGGGGGGGGGGAACCCCCCGACGGCGGTCGCCGCGGTCACCGGTAGCCCCGCCGCCGCGGCATCGGACCCGGTGTACGTGCCCGCGGACAACGCGACCTGCCCCGGCGAGGGCCGCGATGCGGGCCGGTAGGCGCGAATCCGATCCGTGGCTCGTCGGGTCGGCGCTCGTCCTCGTCGTTCTCGGCCTACTCAACCTGCTGTCGATGGGGATGACCTCCGCTGCGGTGCGGCACGCGGTGCTCGCCGTGCTCGGGCTCGGTGCAATGTGGGTGACCTCGCGGATGCGGGTGGAACGGATCCATCGACTCGGCTGGCTGCTGTACGCCGCCACCGTCGTCCTGCTGTTGGCGGTCCCGCTCGTCGGGGTCGCGACCAAGGGCGCGCAGCGGTGGCTGAACCTGGGCGTGTTCACGCTGCAGCCGTCCGAACTGGCGAAGGCGGCGCTGGTGCTGGTGCCCGCCGCGATCCTGGCCGGGGGCTACACCCTCGGCAGGTTCGCCGGGGTGCTCCTCGCGGCGGCGGTGCCGATCGGCCTTGTCGCGCTGCAACCGGACCTGTCGACCGCCATCGTGCTCGTCGCGATCGTCCTGTTGATGCTGATCCTCGCCAGGGTGCCGCTGCTGCCGATGGCCCCGCTGTTCGCGCTCGGGGTCGCGTCGCTGCCCCTTGCCGTGCTGTTTCTGCGTCCCTACCAGCTCGAGCGGATCCACGTGTTCCTGTCGGACAGCGCCGACCCGCAGGGGTCCGGGTGGGCGGCGTGGCAGGCGGACATCGCGATCGGCAGTGGTGGACTGTGGGGCCTGTGGCGGCAGCCGCAGTACACCCTGCGCTCGGAGTTTCTTCCCGAGGCGGAGCACGACCTGGCCTTCGCGAGCCTCGTGTACGGCTGGGGGCTGGTGGCGGGCCTGGTGGTCGCGGTCGCGTCGTCGGTCATCGTCTGGCGCGCCACGGTCGCGGCGCGGGCGGCGCGGACGCGGGAGGGTGCGCTCGTCGCGGCCGGGGTCGGCGGGTTGTTCGGCGTGCACGCCGTCGTCTCGATCGCGCAGAGCCTGTCGCTGCTGCCCCACACCGGCATGCCCATTCCCCTGTTCAGCTACGGCGGCACCGCCGCGATTGTTGGTTTCGTGGAGATCGGCTTGGTGCTCGCGGTCCGCCGCGACGGTGTCGCACGGCCGCTGTGGGCCACCGAACCGCGACGGCGCAGGCTGCCCCGCGGCGTCTCGGCGGGGGCGGTTGCGGTGACGGTGTCACTGGTCGCGATGACGGGGATCGCGTGGAACATGCAGACCGACCGGGGCGCGGAGTTCCGTGCGGTGAGTGACGGACAGCTGATGCGGTGCATCCGGCTGCCCGCCGAGCGCGGCCGGATCCTTGACCGGGCCGGTGTCCCGTTGGCCGAGAACGTCCCCGAGTACACCGTCTCGGTCGTCGCCCGCATGTTCGCCGACAACCGGGCCGACATTCGGGACGAGCTCGCCGCCCTGCTCGCGATCACGCCGGATCGGCTCGCGGCGACGCTGCACGACGCCGGCACCGAGGTGGAGGCGGTGCTGGCGCGAGTCGGGCCGGACCAGGCCGCCGCGATCGTGAACGCCGACCTGCCGTGGGTGCTGGTTTACCCGACCGGCCGCAGGCATTACCCGCAGGGGGCGACGCTGGCGACCGTGCTCGGCTATGTCGGCGTTGCGGACGCCGCCGACATGCAGACCTGGCCGCAGCTCGCGCTCGGGTCCCGGGTCGGGAAGGCCGGTGTCGAGCGGCGATACGATGCGGCGCTCCGCGGCATCGACGGCAGCCAGTGTGTGTATGTCGACCCGTCCGGTAACCCGGTGGCCACCGCGGACCGGGTCGACCCGGTCCGCGGGCACGACCTGCGCCTGCACCTGGACGCCGGGCTGCAGCGGGTCGCGACGGATGCGCTGACCGCAGCGGTGCAGTCCAGCGGGGGCGACCTCGGTGCCGCGATCGTGATGGATGCGCGTACCGGCGCGGTGCTGACGATGGCCAGCGTGCCCGGCTACGACAACAACGTCTACGGTCCCCCGGTGGACGCGGCCGCGTTGGCGGCCAGTACCGGGGCCCCCGGCCCGGGGCGCATGCTCAACCACGTCTTCCAGTCGGCGGCGCCGCCGGGGTCGACGTTCAAGATCGTCGTCGCGTCCGCGAACGCCAAGTACGGCGTGGTGCCGCCGGACCAGAAGCTGGCGGGTGGTGCGTCGTACACGTACGGCGGGCACACCTTCGCCAACTGGCAGCCGATGGGCGCGAACAGTCTGGTCGGCGCGATCCAGTGGTCGGACAACGTGTACTTCTATCAGCTGGGTGAACGTCTCGGTCCGGAGCGGATGGCCGCGGCCGCCGACGAGTTGGGGGTGGGCAGGCCGTCGGGGATCGACCTCCCCGGCGAGATCGACGGGTTCCTCGGCACCCCGGAATCGGTCGCGGCCATCGGCGGGACCTGGTACCCGGGGTCGACGCTGCTGATGGGGATCGGGCAGGGCACCGTCACGGCGACCCCGGTGCAGGTGGCGCGCTGGACCTCGGGGATCGCCACCGGCTCGACCGTGACGCCGCAGCTGGCCGCGTCGTACGGCCCCGGCGAGGGATGGGTCGTTCCGACCGCGCCGCCGCACCCGCTGTCGTTCGCGGATCGGCTCGGGCCGGTGCGGGCGGGGATGCGGGCCTCCGCCGCGGCAGGCACGGCGGGGCAGTTGGCGAGCCTGCCGGTGACGGCGGGCGCGAAGACCGGGACCGCCGAGGACCCGTCGGCGCCCGGTGAGGGCCTCAACGCCTGGTTCTCCGCGGTCGTCCCCTTCGAGACACCGGAGGTGGTGGTGACGGTGCTGGTGCGTGGCGGCGGATTCGGTTCGGCGACAGCGGGTCCGGTGGTCAAGCGCCTTCTCGAGGAGTATCTCGCGCAGACCAGGGGCGCGGCGCCGGGCCGCTGACGACGCGGCGCCGGTTGCCGTTCACGAGCTGTATGCGGCGACCACTTCGGGATGGTCGAGGCAGGCGGTGGCGCCCTCGGCGACGCAGGTGAGCGGGTTCTCGGCCACCTTGACCCCGACCCCGAAATGCTCCTCGAGCAGCTGCGGCAGGCCACGCAGCATCGCCCCGCCGCCGGTCGCCAGCAGCCCCTCGGCCATCACATCGCCGACCGCCTGGGCGGGAAGATCCTCCAGGCAGGTGGCCAGGGTCTGCACGATCTCGGTGATCGCGGGCCGCAACACGTCCGCGATCTCCTCGCCGTCGAGGGTGACCAGCCGTGCGTGGCCCGTCACCGGGTCGATGCCCTCGACGACGAGCGAGTCGCCGTCGTCGGGGCCGCCAATCTTCGCGTGCTCGGCGGTGAGGTCGCCGACGACGATCTTGTGCTCGGTCCGCAGGTACTGCCGCAGCACGTCGGTCAGGTGGTCGCCTGCGAGTCGGCAGCTGCGGTTCGTCAGGATGCCGCCGAAGCAGAATGCGGTGACTTCCGAAGTGCCGCCACCGATATCGACGACGAGGTGGGCGCGCGGCTCCATCGGGTTGACGCCGCATCCGAGCGCCCCGGCGATCGGTTCCGGCACCAGCCCCACCTTCCGCAGCCCCGCCTCGTGGCCGACCTCCAGCAGCGCCCGGCGTTCGAGCGGGGTCGCGCCTGCGGGCACCGCCATCACGGCGTTGGCCCGGGGGCTGAACCTCCGGTGCGGGGCGGCCTGGTCGAGGACCGCGGCGACGAAGGTTCGCGCCGACTCGAGGTCCACGATCACCCCGTCGTGCACCGGGCGGACGGAGGAGACACCGACCGGCGTGCGGCCGAGCAGGTTCCGTGCGTCCGCGCCGATCGCCAGGGCATGGCGGGCATCCTTCGTCTTCACCAGCATGAAGGACGGCTCATTCAGGACGACACCGCTGTCGGGTGTGCCGACAACGGTGTTCGCGGTTCCGAGATCGATCCCTAGTCCGCGCACGTCGACCTCCGAGGGGGAGTGGAGTGAGACGCATCACATCGTACGCATCCGGTCGGGGTTCGGTCGACCGGGCGGCGCCCCGATCGGTCGCCTCGGGGTCATCTCAGGTCCCGCCGCCGGAATGCGATTACCCCCGCGACGGTCAGGGCGATGTCGATCAGCAGCAACCAGGCGGCCGGTGCCGCCGGGAAGGCGGTCCCCGGCACCTGCTGCGCATGGGTGAACGGCTGCAGGTCCAGCACCCACTGCGGGACACCGGAGACCGAGCCGAGCAGGAACAGCGCGACGAACCCGACCAGCACCCCCCACGCGGCGGGCGTGTAACGCGGCAGCAACCCGAACAGCGCGATCGTCGCCGCGGCGAGCATCCAGACCGCGGGTAGCTGGGCGACCGCCGCCGCAAGCACGCCGGGCAGTCGCCCCCCGACGTCGCCCGCGGCCGCGCCGTAGGCGAGGCCGGCCACCAGCCCCGCCGCGAGCATCGCGACCGCGGGTCCGGTGACCGCGAGGGCGAGATGGCTGGCGATCCAGCGGCCGCGGCCGACCGACCCGGCGAGAACGGCCTCGGCGCGACCAGAGCCCTCCTCGCCGTGCAGGCGCAGCGTCGACGAGACCGCGAGGGCGGCGGCACCGACCGCGAGCATCGTGAAGGCGATCGCGATGAACGAGCCCTCCAGGGCGTCGGTTCCGCCGAGCCGGGTGACGATCTCACGCACGCCGTCGTTGTCGCCGATCTCGTCACCGATTCCGTGCGCCACGCTGCCGATCAGCAACGCGTACAGGCAGATTCCGAGTGTCCACGCGGTGAGGCTGCCGCGCTGCAGCCGCCAGGCGAGGCCGAACGGTCCGGCCAGCGTCGGTGCGGCCGCCCGCCGGCCGGGGCGCTCCGCGATCAGTCCCGCGCCGACGTCGCGGCGCCGCAGCAGGGCATATGCCGCCGCGGTGAGCAGGGCCGCCGCCGTCAGGTGCAGCAGCAGCACCCACCACCGGTCGCCCGCGTACGGGCGCACCAGCAGCGACCATCCCAGCGGCGAGAACCACGACAGTGCTGCCGCGCCCGCGTCACCGACCGCGCGCAGGGCGAACGCGGCGCCGAGCACGCCGAACGCGATCCCGCGTGCCGTGCGGGCGCTGGCGCTGAGTTGGGCGGCCACGGCGGCCACCGCGGTGAACACGACGCCCGACGCCGCGAGCGCGGCACCGAACGCCAGCGACCCGGACCGCGGAACGTCGGCGCCGAACAGTCCCGCCGCGCCGATCGCGCCGGTCAGGACGGAGGCGCCGAACCCGACGATCAGCGCAGCCGTGAGCCCCGCGTACCGGCCGACCATCGTGGAGTCGAGGAGTTCGGTGCGACCCGTCTCCTCCTCGCCCCGGGTGTGCCGGATGACGGTGAGGATCACCGCGATCGCGATCAGCGCGTGAAAGACCCCGGCCTTCCAGATGCCGACGGCCCCGACCCCGTCGTCGAGGAGGGTGCCGTACATCGCGCGCTGCGCTGGGCTGCCCATGACCGAGGCCACGAACTCGGCGCGCTGCGCCTGGTCGGGGTAGATGCTCGCGATGGATCCGACATAGACCGTTGACAGGGGGAGCGAGAGCAGCAGCACCCACAGGGGCAGCACGATCCGGTCCCGCCGCAGGTACAGCCGGAGCAGCCCGACCGTTCCGGTGAGGTCCGTCGACGCGCGGGCGGCGCCTGCCTCGCGTCGCCGACCGGTCAGCGTTGCGGTGGTCATGCCCGCACCTTCTCCTGCTGCGGTCCGTCCGCCTCGTAGTGGCGGAGGAAGAGGTCCTCGAGGGTCGGGGGAGTGCTGACCAGGCTGCGCACCCCGGTGTCGCCGAGCAGTCGGACCAGGTCGCCGAGATGGTCGTTGTCGACCTGACAGTGCAGCACCCGATCGTCGATCGAGACATCCGCGAGACCGGCGATGCGACCCAGATCGCCGGGGTCGCCGAGGAGTTCGGCGCGGATCGTGGTCCGGCTCAGGTGCCGCATGCCGGCCACCGAACCGCACTCGACGGTGCGGCCTGCCCGGATGATGGTGACCTTCTCGCACAGGGCCTCGACCTCGGACAGGATGTGGCTCGACAGCAGGACGGTGACACCGCGGGCGGCCGCCTCGGCGACGCACTCGCGGAACACCTGCTCCATCAACGGGTCCAGGCCCGAGGTCGGCTCGTCGAGCAGCAGCAGTCGGGCGTTCGACGACAGCGCCGACACCAGTGACACCTTCTGCCGGTTGCCCTTCGAGTAGGTGCGGGCCTTCTTCCGCGGGTCGAGGTCGAAGCGGTCGATCAACTCGGTTCGCCGCGCCGCGTCGATGCCGCCGCGCATGCGGGCGAGCAGGTCGATGGTCTCGCCCCCGGACAGGGACGGCCACAGCGTCACGTCGCCGGGGACGTAGGCGATGTCACGGTGCAGGTCCACCGCGTCCGCGAGGGGGTCTCGTCCGAGGACCCGGGCCCGCCCGGACGTCGCACGCAGCAGGCCGAGCAGGATCCGGATAGTGGTGGACTTCCCGGCACCGTTCGGTCCGAGGAACCCGTGCACCTCGCCCTCCCCGACGCTGAGGTCGAGTCCGTCGAGCGCGTTGGTTCGTCCGAAGCTTTTGTGCAGGTTGGTGACGTCGATGATCTCGGTCATGGGTGCTCCTGGTCTGGGTGCGCAGGGTCTGGGTGTTCCGGGGTTGGGCTTCCCGGGTCGGTGCGCTGGCCAGCGACGGCGTCAAGAAAGGTGGAGTCGGTCAACAGGCCCTCGGTGTAGATCTCGAGGGCGGGGAACATGACCACGTCGGTGAGTTCGCGGATCGCGCGCGGCCAGTCGGCGGGCCCACCCTCCTCGGTCCGGATCTGCAGGAACAGGAGGGTGCTGCCCAGCGATTGCAGGGCGAGATAGGTGGCGCGGGCCGCCGGGTCGCGGCTCGGTCGAATGGTGCCTGCGGCAACGCCGTCCGCGAGGTACTGCTCGACATCGGCGACCAGGTGGGCGAACAGCGATCGTGCCATCGCCCCGCCGGTCTGCCAGCTGCGGACGAGGTAGGCGATCAGCGGCGCATACTCCTCGACGTCCGCCAGTTGATGGAGCAGGGTCGCGGCACTGGGGCGGGTCAGCGATTCGGTCTTGGCGGCCCGGATGGTGGCGAGGACCTGCTCGTCACAGGCCTCCCGCAGTCCGTCCTTTGAGCCGAAGTGGTGAATGACCAGTCCGGGGGAGACGCCTGCCGCGGCGGCGATGGTGCGCACCCCGGTCCGGAAGCCGTGCTCGCCGAACACCACGATCGCGGCATCCCGGATCCGGGCCCGGGTGGTCAGGTCAGGGGCGTTGGCGGGGTCGGGCGAGCTGGCGCCGGTGGGGGTTGAACGCATGTTCACTACGTTAAACGCGCGTTCAACCGGGTGGCAATGGGTGGGCGCGTCAAGACTCCGTCAAAAGCGTGCGCCGCGGGCGAGCCGGGATCAGGCGCGGGACGCGCAGAGCAGTCCGTCGCCCACCGGCAGCAGGACCTTCGTCAGCCGGTCGTCCTCCGCGATGGCCCGGGCCGCGGCCCGGACGGCGAGGGTCGGCGCATCCCGCGCTGCCGGGTCGGCGACGCGGCCGCCGAGCAGTGCGTTGTGGAACACGATCACCCCGCCCGGCCGCAGCAGCCGCACCCCCTGCTCGACGTAGTGCGGGTGGTCGGCGGGTTCGGTGTCGACGAACACCAGGTCGTAGGAGCTGTCCGCGAGCCGCGGAAGGACGTCCAGCCCCCAGCCGTTGATCAGCCGGGTGCGCCCCGGGGCGATGGTCGCGGCCCGGAAGGCCTCCTTCGCCGCCCGCTGATGTTCGGGCTCGGGATCGATCGTGGTGAGCACGCCGTCCGGTCGCATGCCGTCGAGCAGCCACAGTCCGCTGATCCCCGCGCCGGTGCCGATCTCGACGACGGTCCGGGCGCCGAGCATCTGAGCGAACAGGCTGAGCAGCGCGCCGACGGACGGCGGCACCGGGTCGGCCCCGAGGTCCTCGGCCCGCTCACGTGCGAAAACAAGGACATCGTCTTCCATGACGGAGTCCTCGGTGTGGGCCAGCATCTGGTCGCCGTTGGTGTGCACGCCCACGAGGCTATCGTTGTCGCGTCCCGGGCGTGTCGAGGCGCGCATGCCTGCCCGGGTCGGTCCGCTTCGCGGTGCCGACATTCTCAGGCGCCGCTCAGGTTGCTCACACGTCGCACACACGCGGATCCGCGACAGTGAGCTGGTCAGAGATCAGCAGACGATCCAACGGTCGTCCGACTGCACGGAATCGGACCGCCGGGAACAATCCGGACACCCCGGAAGTTGTTCCCTGTGACACCGCGCGGACCCGCGCACCGCTTCCAGCTGTCCCGAGCAGGAGGTTCCATCATCTCGATGGTCAACACCCCGTCCGATCACGACACCGAGGTCGCAGGCCAGGGCGTCGCCGCCAGCGGCACGGCGGCATTCGACGCCAGCGGCGACCAGTCAACGATGCCGTCCTGGGACGAACTTGTTCGCGAGCACGGCGACCGCGTCTATCGGCTGGCCTACCGGCTGTCCGGCAACGCGCAGGACGCCGAGGACCTCACCCAGGACACCTTCATCCGGGTGTTCCGTTCGCTGTCGAGCTACCAGGCGGGCACGTTCGAGGGCTGGCTGCACCGGATCACCACCAACCTGTTCCTGGACCTGGTGCGGCGCCGCAATCGGATCCGGATGGAGGCCCTGCCGGAGGACTACGAGCGGGTGCCGTCGTCGACCCCGAATCCCGAGCAGATCTATCACGATGCCCGGCTGGACCCCGACCTGCAGGCCGCGTTGGACTCCCTCGCGCCCGAGTTCCGCGCCGCGGTCGTACTGTGTGATGTCGAGGGCCTGTCCTACGAGGAGATCGGTGCCACACTGGGCGTCAAGCTCGGGACCGTGCGCAGCCGAATCCACCGTGGGCGGCAGGCGCTGCGCGACCACCTGTCCGCGGCGCAGGCCGCGCGGGACCTTGAGATCGGGAAGCTGACAGTCGCGTGAGCGTGCAGGAGGAGCGGATGACGCAGGGCCACCCTCGCTCTGGAGGACCCGGACCTCGCCGGTTCGGTTCGACGGAACATCTCGCCAGCGAGGCGGTGGCCGCGTTCGTCGACGGGGAGCTGCAGATGAACGCGTATCTGCGGGCGGCGGACCACGTCTCGCAGTGCCTGGAGTGCGCGGCAGCGGTGGACGCGCAGCAGCATGCCCGGATCGCATTGCGGCAGTCCGGGGAGATCAGCATGCCGAGTTCGCTGCTCGGTGCGCTCAGCCAGATCCCGACCTGTCAGCCCGCCGACGAGCCGGGCCAGGAGCATCCGTTGGGTCGACGGCGCACGCTGTTCTCGTCGAGGACCGCCTCCTACTCGCTGACCACGTGGCGTCGTCGTCGCTGACCGTCGCGCGGGAGCCGTCGGTGATACTGGTGCCGTGACTGACGCCAACGAGGGGGCCGGGTCCCCGCCGCGCCTGACCCCGCGACCGCTGTACCGGCCGGATGTCGACCCGGCGGCGGCCGCAGCGTTCGCCCGGCCCGACGGCGTCGACGACTCGGGCGACCCGGCCGGGACCGCGGCCCGGCCCGCGCTGGCCGTGCGCCCGCCGGACCCGGTGCTCGCCGAGGCCTTCGGGCGGCCGGAGGGCGAAACACAGACCATCCAGCGCGGACCCGACCGCCCCTCGGACGGGTCGACCGACACCGCCGTCCCGGCCGACCCGTGGCGGGACCCCGATGCGGCGGCGCGGCTCGGCGGCGCGGCCGTCGACACGCCGCAGGCGGCGGCGCTGCCACCGGGGGACCGGCTCGGGATCCGTGACGTCCTGCTCGGGGACCGGGTCGCGCCCCGCGCGCTCGCGGCGCTCGCCGGGGTCGCCCTGGCGATCGGGCTCGTCGGCGGCGTGGTCGGCCGGATGACCGCGGAGAGCGTCGGCGCGCTGACCAGTCAGAAGGTCGAGCTGACCCAGGACGGCCGCGGCGACCGGGAGGTCGGTCAGGCCGCGCAGGTCGCGGAGGCCGTGCTGCCGTCGGTGGTGTCGATCCAGGTGGCGCTCGGCGAACAGTCCGGCACCGGGTCCGGTGTCGTGATCGACGGCGCCGGGTACATCGTGACGAACAATCACGTGATCTCGATGGCCGCGACCGACCCCGACAACGCGACGCTGCGCGTGGTGTTCTCCGACGGCACCCGCGCCCCGGCCCGGATCGTCGGCCGCGACACGAAGACCGACCTCGCGGTGCTCAAGGTGGACGTCGGCAACCTGACCGTCGCGAGGCTGGGGAAGTCCGACGACGTGCAGGTCGGGGACGAGGTCGTGGCGGTGGGGTCGCCGCTCGGGTTGAGCAGGACCGTCACCAGCGGGATCGTCAGCGCGCTGCACCGGCCGGTGCGCCTCGGCGGTGAGGGCACCGACACCGACGCCGTGATCGACGCCGTCCAGACCGACGCGGCGATCAACCCGGGCAATTCGGGGGGGCCGCTCGTCGACGACGAGGGCCGGGTCATCGGCATCAACTCGGCGATCCGCAGCGAGAGCGGCGGGTCGGTGGGGCTCGGGTTCGCGATCGGGGTCGACGACGTGACCCGCGTCGCGCAGGAGCTGATCCGGACCGGGTCGATGCGGCACGCCGAGATCGGTGTCAACGCCCGGTCGGTCACCAACGAGCAGACGACCGGCGCGCAGGTCGCGAACGTGCAGGCGGGCAGCCCCGCGGAGGCGGCGGGGATCGTCGAGGGGGACGTGATCGTCAAGGTCGGGGACCGGGATGTCGGGAACGCCGACGAACTGGTGGTCGCCGTGCACGACACCGAACCGGGGCAGCAGGTGCCGGTGAAGCTGATCCGGTCCGGCCGCGAGGTCGAGGTCCAGGTCGTGCCGGTGTCCGACTGATGCCGGTCCGGCCGGAGTCCGCCGCGTGATGTTCCGATGAATTTCGCACCGCACGCCCCGCGACGCGAGGTCGGCACGTAGTCTGGTCGGGTGTTTGGCAACATCGGCTGGGGCGAGTTCATGATCCTGCTCGTCGCGGCGCTCGTGATCCTGGGACCCGAGCGCCTACCCAGTGCCGTCTCCTGGGTCGCGAAGAGCCTGCGGCAGGTCAAGGACTACGCGGGCGGCGCTACGCAGCAACTCAAGGATGACCTCGGGCCCGAGTTCGAGGATCTGCGCAAACCGCTGGCCGACCTGAACAGTCTGCGGGGGATGACCCCGCGCGCCGCGATCACCAAGCACCTCCTCGACGGCGACGACTCGATCCTCACCGGCAACTTCGACGAGAAGCGGCCGTCCGGGCCAGCGGCAGGCACCGCACCGAGATCGGCGCCGCTCGCCGACGGCGAGAAGCCGCCCATCGACGTCGACGCCACCTGACGGCTGCCCCACCATGTGATCGAGCCCCGCCCCGGAATCACCGGGGCGGGGCTCGATCCGTTGGTACGCGGTGGTGCGGGGCTACGAACCGAATAGGTTCTCGATCAGCCCGGGCTCGCCGACCCAGCCGCTGCCGGTGCCGAGCGAACCGAAGATGGGACGGATCGGGTTCGGGGCGACGAGGTCGCTGTGGGTGACCGTGTAGACGACCGCGTCGTCCACCGTGCACACGTGGCGCACCTGGTAGACGCCGTCGGCGACGCCGCCCCACGAGTAGCCCTGCCAGCCGTCCTCACCCGGCGAGGCGGGGGCGACGTCCTCGACCACGGTTCCGGTGGCCTGATCGATCAGCGTCGCCCCACACAGCGTGCCGACCGGGACGCCGTCCACCGAGGCGGTGACATCGCTTTCGGTGACGTCCGCGGTGGACACGATCGACGCGGCGGAGGCCGCCGTCGCGGAGAGCAGGAGCAGCGGCGCCGTCGCCGCTGCCGCGATCGCCGAGCGGAGGAGCATTGTCGTCATACCCGATTCCCGTCGTCGGATGCCGCGGTCGCCGCGGCATCGTGGGTGGTTCGGCTGCGAAGGTAACAACGCCGTGCCCACCCCGACGGTGAATCGGGCGAAATGTCGGGTGCCGCGGGCTACAGGTGGCGGGTGGTGTCGATGCCGAGGGACATGCCGGCGAGGCCGCGGGCCCGCACCGACAGCTTGTCGGCGATCTCCCGCAGCGCGACACCGGCGGGGGAGTCGGGGGCGCCGAGGACGATCGGGACGCCCGCGTCGCCGCCCTCACGGACCGCCTGCTCGAGCGGAATCTGGCCAAGGAGGGGGACCTTCGCGCCGACGGCTCGGGTCAGCCGGTCGGCAACGACCTGCCCGCCGCCGGAGCCGAACACGTCCATGCGGGTGCCGTCCGGCAGTTCCATCCACGACATGTTCTCCACGACGCCGACGATCCGCTGCCGGGTCTGCAGTGCGATCGACCCGGCCCGCTCGGCGACCTCGGCCGCCGCCTGCTGCGGCGTGGTCACAACGAGGATCTCCGCGCCGGGGATCAGCTGGGCAACGGAGATCGCGACGTCCCCGGTGCCGGGCGGCAGGTCGAGCAGCAGCACGTCGAGGTCGCCCCAGAACACGTCGGCCAGGAACTGCTGCAGCGCGCGGTGCAGCATCGGCCCGCGCCACACCACCGGGGTGTTCCCCTGGGTGAACTGGGCGATGGAGATCATCCGCACGTCGTGCGCGATCGGCGGCATGATCATCCGCTCGACCTGGGTCGGCTTGGCGTCGGTGCCGAGCATGCGCGGAATGGAGTGCCCGTAGATGTCGGCGTCGAGGACACCGACCGATAGGCCCTTCGCCGCCATCGCCGCAGCGAGGTTCACCGTGACGGACGACTTGCCGACCCCGCCCTTGCCGGAGGCGACCGCGTAGACCCGGGTCAGGGACCCCGGCTGGGCAAACGGGATCACCGGCTCGGCGGAGTCGCCGCGCAGCGACTTGCGCAGTTCGGTGCGCTGCTCGTCGCTCATCACATCCAGTTCGACGCGGATCGCGCCGATTCCGGGGACGTCGGCGACGGCCTTGGTGACCCGGTCGGTGATCTCGGTCCGCATCGGGCAGCCCGCGGTGGTCAGGAGGACCACGATGTCGACGCCGCCGTCGTCGGTGAGGGTGACGCTGTCGACCATCCCCAGATCGGTGATGGGTTTGCGGATCTCCGGATCGAGCACCTTGGAGAGGGCGCCGCGAACGTCGGACTCGGTCACTGCTGACATGCGACCCATGGTAGGACGCGCGTCCTTAGTGGATGCGCGGCAGGTCGGCGGCGCTCGGGTTGATGCCCGTCGAGTAGGCCAGCGACCAGGCCGTGACGTTCGCGACGTAGGCCATCGAGTTGTTGTAGCGCAGGATCGCCTTGGTTGCGGACCCGAGGTCGCGCATGTTCGTGCCGTCACACAGGTAGTTGGCGGTGGAGGCGGCGGCGTCGTAGAGGTTCTGCGGGTCGGCGATGCCGTCCCCGTTGCCGTCGATGCCGTACTGCGCCCAGGTGGTGGGGATGAACTGGGTGGGGCCGACCGCGCGGTCGTACACGGCGTCGCCGTCGAGGGCGCCGCCGTCGGTGTCCATGATCACGGCCTGGCCGGGGAGGCTGCCGTCGAGCGGCAGCCCGATGATCGGTTCGACGAGATTCCCCCGGTCGTCGGCCCTGCCGCCGTTGGCGTGGCTGGATTCGACGCGCCCGACGCCTGCGATCTGCATCCAGTTGATCCCGCAGCCGGGATTGCGTTCGGCGAGGGTCCGCTCGGCCGACCGGTAGGCGTCGAAGTTGATGGCCGGGATGCCGAGCGGGCCGTCGGGCAGCGGCGCGGGTGCGGCCACCGGTTCGGGTGCGGGTGCGGGTGCCGCCGCGAACGCCGGGGTGGCGTCGACCGGTTCCGGGGCGGTCACCACCGCGGGATCGGTGGTCGCGTCGGCCGGGGTCGGGTCGCCGGTGATGGGGGAGGCGTCGGCGGCGGTCAGCAGGGGGATCGAGGCGGGGGTCCCGGTCGCAGTTGCCGCGGTGACCAGCCCGGTCGGGACGAGGCCCGTCAGGGCGATGAGCGAGTTCCGTTTCGCCTTCGATTCGGACGGCTTGCTGTGGCGACCCACCTGGTACCTCCTGCGGCCCCCGGCGGGGCGTTGTCAGTGCTGTGAACCGCAGTCGACGCTACCCGATTCGAGATGTCTTCGTTATCTCTCCGTGATCAAACGGGGCGCCATCGGGCGCAAAGTCCCAGGTGAAGGCCGATGGTCGAGAGGTCTCGAAAGGATATCGACTCGGGCGTGTCCGGTATCGGCGACGCTACGGCGCGGGCGCGGGCGGACAGAACGGCGGACACGGCAGGGGCGGCAGGGCGGGCAGCGGGGGCAGGCCGGGAAGCGCGGGGAGGACGCCGGGCGCGGCGGCGTCGCGTGCCAGCTCCGGATTCGGGGGGATGGTCGGCGGGGTGGGTGTCGGGGTCGGCTCGGCGGGGCGGGTGGGTTCCGCGGGGCGGCCGGGTTCGGCGAGCAGGTCCGGGATCCGGCCCGGTTCCGGGGTGCCGCCCGCGGCGTACGCCTCCGACCACCCGAGCACATTCGACGTGTACGCCAGTGAATTGTTGTAGCGGAGCACGGCCCGGGTCCGCTGGTCGTCCTCGCGCAGGTTCAGCCCGCCCGAGCACAGGTACCGTGCCGCCGCGAGTGCCGCATCGAACACATTGTTCGGGTCGGCGCGCGCGTCGCCGTTGCCGTCGGCGGCGTACCGGGACCAGGTGCTCGGGATGAACTGCATCGGCCCGACCGCGCGGTCGTGGCGGGGATCGCCGTCGAGCGTGCCACCGTCGGTGTCCGTGATGACCTGGTTTCCGGCGAGGGAGCCATCCAGCGCCGGGCCGAGGATTGGGGTGACGGTGGTGCCCGCTGCATCCGTCCGTCCACCGCCTGCGTGGCCGGACTCGATGCGGCCGATACCGGCCAGCAGGTGCCAGCTGACACCGCATCCCGGGGTGTCGGCCGCGAGGGTGGCCTCCGCCGACCGGTAGGCACCGAGGACGAGTTCCGGGATGCCGAGGGCGCCGATCGTGACCGGGATCGGGGTCAGTGATTCCGCGAACGGCGACGCCAGCCGCTCGGCGATCGCCGGCGGCAGGTCGAAGGACACCGGCGGCGGCGGGGTGTACGCGCGGGGTGCGCGGGACAGGCGGGGAGCCGGTTCGAGGATCCCAACAACGCCTGTCTGTGCCGGGTCCGCGGCGTCGGGCGCCGGGGCGGCGACGGCGGGTGCGCCCGCGATGGCCTGCCCGCCCCCGACGGTCAGGCCGACCGTCACCCCGCCGATCAACGCGGCAACGGTGACGCCTGCCAGCCCCCTCAGTCGCATCCGCAGCCCCTCGTCGTCTCACACCGTCTCACCGTCACGCAGTCACGCAGTCACGCCGTCGCGTCGTCCCGACCCCCGTCCAGAATGTGACCCAGGTTACAGAACGGACTCGTTGCGCGTCGGGGTTCCGTTGAGCGCTACCGGTGCGGCTGCTGCTCCTCGGCGTCGCGTTCGGCGAGCAGTGACTTGATCTCCTCGAGCTCCCGGCGCAGATAGTCGCGGGTGGCGACCTCGCCGATCGCCAACCGCAGCGAGGCCAGCTCCCTGGCAAGGAACTCGGTGTCCGCCTTCGTCTGCTCGGCGCGGGCCCGGTCCTCCTCCAGCGAGACGCGATCCCGGTTTTCCTGCCGGTTCTGGGCCAGCAGGATCAACGGGGCGGCGTACGCGGCCTGGGTGGAGAACGCGAGGTTCAGCAGGATGAACGGGTACGGATCCCACTGCAGCCCGATGGCGGCAACATTGAGGATGATCCACACGATGACCACGACCGTCTGGATCAGCAGGTACTTGCCGGTGCCGAGGAACCGGGCGATCGACTCACTGACCCGGCCGACCGCCTCGACGTCGATCTGGAACCCGCGCCACCGACGGCCCGGCGTCTCGAGCCGGGCCCGTGCGCTTGGGGAGGCGGGTGGGCGCTTGTCACTCATCGGCCGTTTCCTCTTCCCGCCAGTCCTCCGGCAGCAGGTGATCGAGCACGTCATCGACGGCGACCGCACCGAGCAGGTGGCCCTCGTCGTCCACCACCGGGCCGCACACCAGGTTGTAGCGGGCGAAGTAGCGGGTCACCATCGCCAGCGGATCCTCCGGCGACAGCTGGATCATGTCGGTGTCCAACAGCCCGCCGACCAGCGATGCGGGTGGCTCCCGCAGCAGCCGCTGGAGGTGGACGCAACCGAGATAGCGGCCGGTCGGGGTGGAGATCGGCGGACGCACCACGAACGCCATGCTCGCCAACGCCGGGGTCAGATCGGGATTGCGGGCACGGGCCAGCGCCTCCGCGACCGTGGTTGCCGGCGTGAGGATCACCGGTTCCGGGGTCATCAGCCCGCCCGCCGTGTCGGGGGAGTGCTCGAGCAGCCTGCGCACCGGCTCGGAATCCTCGGGGTCCATCAGCTGCAGCAGCGACTCCGCCTCGGTCTCGGGCAGTTCGCCGAGCAGGTCGGCCGCGTCGTCCGGGTCCATGGCCTCGAGCACGTCCGCGGCCCGCTCCACCTCCAGGTGGGTGAGCAGGTCGGTCTGGTCGTCGGTCGGCAACTCCTGCAGCACGTCGGCGAGCCGCTCGTCGTCCAGCGCGACCGCGACCTCGTGGCGACGCTTGTCGGGCAGGTCCCGCATCGCGTTCGCCACGTCCGCCGGCCGCATGCCGTCGAACTGGGCGAGCAGTTGGGTCACGCCCTGGCCGGGAAGGGCGAGCTGAGAATGCGTGAGCCCCTGCACGTGTTGCCATTCCACGATGTGGATCGGCGCGCGGCGGGACAGTCCGGACCGGGGCTTGCGGACCGCGACGCGGGAGACGACCCAGTCCCTGGTCCGGGTGAGCTCGATGCCGAGGTCGACGACGAGAACCTCGACCCCGGCGAGCTCGTCGAGTTCGGGGTCGTCCACCCGGACCCGGGTGTCGACGACCTGAGCGAGGGCCAGCACCTCACCGGGCTTCTGGGTGAACTTGCGGAGGCTGACGCTTCCGGTCAGCGTCACCGAGCCCGGTTCGATCGCCGTCACCCGCAGCATCGGGACGAAGATTCGGCGCCGGGTCACCAGTTCCACGACCAGGCCGAGCACCCGTGGTCGCTGCCGTCCGATCCGGATCGTGATCACGACGTCCCGCACCCGGCCGATCGATTCGCCGTCCGGTCCGAGGACCACCAGGCCCGCGAGCCTGGCTGCGAAGACCTTGCTCACTGCTGCCATGATGGCAAGGCTAATTGGCTCGGTGTCCCGACGTCGCTCCGCGCGCCGGTGCGGCTCTCGGTGGGAGGTTCACAATGGTCCAGGCACGACCGCGGCGTTCGGTGCTCGCAGTTCCCGGGAGCAACCGGAAGATGATCGAGAAGGCCAAGGGGCTGCCCGCCGACGAGGTGTTCCTCGACCTCGAGGACGCTGTCGCGCCGATCGCGAAAGCACGGGCGCGCAACGACATCGCGGACGCATTGGCCTCGGACGGCTGGGGTTCGCAGATCAAGGTCGTTCGGGTGAACGACTGGACCACCGAGTGGACGTATGCCGACGTGGTCGACGTGGTGTCCGCGTCGGGCGCCCACCTCGACGCGATCCTGCTGCCGAAGGTCACCGACGCGGGGCACGTGCGGGCGCTCGACCTGCTGCTGACCCAGGTCGAGAGGGCCAACGGCCTCGAGGTCGGGCGGATCGGCATCGAGGCCCAGATCGAGAACGCGATCGGCCTGACCAACATCAACTCGATCGCCACCGCCAGCCCCCGGATGCAGACGCTGGTGTTCGGTCCCGCCGACTTCATGGCGAGCATCACCATGCGCACCCTGGTCGTCGGCGAGCAACCGGACGGGTACGACACCGGCGACGCCTACCACCACATCCTGATGACGATCCTGATGGCGGCCCGCGCGCACGGGTTGGAGGCGATCGACGGGCCGTACCTGCAGATCCGGGACGTGGACGCGTTCCGCCGGGCGGCGGCGCGGACGGCCGCACTCGGGTTCGACGGCAAGTGGGTGCTGCACCCGACGCAGATCGACGCCGCCAACGAGGTGTTCAGCCCGAGGCAGGACGACTACGACCGGGCCGAGTTGATCCTCGAGGCATACGAATACCACACGTCGGCGGTGGGCGGCGGCCGCGGCGCGGCGATGCTGGGCGACGAGATGATCGACGAGGCAAGCGCGAAGATGGCACAGGTCGTCGCGGCGAAGGGTCGGGCGGCGGGGATGACCCGCACGACGCGGTTCGACCCCGAAACTCCGTAAACTGGACATCGGATTCACACAGGACGACACCAGGGAGCTCCGATGCCCAACCCACTCGCACCGCCGAATCAGCCGGGACGGGGCGGCCTTCCGACACCACCCAGTGGCTGGCCGATCGGCTCCTACCCCACCTACGCGGAGGCGCAGCGCGCCGTCGACTACCTGTCCGACCAGCAGTTCTCGGTGGAGGACGTCACCATCGTCGGTGTCGACCTGATGCAGGTCGAGCGGGTGCTCGGGCGACTGAGCTGGGCGAAAGTCATTGGCGGCGGCATTGTTTCGGGCGCCTGGCTCGGAGTGTTCCTCGGCCTGCTGCTCGGGCTGTTCACCGACAACCTGCTCGGCCCGCTGATCGCGGGCATTCTTGGCGGCATCGTGTTCGGGGTGATCTCGACGACCATCCCGTACGCGGCCACCCGCGGGACCCGCGACTTCGCGTCGACAATGCAGTTGGTCGCCGGCCGGTACGACGTGCTGTGCGAGCCGAAGACGGCCGAGCGGGCGCGCGACATGCTCGCCAAGCTGGCGCTGTAGCAGGCAGCGCAGGGGGGAGAGTGCGGACCACACTCGGCATCCGCGCGCTCGGGAGGGCGACGCTGGCCCGCCAGCACCTGCTCGAGCGGGCGACCGACTCGACGGAGACCGCGATCCGGCACCTGTACGGGCTTCAGGCGCAGTCGCCCGCCGCGCCGTACTTCGCGCTGTGGTCGCGGATCGACGGCTTCCGGACCGACGACCTGGCGCGGCTGATCGAGGACCGGTCGGTGGTCCGGATCACGGTGATGCGCGGCACCGTCCACGCGGTCACCGCAGCGGACGCGGGCGAGCTGCGACCGTGGGTGCAGCCGATCATGGACGGCGACCTGAGGACCAACGCCCAGCATGCGAAGGCCCTCGTCGGATGCGACACGGCGGCAGTGGCCGCGCACGCCCGCGAACTCCTCGACGCAACGCCGATGACGTTGGCTGCGTTGCGTCCACACCTGGCATCGCGGTGGCCGGATCGCGATCCCGCTGCGCTCGCCCACGCGGTGCGGGACCTTCTCCCGCTGGTGCAGGTGCCTCCGCGCGGCCTGTGGGGGCGGTCCGGGCAGCCGGTGTGCACGACGCTCCAGCACTGGGCAGGTGAACCGCTCGCGGAACCCGATCCGGAGCGAATCCTGCAGCGCTACCTCGCCGCCTATGGGCCCGCATCAGTCGCCGATGCGCAGGCGTGGTCCGGCCTGACCCGGCTCGGTGAGGTGTTCGAGCGAATGCGTCCGCGACTGCGGGTCTTCGCCGACGTCGACGGTGCCGAGCTGTTCGATCTGCCGGACGCGCCGCGTCCCGGGGCGGACGCCCCCGCGCCGGTGCGGATCCTCGCTCCCTACGACAGCATGCTGCTCTCGCACGCCGATCGCACCCGGGTCGTCGACGACGGCTTCCGCCGGGTGCTGTTCACCGTCAACGGCATCGTCAAGCCGGCGGTCCTCGTGGACGGACGGGTCGCCGGATACCTCGCTCCGAGTGTGAGCAAGGGTGCCGCGGTCGTGGATGTCACTCTGCTGCAGACACTTTCCAGGACACTGCTGCGTGATGTCGAGGCCGAGGCGCTACGACTGCTGCGCTTCACGCATCCGAGCGCCTGCTCGCACGAGGTCAGGGTGACTGCGGCGCGGTGATCGCCTCGGGGGCCGGGGTGTGCGCGACCGGGGCCACCGCGTCCGCCGGAGTGTCCGCAGGCGCCACCCGGAAGGTCGCCGCGTGCACCGCCCCGACCGCGAGGCCTGCCGCCGCGCCCCACAGCACGGCAACGAGTGCGCCGCCGAGGACCATGAGCGCGTAGGTGCCCGGTCCGGCGTGGACCACGAAGCTCGTGTACACCACGCGGATCAGGTTGGCGGCCAGCATGCCGACGACGGTGGCGCCCACCCCCGCGCCGAACGCGCGCGCCCGGCTGCGCGCAGGGCGGGCCAGCCGCACCGCGACCACCGCGATCAGCACCAGCGCGGCGAGCACGTCCACCAGCCAGGAACCGGGGGTGGTCCGCCCGAGCGGCCAGGCGCGCAGCGCGGGCACCGCGAACGGCAGTCCGAGGGCGCTGGGGACGAGCAGGGTGGGGACGTACGTCACGACGGTGCCGGTGATCGTCCAGATGCCAGCGACCACGGTCAGCACGGCGGCGGTCAGCGTGGCGGGGACGGCCCGGCGGGGGGACGCCTCGACCGGCGGGTTCGGCGATTCCGGTGCGCTGGTGTCGGGCATGGCGCAACATTAGTGGACAACTGTCCAATTGGGTGGCGAAACTCGGAGGTCGGCGTGCGGCGGAGCAAGATCGTGATTCTGGGCCTGGCGGCGGCGCTCGCCCTCGGCGGCGGGGCCGCCGCCGCGCTGCGCAGCGATCCCGCCCCCGCCGATACCTATCTCCGCGACGATCAGGGCCGGGCGCTGATCCTGCGCGGCTTCAACACGGCCTCGAGCAGCAAGAGTGCCCCGGACGGGATGCCGGAGTTCACCGAGGACCAACTCGACCGCGAACGGTCCGACATGGGAACCAATTTCGTCCGGTTCCTGATCTCCTGGCGGTCGGTGGAGCCGGAACCCGGTGTCTACGATCAGGCCTACCTCGACCGGGTCGCCGAACGGGTCGGCTGGTACGGCGAACGCGGATACCACGTGATGCTCGACATGCATCAGGACCTGTGGTCGGGTGCGATCACCCCGGACGGCACGACCGGGAACGGTGCACCGGCGTGGGCGACCCACATGGACGGCCTTCCGGTCGGGGAGCATGACATGTGGGAGCAGTACTACCTCGACGCGGGCGTCATCCGCGCCTTCGACAACTTCTGGGACACCACCGGTGCACACCCCGAACTGGCCGAGCACTACGCGGGCGCCTGGCGGGCCGTCGCCGAGCGCTTCGCGGACGACCCCGCCGTGATCGCCTACGACCTGATGAACGAGCCGTACGGGGGAACGCTCCAGGGCCCCGTGTTCGAGGCCGGACCGCTCACCGCGCTGTACCAGCGCAGCACCGATGCGATCCGCGAGGCGGACCCCGACAGCTGGGTGTGCGTCGCGCCGCAGGCGATGGGCACCAACTGGGGCACCGCGAGCGGGCTCGGCGCGATCACCGACGCTCGCGACGGCGAGCCGCGAATCGCCTACTGCCCGCACATCTATCCGCTGCCGATGGACCTCGGGGGCGGCTACGAGGGCGGCACCCGCACCCTCGTTGACGCGACGATCGACGCCTGGCGCGGTCACACGCTCCGCACCGCGAAGGCGCTCGGTGACGTGCCGGTCATCCTCGGCGAGTTCGGCCTCGACACCACCCTGCCCGGAGCGCTCGACTACGTCGACCGCGTGTACGCCACCGCGACCGACATGGGCGCCGGGGTCAGCTACTGGTCCAGCGACCCCGGATCGTGGGGCCCGTACGAGGTGGACGGCACCGCGCGCAACCTGGTCGGCGCGCTGGACGAGGCGTACCCGCGGGCCGTCGCAGGCACACCCGTCTCCTGGACGGGCGCGGTGGATCGACTGGAACTGACCTACCGCACCGACCCCGCGGTCGCCGCGCCGACCGAGATCTACCTGCCCAGGCGCGGATTCCCGGCCGGGGTGCGGGTCGAGGGCGGCGAGGTCGTCGACTGGAACGAGCAGACCAGGCTGCTGACCGTGCGCGCCCCCGCCGGTGCCGACGAGGCACGACTGGTCGTCACGCCGGGAACCTGATCCGGCGGGATCGCGCACCGGGTGTTAGATGGACGCGTGATCGACGACGTGCTGCCCACCGTCCGCGCCCGCCTGGTCGAGAGCATCGGCGGGCCGCGGCCGTCGGCGGCGTCGGTGACCTTCCTCGGTCTCGAACCCCTCGAGGTGCTCCGGTTCGAGGCCGACGCCGACGGGCTGGTCCGGTACGCGAGCCTCGGCTGTTCGCGGCACCCGATGGGTGACCCCAGCGACCTCGTTGCCGACCCGGTGCGCGGGCCGCGGGCGGAGTTGGTGCTCACCGTGCGCGGGGGCCTCGGCGCCGCGTCCGGGGTGCACCGGTCGCTCGCGATTCTCGCGGCGGCCCCCGCGGTGGAGGGTGTCGTGCTCGCGGTCGATGGACTGCTCGATCTCGGCGAGCCGCTCTGGGTTGGCGCCCCGTTCACCGCGGTCCTGTTGGGGGACAGCGGCATCGACGAGGTCACGCTCCCGGATCCCGCCGACCCGGTCCGGTTCCTCGACGCGGTTCCGATCACCGGGACCGAAGCGGCCTGGGTCCGGCTGCGCGGGGCGGCGGCGCTGCGGGAGGCGTGGACCGAGGCGGGCATCGACGTGCGCGACCCCCACCGCGGGCAGGCCGCGATGTAGTCGGCGCCGTTCGGGCGGGTGCGGTGCCGCCGTCCCCACACTCGGGCAGGCAGCCTGGAACAATGGCGGGGTGCGCATCGACCTCCACACCCACTCGACCGCCTCGGACGGCACCGACAGCCCGGGGGAGGTGATGCGGGCCGCGTCGGCCGCCGGGCTGCAGGTCGTCGCGCTGACCGACCACGACACCACCTCGGGATGGGCGGAGGCGGTCGACGCGCTGCCCGCCGGGTTGAGTCTGGTTCGGGGCATGGAGATGTCCTGTGCGGGGCGGGGCGCGGACGGCCGTCCCGTCGCGGTGCACCTGTTGGCCTACCTGTTCGACCCGGGCAACGAGGCGTTCGCGCGGGAACGGGAACGCCTCCGCGCCGAGCGGACCGCCCGGCTGCGGGGAATGGCCGAGAAGATGGCCGCCGACGGGCTGCCGATCGACCCCGATGCCGTGCTGGCCGCGGCAGGCCCGGCGGCGGGGCGCCCGCACCTGGCCCGCGCCCTCGTCGCCGCGGGGGTCGTCGGGTCGGTGAACGAGGCATTCGCCGACCTGCTGCGGACCGGGGGTCGGTACTTCGTCACCAAGGCCGACACCCCGCTGCCCGATGCGGTGCGGATGGTCGCGGCCGCCGGCGGTGTCAGCGTCCTCGCCCATCCGCGCGCGTCGGTTCGGGGCCACCTGATGGACATGAACCAGATTGGTGAGCTGGTTGCGGAGGGTCTCGGCGGTGTCGAGGTCGCTCACCACGATCACGGCGCGGCCGACGAGAGGTACCTCCGCGGACTCGCCGCGGACCTGAACCTGGTGGTCACCGGGTCCTCCGACTATCACGGCGGCAACAAGTCGGTGGTACTCGGTGAGTTCATCACCGCGCCCGACCAGTACGAGCGCCTCATCGCGGCCGCGACCGGCGTCGAGGTGGTGACCGGATGAGCGAACCGTGGGTGGACGAGTACGACAGCGACTACGACGCCCGCCCGGACGGCCCGGCGCCGCGGTGGGAGCGGCCCCGACGACGCGGGCGCAGCGCCCCGGCGCGGGCGCTGCAGGCGCTGAGCGGGGCCGTGACGGCGGGTGTCGTGCTGCTGACCGTGGTCGTGATCGTTGCGGCGTACCTCGGGTCGCGGCGCGGTTTCCCCGGGCCGGGCGCGGAGTCGGTGACGGTGCACGCGGTCGCCGCGGTCGCGGTGGTGCTCGCGCAGCGCGTCGCCGATCACCGGCGGGGTGCGGCCGCGGCAGCCGGGTCGGTAGCCGTGTTCTTGATCACAGCCGGGTTGTTCTGGACCCAGTGGTGGGGGTAGCTCACCGGAATCGTGGTTCACCGGTGAGATTTGCCAGGTGTGAGCCGACGGTGGCACACTTGCTGCACTCCAATGCCGGTGCCACCGCCCGGCGGGGGAGCGAAGTCGGATTCAACCAGCGGCAGATTTCATGCCCGGGCCCACCCCGCCCGGTGCTTCTCGCGTCCCGAGCCGGGTGCATTCCCCGTAGACCAATCGGGCACTCATCGTGCACCCTCGGAGCGCTGTAGTTCTCTATCGAAAACCTGCGGCTGCGTCGAAAAACAACCTTCGCCGCTGCTACTTACCAGTAACCCGCCCCCGCTGTGGAGCGGCATGAGTAGGAGTGTCATCGTGTCTCCCGTGACTGAAGCAACCACCCCTCCCAAGGTTGAGCTGACTGACGAAGAGATCTTCGCGGGCCACATCGGTGGCAAGCTGTCGGTCGAGACCACCGCACCCCTCGATTCGCAGCGTGCGCTGTCGATCGCGTACACCCCCGGCGTCGCCCAGGTGAGTCGGGCGATCCACGCCGACGAGACGCTCGCCGACCGCTACACCTGGACGAACCGACTCGTGGTCGTCGTGTCGGACGGGTCCGCGGTGCTCGGTCTCGGCGACATCGGCCCGCGGGCGTCGCTGCCGGTGATGGAGGGCAAGTCGGCGTTGTTCAAGAACTTCGCCGGATTGAACTCGATCCCGCTGGTCCTCGACACCAAGGACCCCGACGAGATCGTCGAGACGCTGATCCGACTGCGCCCGAGCTTCGGGGCCGTCAACCTCGAGGACATCTCCGCGCCGCGCTGCTTCGAGATCGAGAAGCGCGTCATTGAGGCACTCGACTGCCCGGTCATGCACGACGACCAGCACGGAACCGCGATCGTCGCGCTGGCCGCCCTCAAGGGTGCGGTGAAGGTCCAGAGCCGCGACATCACCACCCTCCGCGTGGTCATCTCGGGAGCCGGTGCCGCCGGTGTCGCCTGCGCGAACATCCTGCTCGCCGCCGGGATCGCGGACGTCACGGTGCTGGACTCGAAGGGCATCGTGTCCGCCGACCGGAGTGATCTCAACGAGATCAAGGCGGACCTGGCGGCCCGAACCAACCCGGCCGGGCGCACCGGCGGCATTGTGGAGGCCCTCGACGGCGCGGACGTGTTCCTCGGCGTCTCGGCGGGCACGGTGCCCGAGGAGATCATCGCGACGATGGCCGACGAGGCGATCATCTTCGCGATGTCGAACCCGGATCCGGAGATCCACCCGGACATCGCGCACAAGCACGCCGCGATCGTGGCGACCGGGCGCAGCGACTTCCCGAACCAGATCAACAACGTGCTCGCGTTCCCCGGGGTGTTTAAGGGCGCCCTCGACGCGGGTGCCCGCCGGATCACCGAGGGCATGAAGCTCGCCGCCGCCGAGGCGATCCTGTCGGTCGTCGCGGACGAACTGGCCGTCGACAAGATCGTGCCGAGCCCGCTCGACCCGCGGGTCGCCCCCGCCGTCGCCGCGGCCGTCGCCAAGGCAGCGCAGGACGAGGGCGTCGCGTAGCGCCCCGTCCACCCGCACACGCGAACGCCCCGGAACCCCTTGCGGGTCCGGGGCGTTCGGCGTCGAGAGGGGTCCCGGTCAGTGCTCGATCCGGGCCCTGGCTGCGGCCGCCTCGGCGTGCCTGCCGAGGGCCTCGAACGTGTCACCCTCGAGCAGCGCAACCCGCACCGCCAACTGCGGAACGTCCGCAACCCGGTCCCGTGCGTCGGCGAGCACGGCCAGCATCTCCTCGTGCCGGTCGGCGGTGGCCAACGCCTGCGCAACGACGAGCAGGGCGCTCCCGCAGCCGATCTCGTCTCCCGCGGCGGCGAACGCGTCGGAGGCGCCGAGTCCGGTCGCCGCCGCCTCGTCGATTCGGCCCAGCTGCGCAAGAGCCCGCGCCGTCGAATCCTCGATGTCGGCGCGGGTCCACCCCTCGGCCAGCCCCGCCGCCTCACGCAGATCCGCGAGACCGCCGTCGTCGTCGAACCCGCACCGCGCCCGGCCGCGCAGGTGCAGCGATTCGGTGAGCAGATCGGCCCGGCCCTCGGCAAGGCGGGCGTCCGCGACGGCCTCGTCGAGAACCTCGAGGGCGCCCTCGTCCTCGAACTGCGCCAGCATCGCCCCGAGGTCCGTGCCCGCCGTCGCCGCAACGACGTGGTCCCCGCAGGACCTCGCCAGCTCACGGCACCGGTGCCACGCCGCGAGGGCGCCCTGCGGGTCACCCGCGTCCCTGCGCGCCCGGCCCAGCCACAGCAGGGTGTGCCCGAGCGACCCGGGCGCGGTCCCCTGCTCTTCCTCGAGTTCGGCCAGCCGGCTCAGTTCGTCGGCCGCCTCGTCCGGGTGCCCGGCCCGCACCAGCAGCACCCCGAGGTGGTAGGCGGGACCGAGCGATCCCAGGCCCGCGAGTTCCGACTCCCGCTTCGCCAGCCGCATCCGGGCGACCGCGTCCTCCGCGGCGCCGAGATCGGCGGCGATGTGCGAACCCAGTGCGGCCAGGGTCGCGGTGGTGGCCCTCGCGCGGTGCGCCACCGACAGTTCGAGCGCACCGTCGACGGCCGTCAATGCCTCCTCGAAACGGCCGCGACTGGCCAGTACCTGGCCGCGCAGGCGCGCGAGCACCGTGCGTCGGCCCGGTGTCAGGGCGGCGGCCGACTCGGTGTCCAGCCAGGCAAGGGCGTCCTCGGTGCCCTCCTCCGAGTTCTGCAGCGCTTCGACCCGCGCGATCGCGTCGCCCGCCGCCGCGACGTCGTCGACGAACGCCGCCGCCGTGACGTCGTCGACGAACCCCGCCGGGTCGACCACCGCCGGGGCCGCGACGACGTGCGCGCGGCCGATCGGCAGGTCCCAGCCCCGGTCCACCAGCGCGACGGTGGCGGCAAGGGTCTCGCTGCGGTGGCTGGTGCCGTTGCGCTCGTCGAAGCGGGCCGCCAACTCGTCCGCGGCCCGCAGGCACGCCGCCCCCAGCTCGTCGACCGTCCACCGTCCGTCGTGGGGTCCGAGGAACGGGACCAGCGGAGCGGCATCGGATCCGCGCACCCGCTCGTCGCCGAGCCCGGCCCGCCCCGCTGCCGAACAGGTCACCGCGAAGGCGGTGAGCGCCTCGAGATGCCCGGCCGCGTTGAGCCGGTCGTGCGCCAGCCAGCCGAGGTGCCGCTCGAGCATCTCGATGGCGCGGTGCGCGTTGCCGGTGACCGACAGGAAGACCAGGTGCCGCGCGATCATCGCAATGTTGTCGGCGTTGCCGCGCGCGAGCCGGTACCCGCGCAGGTGCATCCGCTCGGCCTCGTCGAACCGGCCCGCCTCCAGCAGCGGCACCAGCGTGTGCGAGATGGCCCGTTCCGGTTCCTCGCCGCACTCGTACCCCTGCTCGAGCATCTCCTCGATCAGGTCCAGCCCGGTCGCGGGCTCACCGGTGAGGATCCGGAAGGTGGCCTCCTCCGAGCGGACACAGGCGTCGCAGTGGCTGTAGTCGTCGCGGGGGGTCCGCGCCAACTCGTCGAGGTACCGCCGCGCCTCCCCGAACCGTCCGGCGAGGAACGCCTCCGAGAAGCGGGTCTGCACCACCCCGGACAGGCCGACGCCCGCCTGCCGGTACGCGGTCTCCATCCGTTCGATGGACTCGGCGATCGTGGCCTGGGGGAACATCGGATTCGAGCCGAGCGAGTCGGCGATCCACTTGTGGAACCACAACAGGTCGTAGTCGTCGACCTCGTTCGGGAACCGGGCCGGGTCCGCGGCGTTGCGGCCAACGCACCAGGCGAAGGCCGCGAGCAGTGCCTCGGTGTCCCCGGTCATCGACGAGGACTGCACCAGCCGCATCCGCACCCGGTACGCGGTCTCCTCCTCGCCAGCCTCGTCGGCGACGGTGATCGCACGCTCGATCAGCTCCCGTTCGGCCGGTCCGTATGGGGTGCAGTCGATCTCGGAGATCAACTCGTTCAGATCGACGGGGGTCTCACTCGGCATGGTCGTCCTTCTCGGTCATCTCGGGAGCGTCGATGGTCGGCAGGCTCGGCAGCCCAACCGACAGGTGCACGATGTCGGTCATCGCGTCGGTCAGCGCCGCGCGATCGGCCGCACTCAGCGGCCGGTGCCCGGCGAGCAGGGATTGCACGTACAGGATCCGGACGGTCCGGGACAGCACGGCGTCATCGTCGACGCTGGCAAGGGTGCGGACCAACCGGTTGTGCCAGTTCAGGACGAGTCGGCCCGCGGTGTCCACGCCGGCCGCTGCCTCGGCGGCGTCCACCCGGCCGAGGACATCGGCCCAGAACCCGCCCGCCTCGCTCGACTGCTCGCGCCGCAGCCTGCGCAACACGGCCTCGTCCGCCACGTACAGCGCCGGCACCGTGTCGGGGGCGAACGCCCGGACCGCCGCGGCCGCACCGAGATCGGTCAGCGCGCGGTCCGCCCGCTCGGTCAGCGCACGGGTGCGCGCCCGGTCGGCCGCCTGCGGCAGGTCCAACTGGTCGATCTCGTCGGCGACGGTGACCACCTCGACCTCGGCTCCGGGCACGAACTCCGGCAACCGGGCGGCGATGTCCGCGTCGTAGACATAGCCGCCGTTGACGATCGGGGCGCCGGGGCGGGCGATCCCGGCGAGCTGTCGGAACTCGTCGACCGTCCTGGTGTAGCGCACCACCCCGCGGGTGGCCGCCTCCCCGAAGGTGGTTGGGCCGTCGGTCGTCTCGACGGGCAGGTGCGGGACGATGAACCGGGCCAGCTCGTCGTCGTGCAGGACCAGGGCCCGCAGCGCCAGATGGTGCACCGCGAGGAACCCGGCCAGCCGGTGCGGTGCCCGCGCCGCCAGCCCGATCACCCAGCGGCGCACCGCCGCTCCGAGTTCGGTTCGGGTCTGCTCGAGCGCACCGTCCTCGATCAGGGATTCTCGGGACGCGGTCGGGGTCAGGCCGGTGGTGTTCACCACGGTGCGGACGAAGAACGCCCACTCGGGCAGCAGATCGTCCATCCGATCGGAGAGCAGCATGCCGCCCAGGTATACCCGGCTGGACTGGCGTTGACCGGGGGAGAGCGGGAACGGCAGCACGAACGCGGTGCCGCGGGTTCCGGTGGCGGGCACGTGCAATGCGATCGTGTCGAACGGTTCGGCGCCAACGACCTCGCGGCCGAGCGCGCGCAGCTCGGGTGACGCGGGCACGCCGGTCTCGAGGAACGGGGCTGGCCGGGTGACGGTCTGCCCGGCGACCGTGACCCGCACCGGCAGGTGCCGTCCGAACCGGTCGGCCAGGTCGTGGGCGCCGCCGGCGGAGACCAACTCGGCGGCGTCCTGGCGCGGCACCAACTCCACCCGGGTCCCGACCGGCAGGTCCTCGGCGAGCGTGGTGACGGTGAACGTGCCGTCGGCGCGGCCGACCCACTCGACGGCGCCGCCGCCGACCGCGGAGCGGGACCGGACCCGGATCTGGTCGCTGACCATGAAGCAGCTGAGCAGCCCGATCCCGAACTGCCCCAGACGGTCCGTCCGCGGCAGGTCGAGGACGTCCCGCTTGGAGCTGCGGCCGACGGTGGCGAGTAGTTCGCCGACCTCGTCGGCGGTCAACCCGATCCCGTCGTCCTCGACCGCGAACACCGGGTCGGTGTCGGTGCCGGGCAGGACCCGGATCGTGCCCTGGTGACCGGGTTCGCGTTCGCGGCGGGCGGCGATCGCGTCGCATCCGTTCTGCAGCAACTCACGCAGAAAGACCTGCGGGCCGGTGTAGATACTCGCGCTGAGCAACTCGATGATCCCACCGAGATGTACCTGGAAGAGACGGCTGCCGCCGTCGGCTGTCGTTGTCATCGGTCCCGGAGCCTATCGGGGGAGTCGGACACCCGATTCGCGGAGCGGGGTTCGGGTCCGGGCCCGCCGCCGGGCCGGCGAGCGCCCGCTGGGGTGAGAAGATGTGGCGGCACGGGTGTGGTGACTTCTCAGGAGTGTGGGCGGACGATGACCTTGCGGACGGTGGCGGCCGTTGCTGCGGCGGCGACGGCGATGCTGACCGGGTGCGCGCCGAGCACCCTCACCGCCGATCCGGCCCCCGCCGCGCTCACCGTCGGTTCCGGTGGATCCGCGGATCGCGCGGTGCTCGCCGAGATCTACGCGGGGGTGCTGCGGGGCACCGGGTCGCCCGTCGACACCAGGACCGGGCTCGTCGAGGGGCAGGACCTGACGTTGCTGGATTCCGGGGAGGTGACCCTGGTGCCCGAGTACACCGGTGCACTGCTGCTCCGCCTGCACCCCGGCGCCACCGAGATCGAGCCGGACGAGGTGTTCGAGGAACTGAATCGTTCACTACCGCAGGGTCTTTCGGTGTCCGATCCGGGGATGGCTGAGCGGCCGGGTGCGGGTGACGCGGGCGAGGAGGGCAGCAACCTCCCCGCGATGGCCGTCGTCCCACTGATGCGATCCGGCGTACTGACGGGCGCGCAGGTCAAGGCGCTCAACGTCGTTGCCGGTGAGTTGACGACGGCCGACCTGGCGGAGATGAGCGAGACGGTCGGTCGGGGAGACCTGACCGCGGACCAGGCGGCAGCGAACTGGCTTGCCGCACGGTGACGCTGGCGATTAGCCAGCTTCCGGCCGTCGAATTCGGGCGTGCCGGGTCTGTAGGGTCGACCCCCTAACGGCCAACGCGGACGGACGGGTGGGGGAACGATGCCGGGGGCAACCCAGCGACTGAGGACACTGGCGGTGGGGTTGGCGGTCGGGCTGATCGGGGCCACGATCGTCGCGACGCCCGCCGCGGCGCAGGGGGCGGGGGACGCCGCCAGCTACGCGCCGACGATGCTGATTCTGGACGCGTCCGGGTCCATGCAGCGTCCCGACCAGGCGGGCACGATGATGGATGCCGCGAAGAACGCCGTGCACGCCTTCGTCGACACGGCGCCAGCGGCGTCGCGGGTCGGGCTCGCCGTGTACGGCACCGGCACCGGCAACGGGGAGTCGGAGAAGGTCGCGGGCTGCCGCGACGTTCGGGTGGTGCAGCGGCCGGACCCGCTGGACCGAGCGGCCCTCAACGACGCGGTCGACGGCATCACCGCCAGCGGCTGGACGCCAATGGGCACGGCGTTGCGTGCTGCCGCGCAGGCGCTGCCGGACTCGGGACCGCGGTCGATCGTGTTGGTCTCCGACGGCGACGACACCTGCGCGCCACCGGAACCGTGTGAGGTGGCCCGGGAACTGAAGTCTCAGGGCGTCGACCTGGTGATGCACGCGATCGGGTTCGCGGTGGACGAGACGGCACGGGCGCAGCTGACCTGCATGGCGCAGGCGACCGGGGGGACCTACACCGATGCGGCGGATGGTGCGGCGCTGGCGCGGACCCTGCCGCGGGTCACCGCGGCGGCGCTGCGCAACTACGAGGCGGCGGGGACGCCGGTCACCGGCACACCCGGGCACCAGGCGGCCCCGGTGCTGACGCCGGGCCAGCACCTGGACACGATCGGCCAGAAACAGGAACGCTACTACGCGGTGGACGTCCCGGACGGCGCCACCGCGTACTTCTCCGCAACGGTGTCGTTCCCGGCGGCACCGCAGCGGCGGGTGCAGTCGAACCGGGACAACAACGTCCTGCAACTGCGGGTGTATGGCAGGGACGGCCAGGACTGCAACGAGTTCGAGTTCGAACAGGTGACGGACACGAGTGGCGGCGCCGCGCTGACGGTGGCCGCCGCGTTCGACGGCGCGAGCGAGAAGCCGACCGGCGACAACGCCGGTGCGGACCGGTGCCGCGGCGGCGGGCGCTACTACGTCGCGACCACCTGGAGCACGGTGTCCGACGGGGTGCCGGACCGGATCCCGGTCGAGTTGCTGGTCGGGATCGAGCCCGCGGCCACCGACCCGGGCCCGGCGGGGGCGACGACCCCGACCGCCTTCGTCGAGCCGAGCGGCTCGGGCACCCCCACGGTCGGCGGCGGGTCCTTCAACGTCGCGACCGAACTCGCGGGCAGCGGCCGGTACACCGACACCGTTCGGCGCGGTGAGATCGTCTACTACCGCGTTGCGCTGGACTGGGGGCAGGGCCTGGCCTACCGCGTGCACCTCGCGGGCAACGGCAGCACCGCGGTCGAGGACGTCTCGCTCGCGCGCAGCACCCTCTACTCGCCGAGCCGCGAGGAGATGGTGTCGGACTTCGGGTCCTACACCGGTTCGGACCAGGTGCTGCCGTCCGGCGACACGGCGCTGGCCAGCACCGCGGTCCGATACCAGAACCGGGGTTCCGACGACCTCGCCGTCCGCACGACCGCGGTGCCGGGCTCGTACTACATCGCGGTCAAGGTGGGGGCGACATCGGTGGCGGGCGCCGGGGTGCCGGTGCCGATCCGGCTGGACCTGACGGTCACCGGTGAACCGGAGGATGGCCCCGGCTACGCGACGGGCGTGCCCGCCGGGATCTTCGGCGAGCGGCCGGTGCCGGACACCGCCGCGGTGCCGGTCACCGCAGCGGCGGAGCAGGGTGCCGCCCCCGCCGCCGAGCACGCCCCGGCGTCGGGTTCGTCGACCGTGGCGATCGGGATTGCGGCCGCGGCCGCGGCGGTGGCGCTGGGCGGCCTCGCGCTCGGCTGGGTTGTGCTGCGCAGGCGGCGGCGGTAGGGGCCGCGCCCCGGCCCGTTCAGGCGGGGGTGCGGGCCAGCGCCGCGCGCAGGAACGCGCCGAGGTCGCGGACCGCGTCGTCGGCGTCCCGGACCAGCGACGCCTGCAGGTGCGCGACGTGCCAGAGGGTCGGGTACTCGCGGTACTCGACGCTGACGCCCGCGGCCCGCAGCCGGTCGGTCAACTCGACCGCCTGCGGGTACAGCACCTCGCTGGTGCCGATGTGCACGACCGTCGGCGGCAGCCCGGTCAGGTCGCCGCGGAGCGGCGCGAAGCCGGGGTCGGCGGGGTCGCCGCCGCCGAGGTAGGCGTCGGCCGCACGGAAGGACCAATCGGTGTTGACCACCAGGTCGCGGTCGAACGGGGCGTCCCTTGCGCCCGGATCGACCCACGGTGCGATCAGGGCGAGGGCGGCCGGCCGGACGCTGTACCGGTCGATCAGCCGGCGGGCGGTGCCAACGGCGAGCCCGCCGCCCGCCGAATCACCCGCGACCGCAAGCTGATCCGGAGTGAATCCGTACTCGCCGATCAGCTCGATGTATGCGGCGACCGCATCGTCCAACGCCGCCGGATACCGGTGTTCGGGTGCCAGCCGGTAGTCCAGGACGTACACCGCTGCCCCGGTCTCCCGTGCCAGGTGCGCCGCGACCGAGCGGTGGGTGGTGAGTGACCCGAGCGTGTACCCGCCGCCGTGCAGGTACAGGACCGCGGTGCGGCGCTCGGTGGCCCCGACCGTGACGCACTCGGCGGGTCGACCCGCCAGGGTGACCCGGCGGACGACGGTGTCCCGCGGGAGGCGCTGCACGACGGCGCCCGCGTCGAGCACCCGGCGGGCCACCGGCGCGGGCAACGACCGGTGCAGCGCGACCCGATAGAACAGCCCCAGGTTGGCGGCAACCAGCGGCCGCGGCAGGTACGGCACCGGGCTACTTCGCCTTCGGCTTCGGCATGACGCGGCCCGCGACCTCCGCGACGATCCGTTGGTAGCTCGAGCCGACCAGGCGGACCCAGGCGTCGAGGAGCTTCGCATCGGCACCGATCAGGACCCGGGCCCTGCCCTTGCGGACCCCGTTGACGATGGTTGCCGCGGCGGACTCCGGCGTCGTGCGGGCCAGCTTCTTGTCGAAGAACTCGGAGAACGAGGCGAGGTCCTCGTCGGGGCCCGCGGTGGCGTTGCGCGCGATCGCGGTCTTGATGCCACCCGGATGGACGCAGGTGACCTTGACCGGATGCTTGGCGATCAGCATCTCCTGGCGCAGCGACTCGGTGAACCCGCGGACCGCGAACTTCGCCGCGTTGTATGCACTCTGGCCGGGCATCGACAGCAGGCCGAACAGGCTCGAGACGTTGACCACGTGCCCGTCCCCGGACGCGATCAGGTGCGGCAGGAACGCCTTGGTTCCGTTGACGACCCCCCAGAAGTCGACGTCCATGATCCGCTCGATGTCCTTGAACTCGGACCGCTCGAACGTCCCGTGATACGCGATGCCCGCGTTGTTGTACACCTGGTTGACGGTGCCGAAGTGGGCCGCGACGGCGTCCGCGTACTCGGCGACCGCTTCCCGCTGCGTGACATCGAGGTGGTCCGCCTTGACCTCGGCTCCCAGTCCCCGTGCCAGGTCGGCGGTCTCCGCCAACCCGACGCTGTTCTGGTCGGAGAGCGCCAGTTTCGCGCCCTGTCGTGCCAGGTTCAGCGCGAGTGCCCTGCCGATCCCGGATCCGGCACCGGTGATGACAACGACCTTGCCTGCGAATTCGCTCACTGAACCGTCACCTTCTCGTCGTTGCTGTCGGGGGTGGTCGCCTGCGCCGTCGGCAGGTCGGCGATGTTGACGCTGTCGTAGGCGTCGAGATCGAAATGCTTGGTCTGGTTGCGGAACTCGAAGGTGAAGCCGGGCCACAGGGTGGTGTTGTTGCCGTGCTTGTCGAGGTACCAGCTGGCGCACCCGCCGTTGTTCCACACGCTGTGGCTCAGCTTGCGCTGGACGTCGCGGTTGTAGTCGTCCTGCGCGTCCTTGCGTACCTCGACGGTGCCGATCTCGTTGCGCTCGATCACGTTGATCGCGTCGACGACGTAGTTCAGCTGCGACTCGATCATGTAGACCATCGAGGTGTGCCCGAGGCCGGTGTTGGGACCGACCAGGAAGAACATGTTGGGGTAGTTCGCGATGGCGGACCCCTTGTAGCCCTGCTGACCCTGCTCCTCGAACACCTCGGCAAGACTGCGGCCGTCGCGGCCGAAGATGCCGGCGAAGGTCGGCGAGTCGGTGACATGGAATCCGGTGGCGACCACGATCGCGTCCACGTCGCGGCGGCGTCCGGTGCTGTCGACGACGCCGGTCGCGGTGACCTCGGCGATGCCGTCGGTGACCAGCTCGGTGGTCGGCCGCGCCAGCGCGGGGTAGTAGTTGTTGGAGATCAGCATGCGCTTGCACCCGATCCGGAAGTTCGGGGTGACCTTCTTGCGCAGCACCGGATCCGCGATCTGCCTGCGCAGGTGGAGCTGCGCGGCGATCTGCAGCGGCCGCATGAAGGCTGGAGCCTTCGCGAGCCCGACCACCTGGGACTCGCGCATCAGGTAGATGCCGAGCCGGGACAGCTTCTGGAAACCGGGCAGGTACTTGAACGCGAGCTTCTCCACGCGGGTGTACTGACGGTCGGCGCGCGGCAGGATCCACGGAGCGGTGCGCTGATAGACGTCGAGTTGGGCGGTCCGCGCGGCCAGTTGGGGCACGATCTGGATCGCCGAGGCGCCGGTGCCGATCACGGCGACGCGCTTGCCGGTGAGGTCGACGTCGTGGTTCCACTGCGCGGAGTGGAAGATCTCGCCCTCGAAGCCCTCGATGCCCTTGATGTTCGGCAGGGACGGCTCGCAGAGCGCGCCGACCGCGGACACGACGATCTTCGCGACGAACGTCCCCTGCGAGGTCTCGACCACCCAGCGCGCGCGGTCGGCGTTCCAGTGCGCGGTCCGCACGTCGCAGTTGAAGACGTGCCGGTCGAGGACCCGGTACTTGCGGGACACGGCCTCGATGTAGCGCTGGATCTCGGGTTGGGTGGAGAACGAGCGCGTCCAGTCCGGGTTCAGCGCGAACGAGTAGGAGTACAGGTGGGAGGGCACGTCGCAGGCGGCGCCGGGGTAGGTGTTGTCCCGCCAGGTGCCGCCGACGTCGGAGCCTCGTTCGAGGACGAGGAAGTTGGTCTTTCCCTCCTGGCTCAGCTTCACGGCGGCGCCGAGCCCGGCGAATCCGCTGCCGATGATCAGCGTGTCGATCTCGCGCGCGGTGGCCCCGGACGGCACCGCAGTACCTGTAACTGGAAGACTCATGTAATGCAGGATATGGGGCTACTAACTCTCGGTCAATAGGTTGTTGACTTCGATTCAGTAAGGTGTGGGGTCATGGAGCCGGTCAAACGCACCCGGATGAGTCCGGACGAGCGGCGCGCGCAACTGATCGATCTCGGCGCCCGGATGCTCGCCGAACGGCCCCTCGAGCAGGTGTCCGTCGAGGACATCGCGGACCGGGCCGGGGTGTCGCGCGGGCTGCTGTTCCACTATTTCGCGTCCAAGCACGACTTTCATTTGGCGATCGTCCGGCACGCGGGCGCCGACATGCTCGCGCACACCGAGCCCGATCCGGCGCTCGACCCGATGGCGATGCTGCACGGCTCCGTCGCCGCGTATGTCGACTACGTGTCCGAGAACCGCAACACCTATGTGTCGCTGCTGCGCGGCAGCGCAAGCGGCGACCCGCAGATGCGCGACGAATTCGAACGCACCCGCGCGGCGATGGCCGACCGGATCGTGACGCAGCTGCCTCGGCTCGGCATCGAGCCGGACGCCCGCATCGCCCTCGCCGTTCGTGGGTGGATCGCCTTCGTGGAGGAGGCGGCCATCAGTTGGCTTCGCGAGCAACAGATCTCCCGCGACGAGCTGATCGCGCTGCTCGTCACCGCCCTGCCCGCCGTCGCCCTCGGCGCAGGCGCGGCCGCCCTCCTCGGAGGCTCCGCTCCGCGGCCGTGAGTGATCCGTACCCCAGTTGGGGTGAGAATCGCGCACGGGCGCGGAGCGCACGAAGCCGGGCCGAGCCCATCCCGGTGGATGAACTCGACCCGGCTTCGTGTCAGGACCGTCAGGCGATCACCGGCTCAGCGGAACGCCTCGTCGATGATCTCCTGCTGCTCGACGGCGTGCACCTTGCTCGAACCCGACGACGGGGCCGACATGGCGCGCCGCGAGATGCGCTTGATGCCCGCCAGCTTCTCCGGCAGCAGCTCCGGCAGCGCAAGGCCGAACAGCGGCCACGCGCCCTGGTTCGCCGGCTCCTCCTGGACCCAGCGGAACTCGGTGGCGTTCGGGTAGCGGTCCAGCGTTTCGCGCAGGCGGCGGCTCGGCAGCGGGTAGAGCTGCTCGATCCGGACGATCGCGACGTCCTCGCGGCCCTCCTTCTGCTTGCGCGCCAGCAGCTCCCAGTACAGCTTGCCGCTGACCAGCAGCACCCGGGTCACCTTGTCGCGGTTGCCGTCGCCGGTCTCGTAGCCGGGCTCCTCGAACACCGAGCGGAACTTGCCGGTGGTGAAGTCCTCGAGCTCGGAGACCGCGGCCTTGTTGCGGAGCATCGACTTCGGGGTGAACACCACCAGCGGGCGGCGGATGCCGTCGAGGTGGTGCCGCCGCAGCAGGTGGAAGTACGACGCGGGGGTGGACGGCACCGCGACCGTCATCGACCCCTCCGCGCACAGCTGCAGGAAGCGCTCGATCCGGCCGGAGGTGTGGTCCGGGCCCTGACCCTCGTGGCCGTGCGGCAGCAGCAGCACGACATCGGACAGCTGACCCCACTTGGCCTCACCGGACGAGATGAACTCGTCGATGATGGTCTGCGCGCCGTTGACGAAGTCGCCGAACTGCGCCTCCCACAGCACGAGGGCGTCGGGGTTGCCGACCGAGTAGCCGTACTCGAAGCCGAGGCCCGCGAACTCGGTCAACGCCGAGTCGTAGACCATGTACTTGCCGCCGTTGTCGGCGTCCGCGGCGATCCTGGCGATCGGGTTGTACTCGTCGCCGCTCTTCCGGTCGATCAGCACCGAATGCCGCTGCGTGAATGTGCCGCGGCGGGAGTCCTGTCCGGCCAACCGCACCAGGGCGCCCTGCTCGACCAGTGAACCGAACGCGAGCAGCTCCGCGAATGCCCAGTCGATCTTGCCCTCGCGGGACATCTCGTGCCGCTTCTCGATGACCGGCTTGACGCGCGGGTGCACGGTGAAGCCGTCGGGGACGTTGAGGAACGCGTCACCGATCCGGGCGAGGGTCGCCGCGTCGACCGAGGTCTGCAGGCGGGCGGGCGGGGTCTGGTCCAGCTCGACCGACTCCGACGGTTCCGGCTTGAACTTCTCCAGCTCGCGGACCTCGTTGAACACCCGCTCCAGCTGACCCTGGTAGTCGCGGAGGGCGTCCTCGGCCTCCTTCAGCGAGATGTCGCCGCGACCGATCAGGGCCTCGGTGTAGCTCTTGCGGACGGAGCGCTTGGTGTCGATCAGGTCGTACATCGCCGGCTGCGTCATCGACGGGTCGTCGCCCTCGTTGTGGCCGCGGCGGCGGTAGCAGATCATGTCGATGACGACGTCCTTCTGGAACTTCTCGCGGAAGTCCACGGCGAGCTGCGCCACCCAGACGCAGGCCTCCGGGTCGTCACCGTTCACGTGGAACACCGGGGCGGCGATCATCTTCGCCACATCCGTGCAGTACTCGGACGAACGCGAGTGCTCGGGCGCGGTGGTGAAGCCGACCTGGTTGTTGACGACGATGTGCACGGTGCCGCCGGTGCGGTAGCCGCGCAGCAGCGACAGGTTCAGCGTCTCCGCGACGACACCCTGACCGGCGAACGCGGCGTCGCCGTGCAGCATCAGCGGCAGGACGGTGAAGCCCTCCTGGCCCTTGTCGAGGATGTCCTGCTTGGCGCGGACCAGGCCCTCGAGCACCGGGTCGACGGCCTCGAGGTGCGACGGGTTCGCGGTGAGGGAGACCTTGATGTCGTTGTCGCCGAACATCTGGATGTACTGGCCCTCGGCGCCGAGGTGGTACTTCACGTCACCGGAGCCGTGCGCGGCCGCCGGGTTCATGTTGCCCTCGAACTCGGTGAAGATCTTCGAGTAGGGCTTGCCGACGATGTTCGCGAGCACGTTCAGGCGGCCGCGGTGCGGCATGCCGATGACAACCTCGTCGAGGCCGTGCTCGGCGGACTGGTCGATGACGGCGTCCATCATCGGGATGACCGACTCGGCACCCTCGAGGGAGAACCGCTTCTGCCCGACGTACTTGGTCTGCAGGAACGTCTCGAACGCCTCGGCGGCGTTGAGCTTGCTCAGGATGTACTTCTGCTGGGCGACGGTCGGCTTGTGGTGCGGGCCCTCGACCCGCTCCTGCAGCCACCGGGTCTGCTCGGGGTCGAGCATGTGGGTGTACTCGACGCCGATGTGCCTGCAGTACGCGTCCCGCAGGATGGACAGGACGTCGCGCAGCTTCATCCGGTCCTTGCCGTTGAAGCCGCCGACGGTGAACTCGCGGTCGAGGTCCCACAGCGTCAGGTCGTGGGTGGTGACGTCGAGGTCGGGGTGGCTGCGGAACTTGTCCTTCACGAACTGCAGCGGGTCGGTGTCGGCCATCAGGTGGCCGCGGTGCCGGTAGGCGGCGATCAGTTCAAGCACCCGGGTGCTCTTGTCGACGGCGCCCGCCGACACATCCTGACGCCAGCGGACCGGCTCGTACGGGATGTGCAGCGAGTGGAAGATCTCGTCGTAGAACTCGTCGCTGATCAGCAGGTTGTGGATCGTGCGCAGGAAGTCGCCGGACTCGGCGCCCTGGATGATCCGGTGATCGTAGGTGGAGGTCAGGGTCATCAGCTTGCCGACGCCCATCTCGGCGATCTTCTCGGCGCTCGAGCCCTGAAACTCGGCCGGGTACTCCATCGCGCCAGCACCGATGATCGCGCCCTGGCCCTGCATCAGGCGCGGCACCGAGTGCACGGTGCCGATGCCGCCCGGGTTGGTCAGCGAGATCGTCACGCCGGAGAAGTCCTCGGCGGTGAGCTTGCCGTCGCGGGCGCGGCGGACGATGTCCTCGTACGCGCTGTAGAACTGCACGAAGTTCATCGTGTCGGTGCCCTTGATGGCGGCGACGACGAGCGAACGGCTGCCGTCCTTGCCGGGCAGGTCGATCGCGAGGCCGAGGTTCGTGCTTGTCGGGGTGACGACGTTCGGCTTGCCGTCGACCTCGGCGAAGTGCCGGTTCATGTTCGGGAACGAGTTGACCGCCTGCACGATCGCGTAGCCGAGCAGGTGGGTGAACGACACCTTCCCGCCGCGGGTGCGGGCGAGATGGTTGTTGATCACGATCCGGTTGTCGAACATCAGCTTCGCGGGGATGGCGCGCACGCTGGTGGCGGTCGGGATCTGCAGCGAGGCGGACATGTTCCTGGCGACGGTGGCGGCGGCGCCGCGCAGGACCTTCGACTCGGGCGCGGCGGCCGGAGTCGCTGCGGCCGCCGGCTTCGGGGCGGGGGCGGGCTTCGGCTTCGGCGCGGGAGCAGCAGCGCTCGGGGCACTCGGTGCGGCCGGCTTCGGAGCGGCCGGCGCCGGAGCGGGCGGTGCCGGAGCGGGCGGGGGCGGGAGAGTGGCGGCGCCGTTGGTGGCGGTGCCGTTGGAGGAGGAGGGAGGAGTCGCGGCGGGAGTGGTCGCGGGGATCTGCCCGTTCGCACCCGGCGCGTCCGGCTTGTAGTCGGTGAGGAACTCGTGCCAGCTCGCGTCCACGGATGAGGGATCATCCTGGAAGCGCTGGTACATCTCGTCGACAAGCCACTGGTTCTGTCCGAATTGTGACGTAGAACTGCTGCTCACGGCAGGTGTTCGCCTCGTTTCTCTCTTGGTCCCCGAAATCGGCGCGTGTACATGGGAGGCTAGTCCCCTCTGGCGGCGAACGCGCACCGGGCGCGTGCCGAGTGAGCTGGGTCACGCGGCGGCGATCAGCTCTCTCAATCGAGGACAGTCTCGGCGGCCAGATTATTCCCCACCTGATGTCGGGCCGCATTCCACAGGTCCTCGTACGGTCCGCCCGCGTGCCGCAGCGTGGCGTGCTCACCGACCTCGACGACGCGGCCGCCGTCGATCACCACCACCAGATCGGCGCGCGCCGCGGTCGCAAGGCGGTGCGCGACGACGATCGAGGTGCGCTCCCGGGTCAGGCGTCCACTTGCCTCGAGAACGACGCGCTCGGTGGCGGGATCCAGTGTCGCGGTCGCCTCGTCCAGCAGCAGCAGGTCCGGGTCGACGAGTTCGGCCCGCGCCAGCGCGACGAGTTGACGCTGACCCGCGGACAGTCCCTGCCCCCGTTCCCCGATCGGGGTGTGCATGCCGTCGGGCAGTGCGGCGATCGTGTCGAGCGCGCCGACCGCGCGGGCGGCCGCGGTGATCTGCTCGCGGGTGGCCTCGGGCTTGCCGTACGCGATGTTCGAGGCGACGTCCCCGGAGAACAGGTGCGCCTCCTGGGGGACGACGCCGAGGCGGCCGCGGTACTCGTGCAGCGGGTAGCGGCGCAGGTCGACGCCGTCGACGCGGACCGTGCCGTCGGTCGGGTCGTAGAACCGGGCGAGCAGCTTGACCACCGTCGACTTGCCTGCGCCGGTGCGGCCGACGAGCGCGACGGTCGTGCCCGGCGCGAACCGCAACCTCACACCGTGCAGCGCGTCGGTGTCCGCACCTCGATACCGGAACGTCACAGTGTCGAAATCAACCGAACCCCCGAGGTGCCCCATGATCGGGGTCGATTCGGCCGCCGCCGCGGTTTCGATGGAGCTGGGGGTGCGCATCAGGTCACCGATCCGGCGCAGTCCGACCTGCGCCTGCTGGTACCCGTCGAAGACCTGGGACAGCTGCTGGATCGGGCCGAACAGCAGACCCAGGTACAGCACGAACGCGACGAGCACGCCGGACGTCGTCGCGCCGTCCGCGATCCGCATCGCCCCGATCAGCACGACCGCCGCCAGCGCCAGGTCGGCCAGCAGGGTGATCAGGGGGAAGTACACGGAGAGCGCCGTCTGCGACCGCATCCGCGCCCGCCGGTAGCTGTCCGCGCGTTCGGCGAAGCGGCGCGCCGCGACGTCCTCCCGCCGGTACGCCTGCGCGGCGCGCAGCCCGGTCACGTTCTCCTGGAAGTCCGCGTTGACCAGTGAGATCCGCTCCCGGGACACCGTGTACGCCGCCGACGACACCCTCCGGAAGACCAGCGTGGCGACCAGGAGCGGTGGGACGGCGGCGAGCGCGACCAGCGCCAGCGTCGGGTCCGTGACCAGGAGCGCCACCGAGATGCCGACCACGGTGAGCACGCTGACCACCGCGGTGGACAGGCCGGTCTGGAGGAACGACGAGAGCGCGTCGACGTCGGTGGTCATCCGCGTCATGATCCGGCCGGACAGTTCCCGCTCGTAGTAGTCGAGCCCGAGCCGCTGCAGGTGGGCGTAGCTGCGGACCCGAAGGCCGTAGAGCACCTTCTCGCCCGCCCGCGCGGTGATCACGGTCATCACGGCGACGACCGCCCAGTCGGCGGCGACCAGCGCGACCCCGGCCGCGGTCGCCCACCACAGTGCGGACGGGCTGTCGGGGGTGACGCCGTGGTCGATCGCGAACCGCACCACCGACGGGAGCAGGACACCGACCAGCGAGTCGGCGGCCAGGCACAGCACCACCGCGGCGAGGATCCAGCGCACCGGCCGCAGGAGGGTCGCCAGCCGGAAGCCGGGATCGGGTCGGCGCAGGTCCTCGTCGTCGGCGCCGGGGGAGTCGGTGGCTGGCGGCAGCGCGGCGACCGCCGCCAGCAGTGCCGGGGTGGCCGCCATCTCGCCCATCGCCCCGGCCATCGGGCCCCCGCCGGGTCCGCCTGCCGTCGCCCGGGCGGCGTCGGGGGCCGCGGCATCGGACGCCGACCCGGAAACCGCCTCGGGCCACAGCCGATCGTCCGCCGGCTCCGCAGCCGGGCCGGGGGTGTCGATGTCGGCCGGGTCGGGCTCGCCGTCGGGGTCGGCGAGCAGGTCCCGGAACAGCGGGCAGCGGGCGTCGAGGTCGGCGACGGTGCCGTGGTCGATGATCCGGCCGCCGTCGAGGACGGCCACCCGGTCGGCGAGGGACAGCGTCGACCGCCGGTGCGCGAGGATCAGGGTGGTGCGGTCCGTGCGTTCCCGGAGGGCGTCGAAGATCGTCGCCTCCGTCGCCGCGTCGACCGCGGACGTGGCGTCGTCGAGAATCAGCAGGCGCGGATCCACCAGCAACGCCCTGGCCAGCGCGACCCGCTGACGTTGCCCACCGGACAGCGTCAACCCGCGTTCACCGACGACGGTGTCGTAGCCGTCGGTGAGTGCCTCGATGAACTCGTCGGCCCTGGCCATCGTCGCCGCGGCACGGATCTCCTCGGCGCTCGCCTCGGGGCGCCCGAGCGCGATGTTCGCGGAGATGGTGTCCGAGAACAGGAACGGCTCGTCGAACACCAACCCGACGGCCTCGCGGAGCTGGTCTGCCCGCAGCGCCGACAGGTCGTAGCGGTGACCGTCGACGGTCAGCGCGACGGAGCCTGCCTCGGGGGCGTAGAACCGGGGCAGCAGCAGCGACAGTGCCGTCTTCCCGGATCCGGCGCGGCCGACGACGGCGACCGTCTCGCCGGGCGCGATGTCGAGGTCGAGCCCGGCGAGCACCGGCCGATCCCGGTCGAACCCGAAGTCGACACCGCGCAGCCGGACCCCGAGCGGACCGGCGGGCAGCTGGATCGGGTGGGGCGGGTCCGCGACGTCGGGTTCGGTGTCGATCACCTCGTAGACGCGTTCGACGGCGGCCCGGGTCATCTGCGCCATGATCACCACCGACGACAGCAGCCGGGTCACATTGGACATGGTCGCGACGTAGGTCGCGAACGCGAGGAAGGTGCCGATCGTGATCGTGCCGTTCATCGCGAGGACGCCGCCGAGGGCGATCACCCCGACCAGGCCCAGCTGGGGCAGCGCCGCCATCGTCGGGGTGAACCGGGCGTTGACGCGGGCGGCGCGCAGCCGTTCGGCGAACAGGGTGCGCCCCAACTCCTCAAGCCTGCCGACCGCCCGGGCTTCCTGACCGAAGCCCTTCACGACGCGGACCCCGGTGACGGTTTCCTCGACGTGCTGCGCCAGGTCCGCCGCCCGCTGCTGCGCCGACCAGGTGGCCGCGAACAGCGTCGGCCGGACGCGGCGCACCACCACCGTCACCGCGGGGACGACCAGCAGCGCGACGACGGTGAGCAGCGGCGACAGCCAGGCCATCACGACGATCGCGAGCAGGAACTGCAGCAGCGCACCCGCGGACAGCGGCACCATCGCCAGCAGGCCCTGCACCAGCTGCAGGTCGGTGATGGACCGGGACACGACCTGCCCGGTGCGCAGCTGGTCCTGTCCGACCCCGTCGAGTCGCTGCAGCGAGCCGAGCAGCCCGAGGCGCAGGTCGTGCTGGACGTCGAGGGACAGCCTGCCCGCCAGCATCCGGCGGGCGAACTGGCAGCCGAAGCGGACCACGCCGAGCGCCGCGATCGCGGCCGCGACCACGACGATCACGTCGGTGGCGCCGGTCGCCGCATCGTCGACCGCGATGCGGGTCAGCAGTGGGAAGGTGATGTCGATGACCGCGGCGATCATCGTGACCGCCAGCGCACCGACGGTCAGGCCGCGATGCCGCCAGCATTCGGCGGTCAGTCGTCGAATCCAGCCGGTGCGGGTCACGTGATGTCCCGGCTGCGGGTGGACCACCAGCCGAGGGCAACGGCGACGGCCGTCCACACGAGCAGCATGCTCGCGGCACCGGGCCACGGCGCGAACCCGGCGAGGACCGTGCCCTCCGCCGCCGGGGTGACGACCGTCGACCAGGTGACCGCGCCGGGCAGCCACCTGCCGATGCCGCCGGCTCCGACACCCGACAGGACCGCGGCGGTGACCAGTTCGCCGACCGGATACCAGGCGAGGAGGGTGATTGCGGCGGCCGTGGGGGAGGCGAACAGCAGCCCAAGGCCCGCGCCGATCAGCGACCATGCCACGGTCGCCACCGCGCCCGCGGCGACCATCGCGAGGATCGCCGGGGTCACCGCGAACCGATCTCCCCCGAAAACCGCCATGCACGCGACGGCAACCAGTTCCACCGCGACCGCGTAGCCGAGCCCGACGAGCGCGGTCACCGCCAGCTTCGCGGCGAGCACCCGGTCCCGGCCGCGGGTGGTGACGAACGTCGGGGTCAGGGTCCGGTGCCGGAACTCGGTGCCGGCATTGACCGCCCCGAAGATCCCGGCGAACAGCACCGCCCACGCGATCGCGACGACCAGCCCGACGGAGACCGCGCCCGTGGACAGGTCGGAATCGAAGGAGGAGGCGAGGCCGTCCGCCATCGCCGCGTAGATGGACGCGGCGAAGAGGGCGACCACGACCGGGGCGATCGCGAGTGCCCACCAGAACCGCAGCGTCAGCACCTTGCGGAGTTCGGCGGTGACCAGCGCGCTCATCGTTGGCCCTCCCATGGCATCGGGTACGGGCCGGGTTGCGGTGCCGCGGCAGGTCCGGCGCCGGGCGCGGCGAACCGCCCGGACGTCATCGACAGGAACACCTGCTCGAGGTCGACCCGCTCGGTCGCGATGCCGAAGATCCGGACCCCGGCAGCCGCCGCTGCCGCCGCGATCGCCGGTTCGTCGGCGCCGCGGACCGCGAGCCTGCCGTCCGGCATCACCTGCGCATCGGTGACGCCCCGGGCCCCGAGCGCGAGGGCGAGCGTCGCTGGATCGGAGGCGGCGACGAGCACGCGGGCGCTGTGCGCGGCCCGCAACTCGTCCACCCCGCCCTGGTACACGAGGCTGCCGCGGTCAACGATCACCAGCCGGTCCACGGTCTGTTCCAGCTCCCCGAGCAGGTGACTCGACATCAGCACCGTCCGCCCGGTCGCGGCGAACGCGCGGAGGAACTGCCGCAGCCAGGCGATGCCCTCGGGGTCGAGCCCGTTCGCCGGTTCGTCGAGGACGAGGATCTGCGGGTCCCCGAGCAGGGCGGTTGCCAGCGCGAGCCGCTGACGCATGCCGAGCGAATAGGCGTCCACCTTCTGCCGGGCGGCAGGCCCGAGTCCGACGGTGGTCAGCACCTCGCCGGCGCGATCGTCGGGAACCCCGATCGCGGCCGCGTAGACGAGTAGGTGCGCGAGGCCGGAGCGCGCGGGATGCATGCTCTGCGAGTCGAGCAGCACCCCGACGGTGCGAGCCGGGTGCGGCAGCTCAGTGAACGGGAGCCCGGCCACCGTCGCGTACCCGGACGTCGGGGCGACGAGCCCGAGCAGCATCCGCAGGGTGGTCGTCTTCCCGGCACCGTTCGGGCCGACGAAGCCGGTGATCGAGCCGACGGGCACCGTGAAGCTCAGGTTCGACACGGCAACGGAGGCCCCGAACGTCTTCGTCAGCCCGACGACGTCGACGGCAGGGACACCAGGACTCATGACGTGAACCCTAGGCGACGTCCGGGGGCGCTGCGCCGCGTCGTAGCGTGTTCCGGGTGAGTTGCTCGGGTACCGATGATCGGTTCGTGGTGGTCCGGGCGTTCCTCGCCCTCTCGGTGGCGATGGGGCTCGGTCGGTTCGCGTTCACCCCGATCCTCCCGCTGATGCTGGACGGGACCGGTCTCGGGCCGGAGGCGGCCGCGACGCTCGCGACCGCGAACTACCTCGGGTACCTGGCCGGCGCGGTCGCCGCGATCGCGGTGCACCGGATCGCGCAGAGCCAGCTGTCGCTGCGGGTGTCGCTGGTGTCGCTGATCGTCACGATCGCGGCGATGGCGGTGACCGAGTCCGAGCTCGCGTGGCTGGTGCTGCGCTTCGTCGCCGGCGCGGCGAGCGCGGCGGTGTTCGTGTTCACCGCCCGGGTCGCGCACCAACGGGTCCGGGCGGGCGGTGACGGTGTCGGCTGGGTGTTCGGTGGGGTCGGCGGCGGGATCGTGCTGTCGGCGGTCGCGATCCTCGCACTGGGGCGGGAGGCGGACTGGCGGGTGGCGTGGCTGGTGTGCGCGGGGTTGGCCGCGGTGCTCGCGGTCGCGGCGTGGTCGCTGCCCGGCGAACCGCGGGTGGCCGCCCGCGATGCGGCGCCCGCCGTTCCCGCTGCCCGGCCCGGCCGCGGCTTCGGGTGGCTGACGGCGGCCTACTTCTGTGAGGGACTGGGCTACATCATCTCCGCGACGTTCCTCGTCGCCGCGGTGGCGTCGACCGGGCAGGCGCACTGGCTGGGGTCGGCGGTATGGATCGCGGTCGGTGCGGCGGTGATCCCGTCCTGCGTGGTGTGGAACCGGCTCGCGCGCAGACGGTCGCCCGCGGTGACGACGACGGCCGCGCTGGTCGTGCAGGCCGTCGCGGTTGCGGTGTCCGCCGCGACCGGGTCGCCCGCGGTGCAACTCGTCGCTGCCCTGTGTTTCGGCGGCACGATGATCGCGATCGTGATGCTCGCGTTGGGGGAGGGGGCGCGGCTGGCCGGGCCGCGGGCGGCGGCGATCCTGACGTCGGTGTACGGGCTCGGGCAGGTGATCGGGCCGGTGGCCGTCGCACCCCTGCTTGGCGGCGGCTACTCCGCTGCCCTCGCGGTGGCGGCGGCGGTTCTCGCGGTGGGAGCGCTGTGCATGGTGCCGGTGCTGCGCGCGGAACGGGCGCGGTGACGCCCCGGCCGGACAAGTTTCGCCCAACCCCTGGCTTTTGACTGCAACTACCGGTTACAGTTACCCGTGTGTTGCGGGCCACCCGGCCTGTCAACGCTGACTCGCCACAGCTGCTGTTCACCACACACGGGAGACGTGATGACACTGTCGACGACACGGGACGACCAGGCCGCCGCGGCCGCCGACGACTACGACGACGTCCTGCGGCAGCTGTCCGAGGCGTCGGTGCACAAGCACTTTGACCCGTACGTCGACATCGATTGGGACTCCCCGGAGTTCGCCGTCGTCCCCGACGACGACCGCTGGATCCTCAACCCGGAGGATGACCCGCTCGGCGCGCACCCCTGGTACCAGGCGCAGTCGCGGGAGAAGCAGATCGAGATCGGGATGTGGCGCCAGGCCAACGTCGCGAAGGTCGGCCTGCAGTTCGAGAACATCCTGATCCGCGGCATGATGCAGTACGTCTTCTACCTGCCCAACGGGTCCGCCGAGTACCGGTACTGCACCCACGAGTGCATCGAGGAGGGCCACCACACCCTGATGTTTCAGGAGATGGTGAACCGGATCGGTGCCGACGCCCCGGGCATGGGCCCGGTGCTGCGCACCCTCTCCGCCTTCATCCCGCTCGCCGCGACCCCGCTGCCGGAACTCTTCTTCGTCGGCGTGCTCGCGGGTGAGGAGCCGATCGACCACCTGCAGAAGTCGTTCCTGCGCGGCGACAGCCCGATGCACCCGATCATGAAGTCCGTGATGGCAATCCACGTCGCCGAGGAGGCGCGGCACATCTCGTTCGCGCACCGGTTCCTGCGCCGCCGGGTGCCGATGATGTCCCGGGCGGGCCGGTTCGCGCTCTCGATCGCCACGCCGATCACAATGCGCATCCTGTGCGACGCGATCGTGATCCCGCCGAAGTCGTTCTGGCGGCGGTTCGACATCCCCAAGTCGGTGCGCAAGGAGCTGTTCTGGGACAGCCCGCAGTCGCAGCAGGCGCTGCGGAACTACTTCGGCGACGTGCGGATGCTCGCCAGCGACGCTGGCCTGATGAACCGGGTGTCGAAGCGGGTGTGGAAGGCCTGCAAGATGGACGGCGACGCATCCCGGTACCGCAGCGAACCGCACCGCCGCGCCGCCTGAGGCCCGCCGCACCACAGCAGATCGGATCGCCGCAATGCCCCATGTCGTCACCCAGTCCTGCTGCAGCGACGCCTCGTGCGTCTATGCCTGCCCGGTCAACTGCATCCACCCGACCCCGGACGAGCCCGACTTCCTTACCGCGGAGATGCTGCACATCGACCCGGCAGCCTGCGTCGACTGCGGCGCCTGCGTGTCGGCGTGCCCGGTCGACGCGATCGTTCCGCAGAAGAAGCTGACGCCTCCGCAGGTGCAGTACCTGCAGATCAACGCCGACTACTACAAGGAACCGCACGAAGAGCGGGCCAAGATCGGCGGCACCGAGACCCGGCCCGCGCTCGCCAAGGTCACCGCCGCCGCGCAGGTGCGCACGGACCGCGGGCCGCTGCGGGTCGCGATCGTCGGATCCGGGCCGGCCGCGATGTACGCGGCCGACGAACTGCTCACCCAGCCCGGCGTGACCGTCAATGTCTTCGACCGGCTCCCGGTGCCGCACGGGCTCGTTCGGGCCGGGGTGGCCCCGGACCATCAGAAGACCAAACAGGTCGGCAGGCTGTACGACGTGATCGCGCAGCAGTCGGGTTTTGAGTACCACCTGAATGTCGAGGTGGGGCAGCATATTTCGCACGACGAGCTGCTTGCCCATCACCATGCGGTCATCTACGCATCGGGTGCCTCCAGGGACCGCAGGCTCGGGATCGCGGGGGAGGACCTGCCGGGCAGCACCTCCGCGACCGACTTCGTCGCCTGGTACAACGGGCACCCCGATCACGCCGACGACGCGGTCGACCTGTCGCACCGCAGGGCGGTCGTGATCGGGAACGGCAACGTCGCGCTCGACGTCGCGCGGATCCTCACCGCGGACCCGGACACCCTCGCCGCGACCGACATCGCCCCGTACGCACTGGAGGCATTGCGCCGCAGCGCGATCGAGGAGGTCGTGATCCTTGCGCGCCGCGGGTTCGCGCAGTCGGCGTTCACCGTCCCCGAGTTCGCCGGACTGCTCGATCTGCCCGACATCGACGTGCTGGTGCAGCATCCCGGCATCGATCCGGAACTCGAGAGTTCCGCGGCCCGAGGCGAACTCGATCACGCCGTCGCGCAGAAGCTGCGCCTCCTCGACCGGATCACCGAGCCGACGCCGGGACGCAGGCGGATCGTCTTCCGCTACCTCCTCGGCCCGACCGGCATCGTCGGGGACGAGCGGGTCGCTGGCGTCGACGTCGCGCACAACACGTTCGACGACGGCGCGCTGGTGGCGACCGGTGAGACCGAACGGATCGACGCCGGACTGGTGCTCACCTCGATCGGATACCGGGGGACTCAGATCGCGGGCGTGCCGTTCGACGCCGGTCGGGGCGTCATCCCCAACGAGGCGGGACGGGTGCTCGACGCGCCCGGCGGGGACGTGCTGCCCGGGGTGTACGCGACCGGATGGATCAAGCGCGGACCGAGCGGCTTCATCGGCACCAACAAGTCCTGCGCGCAGGACACCGTCCGCGGTCTCGTCGACGACTTCAACGCCGGTCGACTCGGATCGCCGAGCCGCGGCAACGCCGAGCTGCGACACCTCGTCCGGGACAGGCAGCCCGCGGTGATCGACGCGGCGGGGTGGCGCGCGATCGACGCGGAGGAACTGCGCCGCGGCGCGGCGGCGGGCCGGGTCCGGGAAAAGATCAGCGACGAGTCCGAACTGCTCGCGATCGCCAGGGCGGCCGCCGCGCCGAGCGCAGCGTCGGGTGGGGGCATGCGGGCGGTGCTGCGGCGCAGGCAGGCACCCGCGCAGGCGGCGATCCTTCGCCCCTGACCCTGACCCTGCGACCACGGGCACCCGCCGCCGCCTCGGGCGACGGCGGGTGCCGCGCGCTAGCGCCCGAGCATCGCGGTCATCTGGTCGATCTCGGTCTGCTGCCCGGCAATGATCGCGGCGGCCAGCTCGCGGACCTCCGGGTTCTGCCCGTCGGCCTCGATCTGCTTCGACGACTCGACCGCGCCCTGATGGTGGGCGATCATCATCTCCAGCCACGCCCGGTCGAACTCGGCGCCGGTGGAATTCTCCAGCTGTGTCATCTGCTCGTCGGACATCATGCCGCCCATGTCGTCGCCGTGCATGGAGTGATCCATCTCCGCGCCCGTCATGGTCGGCGCGCCCCACGCGGCGAGCCACCCGGTCATCTGCTTGATCTCCGGGTCCTGCGCGGCCTCGATCTGTTCCGCCAGCGCCAGCAGCTGTGGGTTCTCGGTGCGGCCCTCCGCGAGCGCCGCCATCTCCACCGCCTGCTGGTGGTGCGGGATCATCATCTGCGTCCACGCCACGTCGGCGGCATTGTGCTCGGACGACATCTCGCCGGATTCCTGCGCCGACGTCGTCATCGAGCTCATCGAGTCCATCGAATGCCCGTCGGTGCCGTCGTCGGTCGAGCAGCCGGCGAGGACGAGGGCGGCGGCGGCCAGGGCGGCGACGAATCCTGCGGTGGTGGTGCGAGTAGTCATTTCGTGCCTTTGCTCTTTCGTGAAGTGGTGAAGTCGGCCGGACTGCGCACGCGGCGCAGTGGCCCCGTCACACCCGAAGCAGGCAGAGGGACGCGAGTCGAACGGAGGTCGGTGCGGCGAACGGGGGGCCGCGGTCGAACCGGGCCGGGACGATGCGCCGTCGGTCACGGCCGCCGCCGGGGTCGGTGACGACACCGAACAGCGTCAGGGCGACGAGGAGGGCGATGCCCGCCGTCAGCACGGCAAGGCAGGTCGCGAGCATGTGCTGCCCACCGGAATGGCCGCCCCCACCGTCGCGATCGGGCGACCGGTCGCCGTCGTGCTCGACGGCGGCGGCCGGGGCGGCGTGCGCAGGCGCCGAGGCTGCGACGTGATGCATGGCAAGGAGGCCGAGGACAACGGCGAGCAGCAGGACCGCGCGACGCGGTCCGGTGCCGAGCATTGAGGTCCGGGCCATGCGCCCGACTATACCTCCTGGGGGTAGTGCTCCGCGGTGATCGACCACTGCGCGGGGGCCGGACCGAACGCGTCCCTGGCGTTCGCGATCACGCCCTTGCCGATCGTGCGGTTGCCCGCGCTGCCGATCACCGCTCCGACGCCCGCGGGCACCAGCTTGCCAAGGATGAGTGCGCTGCGCTTGGCGGCGTACTTCGTGACGAACGTGCGGAGCAGGGTCTGGTTCATCCCCGTCACGGTCCCGGTCGGCAGCTTCCCGGACAGCAGCAGGCCCCAGTTCTTGGTGGTCGCCCCGACCGCCTTCTCGACGATCTCCATGCCCGCCGCCCCCAGCGCGACGGACAGCACCAGCGCGCGGCGCCGTTCGTGGTCGACGACCGGGATGCCGTGCACCGACGCCACCGCCAGCGTGAACAGCGCGCTGGCCTCGAGGAAGAAGGCGGTTTCCGCGCCGACCGCCGCGATCGACCCCGCGGTGCCGATCCCGGGGACCGCGGCGGCGGCCCCGACCGCGCCGCCGCTGCCGGTGACCGCGGTCAGGAACATGCGCTCGAGTCGCGCGACGATCTGCTCGGGGGTCTCGTCCGGGTGGGCGCGCCGGACCCGGGACACATAGGTCTCGACGGCCGGTCCCTGCAGGCGGGTGCCGTTGTCGAGCAGCGAGGCGATGGCCCGCTCCACCCGTCCGGTGATGTTCATCGGTGCATCCTCCTGCCCGGACCGCGCGTTCGGCGGCCGAACACCCTCCCAACGTTCCGCCCGCCCCGATTGTTCCGATGACGCGTGCCTCACGGGGCGACCGGTGCCCGGCCCTGGCTGACCTAGGGAACCAGCTCGGCGGGCTTCGGCGGGGGTGGGGGAGTGCCGTCCCCGAACGGCCTGCCGCCCAGCGCGTCCCGTCCGTGTGGCGTGGTCCAACCGGACAGGTCCGGTCCCTTCGGGACGATCCGGGTCGGGTTGATGTCGGTGTGCACCAGGTAGTAGTGCTCCTTGATTTGCGTGAAGTCGACGGTGTCGCCGAATCCGGGCGTCTGGAACAGGTCCCGTGCGTACGCCCAGAGCACGTCCATCTCGGCGAGTGTGGTGCGGTTGCATTTGAAATGCCCGTGGTAGACGGCGTCGAACCGGACCAGCGTCGTGAACAGGCGCACATCCGCCTCGGTGATCGTGTCGCCGACCAGGAAGCGCTGCGTGGCCAGGCGCTCGCTCAACCAGTCCAGCCGCGCGAACAGTCGGTCGTACGCGGCCTCGTAGGCGTCCTGGGAACCGGCGAATCCACACCGGTAGACGCCATTGTTGACGTCCCGGAAGACCAGGTCCGCGACCTCGTCGATCTCGGGGCGCAGCGGCTCCGGGTACAGGTCGGGGGCGCCGTCGCGGTGGTACGCCGTCCATTCGGTGGACAGGTCGAGCGTGATCTGCGGGTAGTTGTTGGTGACGACCTGCCCGGTCGGCACGTCCACGATCGCCGGGACGGTGATGCCGCGCGGATAGTGCGGGTCGCGCGCGAGGTAGGCGTCGCGCAGTCGGGGGATCCCCAGCACCGGGTCGACGCCACCCGGGTCGAGGTCGAAGGTCCAGCTGCGCTCGTCGTGGGTGGGGCCGCACAGGCCCATCGACAGGGCGTCCTCGAGGCCGAGCAGGCGCCGGACGATGATCGCCCGGTTCGCCCACGGGCAGGCCCGCGCGACGACCAGCCGGTACCGTCCCGGCTCGACCGGAAAGCCGTCCCTGCCGTCGGCGGTGATCCGGGTCTCGATGTACCGGGTGTCGCGGACGAATTCGCGTCCCGGTTCGACATAGCTAGCGGCCGTGCCGTTCTCGTCGCTCACCTCTTCACGGTAGCGCCACCTCGGTGACCGAGCCGAGTTCCTCGTAGCCGAGTCGTGCGGCCAGCCCGCGGGAGGCGAGGTCCTCCGGGTGGCTGCGCCACTCCGGGATCATGCCCTCGTCCATCGCGTCGTTGGTGCACAGCCTGCCGACCGTCGTTCCGTTGCCCCGGCGGCGGGCCTCCGGAACGGTCAGCACCCCGAGCCGGGCGATGATCCCCTGCCATTCGGAGTAGCCGGCGCAGGAGAGCGGCCGCTCGTCCTCGTCGAGGAGCGTGAACCAGTTGCGTCGGGCGGTGAGGTCGGCCTCGGCGACGTCGTCCGGCGGGCACAGCGCCTGCAAGGCGAGCACGTGGGGGAGGACGTGGGAGATGAGGGGGCTCGCCACGTCGATGTCGCCCACCTCGGACGCGTAGGCCAGCAGGCGGGGGCCGGTGCACCGCCCGCCGTGGTCCCTGGTCAGGTCGCCGAGGGTCGACCGGGACGCCAGAGCGTCGTCGTCGAGCGCCGCCGCGCGGTCGAGGAACCAGGGCGGCCCGACGAGCGCGCTCGCGCCGGCGAACCGCAGAAACCGGACCGTGTCGGTGGCCGGTCGTATCGTTCGGGAACCGGCAACGCGCAGCGCGTCGTCCGGCAGGCCGAGCTCTCGCGACCAGGCGAGGGCGACAATGTCGAGTTGGTGCGAGTCCACCCCGTGACGCTATCGGGTCGCGGGATCGGTGGCCTTGCCCCGCTCACACCCGCTCCGTATATTTCAGGCTCGAGGCAAGGGGCTCACCCGTGACCGTCACCAACCAACCCGTCGAGATCCGGCAGTGGCCCGCGCTCTGGGCGCTGTGCCTGGGTTTCTTCATGATCCTGGTCGACTCCACGATCGTGGCGGTCGCGAACCCGGCGATCATGGAGCACCTCGGCGCGGACATCAACAGCGTGGTGTGGGTGACCAGCGCCTACCTGCTCGCGTACGCGGTTCCGCTGCTGATCACCGGCAGGCTCGGCGACCGATTCGGTCCGAAACGCCTGTACCTGCTCGGTTTGACCCTGTTCACCGCGGCCTCGCTGTGGTGCGGCCTGTCCGGCAGCATCGAGATGCTGATCGTGGCGCGCGTCGTTCAGGGCTTCGGTGCCGCGTTGATGACGCCGCAGACGATGGCGGTGATCACCCGGATCTTCCCGCCGGACAAGCGGGGCACCGCGATGGGACTGTGGGGTGCCGTCGCCGGCGTCGCGACGCTGGTCGGGCCGCTGGCGGGCGGCGTGCTCGTCGACGGGCTCGGATGGCAGTGGATCTTCATCGTCAACGTTCCGGTCGGCGTGATCGCCTTCCTCGCCGCGATGCGGTACGTCCCGACCCTCGAGACCCACGAGCACCGGTTCGACCTGCCCGGCGTGGTCCTCAGCGCCGCAGGCATGTTCTTGCTGGTGTTCGGGTTGCAGGAGGGCAACACCTACGACTGGTCCGTGCGGATCTGGTTGATGATCGCGGCCGGTGTGCTGCTGCTCGGCGTGTTCGTCTGGAACCAGTCCCGCAACCGGGACGAGCCGCTGCTGCCCCTCGAGCTGTTCCGCGACCGCAACTTCTCCCTCGCCAACATCGCGATCACCTCGATGGGCTTCGCGATCACCGCGATGGTGTTGCCGCTGATGTTCTACGCGCAGGGGGTGCGGGGGCTGTCGCCGACCGGGTCGGCCCTGCTCATGGTGCCGATGGCGGTGCTGACCGGTGTCCTCGCCCCGAACGTCGGCAAGCTCGTCGACCGGGCGCACCCGCGGTACATCGCCGCCCCCGGCTTCCTGATGCTGGCGGTCTCGTTCGGCTGGCTGGCGCTGGTGATGACGCCCGAGGTCGCGATCTGGGAACTGTTGCTGCCGATCGCGCTGATGGGTGTGGCGAACGCGTTCATCTGGTCACCGCTTGCCGCGACCGCGACCCGCAACCTGCCGCCGCAGCAGGCAGGCGCCGGTTCGGGGGTGTACAACACCACCCGGCAGGTCGGCGCGGTGCTCGGCAGCGCAGGCATCGGCGCCCTGATCACGGCCCGGCTGTCCGCCAATGGGGTGCCCTCCGCCGGTGCCGCCCACGAGGGCATGGCCAGCGCGATGCCCGACGTCGTCCGGGACGGGTTCAGCTCCGCGATGGGGCAGTCGATGCTGCTGCCCGCCGTGGTGCTGCTGGTCGGATTCGTTGCGTCGCTGTGCTTCTCGCGGCCACGCCGAGTCGAGGATGGCGCGGACGCGCCGCGCAGGGACGAGAGCAGCACTGTGGCAGGCTGACGGCATGACCGATCCCGCAACCGACACCCGGGCGACACCGCTGGCCGAGCTGCACATGCACATCGAGGGCGCGCTCGAGCCGGAGCTGATCTTCGAACTCGCGCAGCGCAATCGGATTGACCTGCCGTACGCCGACCTCGACGACCTGCGATCCCGGTACGAGTTCACCGACCTGCAGTCGTTCCTCGACCTGTACTTCGCGAACATGACGGTGCTGCGCACCGCGCAGGACTTCGCCGACCTCGCCAGGTCGTACCTGGCGCGAGCGGCCGTGGCGGGGGTGCGGCACGCCGAGATCTTCTTCAATCCGCAGGCGCACACCGCCCGGGGCGTCCCGCTGCGGGAGGTCCTCGAAGGGTTGGGGGATGCGCTGGCGGGCAGCGAGGCCGAGCACGGCGTGAGCACCGGGTTGATTGCGGGCATCCTCCGGGACCGCCCCGTCCCGGAGGCGGACGCGCTGCTGACCGACCTGGTCGGGTCGGGGGCCCCGCTGCTCGGGATCGGCCTCGACTCCGCGGAGGTCGGGTATCCGCCGTCGCTGTTCGTTGACGTGTTCGGGCGGGCCCGCGCCGCCGGGCTGCACGTCGTCGCACACGCGGGCGAGGAGGGCCCTCCCGACTACATCCGGCAGGCCCTCGACCTGCTCGGCGTCGAACGGATCGACCACGGTATCCGCTGCGTCGAGGACGACGACCTGGTCGACCGGTTGGTGCGTGACCGGGTTCCGCTGACCCTGTGTCCGCTGTCGAACGTCCGGCTGCGGGTGGTCGACCGGCTCGCCGACCACCCGATCCGCCGGATGCTCGCGCGGGGGCTGCATGTCACCGTCAACTCCGACGATCCCGCGTACTTCGGTGGCTACGTCGACGACAACCTGGCCCGGCTCCGCGCCGACGTCGGACTCACCGACGCGGAGCGGGAGCGGCTGGCGCGCAACTCGATCGAGGCGTCCTTTGCGAGCCCCGCCAGGAAGGCGGAGTTGCTCGGCGGCTGAGGCGGGCTATCCGAGCACCTGCCGGAGATAGTCGTTGTCGAAGCGTCGCTCCGGGTCGTACTTGTCGCGGGCCGAGCGGAACTCGTCGAAGTGCGGATAGCTGGGCCGCAGGTCGTCCGCGGTCCGCGAGTGCATCTTTCCCCAGTGCGGACGGCCGTCGACCGCCTTCGCGATGGCCTCGACGGCGTCGAAGTACTCGCGGTGGTCGCGGCGGTGGTACTGGTGCACTGCCACGTAGGCGGTGTCCCGGCCGGACGCGGTGGAGAGCCAGATGTCGTCGGCGGCGGCGAAGCGCACCTCGACGGGGAAGGCGACGGTGAACCCGGAGTCGTTGATCCAGCGGTCGATCTCGCGGAGGGTCTCGGGGAGCGCGGCGGCGGGCACCGCGTACTCCATCTCCCGGAACCGCACCCGCCGCGACGACGCGAAGACCTGGTAGCTGCGGTCGACGTACTCGCGGGCGCTCAGCGCCTGTGCGGAGAGGTTATTGATCCTGGGGATCGCGGCGGGGAACCGGGTGGCGACCCGGTTGACGCCCTCGAAGATCGTGTTCGAGATCAGTTCGTCGTCGATGTAGGCGCGCACCGCACCGACCGGCCGGGCCTGCGTGTCGGCGGGGAGTCGGGTGTTGTGCTTGGTCAGCACCCGGTCCGTGTGCGGGAACCAGTAGAACTCGAAATGGTCGACGCCGTGGACGTGGTCGTCGAGTCGAGCCATGGTGTCACCGAACCGGGCCGGCGCCTCGACGGCCCGCATCATGAATGCGTTCGCGCACTGCAGCGTCAGCTTCGCGATGACACCGACCGCGCCGAGACCGAGGCGGGCGGCGTGGAACAGTTCGGGGTTCTCCTCGGCGGAGCAGTCGACGACCGCACCGTCCGCGAGCACGAGCTGAATGGCGCGGATCTGGGTGGCGAGACCGCCGAATTGGGCGCCGGTGCCGTGGGTGCCGGTGGAGATCGCCCCGGCGATGGACTGCGCGTCGATGTCCCCGAGGTTGATCATCGCCAGGCCGAGATCCCACAGCCTGGGATTGAGGTCGTGCAGCCGCGTGCCGGCGAGGACGGTCACCAGGGCGCCGGACTCCCCGGCCGGCACCACGGATTCGATCCCGCTCAGATTGTCCAGGCTGATCATCACGCCGTCGGTCACCGCGATCGGGGTGAACGAATGCCCGGCGCCGACGCACTTGACGTGCAGTCCTTCGTCCGCCGCCCGGGTGATCTCGGCGCTGAGCTCGGCAACGGACTTCGGCGTGGCGAACCGCCGGGGGTCGGCACCGGCGCTGCGCGCCCAGTTGTGCCACTTCTGTGAGTGCATCTGCACACTATTACCTGGACGTCCGTCCAGGTCAACACCTTGTATCCAATCAGGTTGGGACGTTTTAGGATCGTCGAATGCTGAATCGCCTTCCTGCGGACGAACGCCGCGCACAGCTGGTCGAATCGGCGATGGGGATCGCGGAACGAGGCGGCGTCAGCTCCGTCACGATCCGCGCCGTCGCGGAGGAAGCGGGTGTGTCGCTCGGTGTCGTGCACTACTGCTTTGAGAGCAAGGAGGCGCTCGTCGCGGCGATGGGCGAGGCCCTCGTCCTGCAGCTGAGCCAGGCCCTGCGGTACGCCTTCGGGCAGGCGCACACCGACGAGGCGCAGACCGGGGTGCGCGGACTGCGTGAGCTCCTGCACAGCGGCCTGTCCGCGATGTGGCCGATCGTCGAGGCCACCCCCGACCGGCAGCTGCTCACCTACGAGATCACCGCCTACGGTCTGCGGCAGCAGGCCGCCGGGGCCGAGCTGGCCGGTTCCATTGCCGCCAACCAGTACGCGACGATGGACGCCGAGGCGATCGAGTTCCTCGAGACCTCGGCCGCGCATGTCGGCATGCGATGGACCGAGCCGGTGGCGCACATCGCCCGGTTCGCGCTCGCCGTCATCGACGGCATCGTGCTGCGCTGGCTGGTCGATCGGAACGGCGAGGCCGTGCTCGCCGAGCTCGACGATCTGGTGCAGATGGTCACCGGCAAGGCCGTCGAGATCTGACCGGTCCCGCCGCGGCGCCAGCCCCGAATCATGGACAGTTGTCCAAATGGGGTGATTGACTGGGCAGGTGACCGCGACCACCGATCGATCCGCCATGACACCCACCGGCACCGTCGCCCGGCTCGACGCGGCGACCCGCCCGCTCGATCCGCCGTTCGCCGCGGTGGACCTGGCCTCCCTCGACGCCAACGCCGCCGACCTGGTGCGGCGCGCGTCGGGCACCCCGATCCGGGTGGCAAGCAAGTCCGTCCGCACCCGTGCGGTCCTCGAACGCGCGTTGGGATCGGGGCTCACCGAGTCCGGCGGATTCCGCGGCATCATGTCCTACTCGCTGCGCGAGGCGATCTGGCTCGTCCGCGCGGGCGCCCGCGACGTGCTGATGGGGTATCCCACCGTCGACCGGGGTGCGCTGGCCGAGCTCGGTGCCGACTCGCTGCTGCGGGACTCGATCACCCTGATGATCGACGGAGCCGAGCACCTCGACGTCATCGCCGCCGCCGGCGCCACCGGGGCGCGGCTGTGCCTCGACGTCGACGCCTCGCTGCGGATCGGGCCGGTCCATCTCGGCGTCCGCCGCTCGCCGCTCCGCACCCCCGAGCAGGCCGCCGACCTCGCCCGCGCCGCAACGACCCGGGGCTGCGCGGTGGTCGGGGTCATGTTCTACGAGGCGCAGATAGCCGGGCTCCCGGACACCAGCGCCGCCGTGCGACTGGTTAAGAGGGCCTCCGCCACGGAACTGTCCACCCGGCGCGGTGCGGTCGTCGCCGCCGTCACCGCGGTGGCGGGCCGCCTCGAGATCGTCAACAGCGGCGGCACCGGCTCGCTTGAGGTCAGCTCCGCCGACCCGGCCGTCACCGAGGTCACCGCCGGGTCCGGCCTGTTCGTTCCGACCCTCTTCGACCGCTACCGGTCGTTCACCCCGCGTCCGGCGATGTTCTTCGCGCTGTCCACGGTGCGGCGGCCGAGCCCGAAGATCGCGACGCTGTTCTCTGGCGGCTACATCGCCTCCGGCCCCGCCGGGGCGTCTCGGGTGCCGACGCCGGTGTGGCCTGCCGGGCTGAGTCTGCTGCGCAACGAGGGCGCGGGCGAGGTGCAGACCCCGGTGACCGGACTCGCGGCGAGCGCGCTGCGGATCGGGGACCGGGTGTGGTTCCGGCACGCGAAGGCGGGCGAGCTGTGCGAGCGGTTCACCGACGTGCACCTCGTCGCCGCGGACGGCGCCGTCACCACGGTGCCCACCTACCGCGGCGAAGGTCAGTGCTTCGGCTGAACCAGGGCGGGCCCGGGATGGGTGCGGAGGAACGCGCCCAACTCGGTCAGCCCGTCCGGCGTTGACGGCAGGTAGTCGGTGAGCGCGGGGGAGCGGACGATCATCGCGCGCCACTTGCCCCGGGAGATGGCCACGTTCAACCGGTTCCGGGACAGCAGGAAGCCCATCCCGCGGGGCACATCCGCGGCCGACGACGCCGTCATCGACACGAACACCACGGCGGCCTCCCTGCCCTGGAACTTGTCGACGGTGCCGACGAGCACCTCGCCGAGGCCCGCCGCGGCGAGGTGCTCGCGGATCAGCGTCACCTGCGCGTTGTAGGGCGCGACGACGAGGACGTCGGCCTGCCCCAGCGGGCGCGGGGCCTCGCCCGCCGCGGTGGTCCACGGCGTGCCGATCAACGAGACGGCCGCCGCGGTGATCGCCGCCGCCTCCTCGGCGGACGCGGTCGAGTTCCCGACATGGTCGACGAACAGCGCCTCCACCCCCGGCTCCACGCCCGCGAGGTGCCGCCCGGTGGTGACCGACTCCTTCGCGTGCAGCCTGCCCTCGTACGACAGGTCCGACACCGCCGCGCACACCGCGGGGTGCATCCGCCAGGTGATGTCGAGGAAGTACCCGAGTTCCGGTGGGAGCGCGCCGTGCCCGGCGGCCAGCCACCCCAGCGCGGAGGTGTCCACCGGCTCGGGGTGGATGCCCTGGCTGACCTGCGGAAGCTGCTGCGGGTCGCCGAGCAGCAGCAGGTTGCGTGCGGAGCGCCCAACCGCGACCGTGTTCGCAAGCGAGAACTGCCCGGCCTCGTCGACGACCAGCAGGTCGAGGCTGCCCGGCGGGACCCGGTGGGGGTGCGCGAAATCCCATGCGGTGCCGCCGATCACGCAGCCGCCCTCCGCGTTCTCGTCGAGGAAGGCGGGGAATCCGGACGGGTCGAGTTTGGTCCACTTCGGGTCGTCCGCGAGCCCCGACCCGGGTTTCTTCGCGACCCGGTCACCGGCGACCCCCGACCGCACGATGCCGTCGAGCATGTTCTCGACCACCGAATGCGACTGCGCGACCACCCCGACCCGCCACCCGTGCCGGGTGACCAGGTCCGCGACGACGGCGGCGCCGGTGTGCGTCTTCCCGGTCCCCGGCGGCCCCTGCACGGCCAGGTACGAGTCGTCGAGGTCGAGCAGCGCCCCGGTGATCGCCTGCGCCCGATGGTCGGGGTCGGCGGCGGGGAGCGGCGCCCCGGACCGGGTGCGGGGCGGGATGCGGCGCAGGATGTCCAGGGCCGCGGTGCCCGGCATCGTCGGCAGCGCGGCCGCGACCACGGCGGCCTGAGCGGCGATCGCGGCCTCGATGTTCTTGGTCGGCACCGGCCTGCCGGGTGCCAGCGCCATCGGCACGCTGTCGTGCGGGTCGGCACCCTGCAGTTCCTCGATGAGCACCACGTCGCGGGTGCGGCCGTCGCTGCCCGGGTCGGACGCGAGCGCGCGCACGGTGACGGTGACCGTCCCGCGGCTCGCCGCGTCCTCGCTGCCGATCCCGGTCGCCGCGTCGTACAGCGCGAACGGCTGATCGCCGACCCGGGCCGTCGAGCCGGACCCCCACCGGCCGACGAGCCGGACCGTGCGACGCTGTTTGCGTTGCCGCGGCGTGCTCGTGTGCCAGTCCTCGGTGACCGTCACGGTGTCGGCGACGAAGGCGTCCGCGGTGTCGGCCCACTCGTCGACGGGGGCGGTGAGCCGCTCGAAGTGTGCCCACCAGTACGGCTTTCGTTCGCGGCGGTGGTAGCCGAGCGCCGCGGCAAGGAGCGCCGCCGCCTGCTGGTCCTTGCTCCGGTCGCCGGCCAGTGCCCCGCCGACGTGCGCCAGCAGCGCCGTCTCGTCCGCGCCGGGCTCTTCGACCGTGACGTCGACGGCCTGCTGCGCCGGGTGCGGCCGTACGCCCCGCTCGGCGGCAAGGCCGAGCAGCCAGTCCCGCAGGCGCAGCGTCGATAGGCAGTCGTACTCGTTGTAGTCCGCGATCCCGGCCAGCACCGCGGCCGCGGCGTCGTCACCGGCGTCCCGCAGCGCGCAGTACCGGCCGTACTCGACGATCGAGTCGGCGGCGTTGTCGACGCCGGTCCGGATCGAGTCGCCCATGTACAGCGGCTCCAGCTTCTTGATCGAGTAGGACGGGGCCCCGACCCGCAGCGCACCCCGCACCACCGGGTACAGGTCCACCAGGACGTTCTCGCGCAGCAGCGCGTCCACCGCGTCCTCCCCGACGCCGTGGCGACCGGCCAGGCGCAGCAGGGCGGTCTTCTCGTACGCCGAGTAGTGGTGAACGTGCATGTGCGGGAATCGTTTCCGGCGGTCGGTGAGGTAGTCCAGGAAGTCGAGCAGCGCCCGGCGCTCCCCGATCCGGTCGTGCGCCCAGAACGGCAGGAACGTGCCGTCGGACTCCACCACCCCGAACAGGTACTCCAGCCCCCAGTCGGTGGATCCGTCCTCCGCCCACAGCGGGTCGCCCTCGAAGTCGAAGAAGATGTCACCCGGGTCGGGGGCGGGGATCGCGGCGAGCGCGTCCGGGTCGGTGACCTCGACCGCAGGCGGACCGCCGGGTGGTGTGCGGAGTTGGACGGCGGCCTGCCCCCGCAGGGCGGCGAAGGTGCGCTCGCTCATCCCGGCGACCCGCTCGGTGGCGCCGGCGAGGGCGTCCACGGTGGTGAGGCCGCCGCGGATCAGGACGTCCCGCTGCGTCGAGCGCAGTCCCGCGACCAGGGTCAGGTCCCGGCTGCGTTCCACCTCCGGGCCGCAGTCGGCGCACCGCCCGCAGCCGCGGACCTCCCCCCACACCACCGCCGTTCCCCGGTCGCGGTGCTCGTCGAGCAGCCGCACCAGCGCGTCCCTGCGCTGCCGGAACACCGGAAGGATGTCGTCGAGCGGGTAGGACACCTCGGTGCCCTCGCCGAGGACCAGGCTCACCGTCGGTGCAGGCGGGACGCCGTCGGCGGCCAGTGCGTCCGCGTACGCGGCCACCTGCAGGAGGGCGGGCACCCTGGCGTGCCGGGACAGCTTGGTGTCGACGACCCGGTACCCGGCGTCGGTGCGCACCAGAAAGTCGCAGAAGCCGAGGAACCGGGCGGCGGGCGTCGCCTGCCGGAAGAAGGTGCCCTGGTAGATCACCTCGACACCCGCGCGGGCGGCATCGATCGTCGCCTTCGTCGCGCGGGCCAGGTCCTCGGCGTCGAGCCGCGGCCGCTCGATGGTGACGACACCGTCGCCGAACCGCTGCCGGTACTCGTCCAGCCTGCGGCGTTCGTGGGCGTCGCCGAGGGCGGTGGTCCGCTCGAGCATCGGATCCGACGGGCCCGCCGCGGGCCGGGCGCGATGCCCGAGGGTCACGTCGAGCTGCCGCAGCAGCGCGAACTCGCAGTCCGCCGCCCGCGTCAGGTCGCCCGCGCTGTGGACGAGGACGTCGTCGAGGAGGAACACGACTGCGACTATGGCAGACCGTCCCGACATAATCGGGTGGTGCCGTTCTTCACCGGGGCCTCCGGGCAGGTCCACCACCGTCGCTGGCCGTGCCCCGACCCCGTCGCCGCGCTGGTGTTCCTGCACGGCATGGGGCAGCACACGGGCCACTATCACCGGTTCGGGCGGGCCCTCGCCGCCGAGGGCATCGAGACCTGGGCACTCGACCACGTCGGGCACGGGCTCAGCGAGGGCGAACCCGGCCACCCCGGTTCGCTCGACGTGCTCGGGGCCAACGCGCTGCTACTCGCCGACCTCGCCGCACACGACCGACCCGGGCTGCCGCTCGCGGTCATGGGGCACTCGCTCGGGGCCGCCACCGCGATCGCCGCGCTCGGCGCCGCGCCGGACCGGTTCGGGGCCGTCGTGCTGTGCGGGCTTCCGCGCGCCGCCGCGGCCGATCCGGGCGCGGTCGGCGGGGTGCTGGCGCCGATCCTGGTGGTGCACGGCGTCGACGACCGGCTCGCCCCGATCGACGGTGCACGGGCGTGGTCGGCCGCCGTCCCGACCGCGGACCTCCGCGAGTACCAGGACGCGGGCCACGACCTGCTGCACGAACCGGTGCATCGGCGGGTCACCTCCGACGTCGCCGCGTTCCTCCGCGCTACCGTTCGGGCATGACACCCGACGAGCATGTCGCCGTGCTGCGGGCCGAGGGCATGCGCCTGGCGGCGATGCCCCCGGACGCGCTGGGCGCCCCGGTCCCGACGGTGCCGGGGTGGACCCTGGAACGGGTGATCCGGCACACCGGGAAGGTGCACCGCTGGGTGACGGGCGTGCTCGCCGCCGGGCCGGGCGCCACCCTCGCCGGGTCCGCCGACGCCCCGCCGCTGCCGCACGGACCCGGCTGCCTGCCCGCCTACCGGGAGTCCCTCGATGCGCTGCTCGCCGAGCTGTCCGGCAGCGACGTCGACCGGGCCGCACCGACCCTGACCGGCCCGGGCACGGCCCGGTTCTGGGCGCGCAGGCAGGCGCACGAGGTGACGGTGCACCGGGTGGATGCAGCCGACGCGGTGCACGCCGCCGGTGGCCGGCCGCCCGCGCCGGTCGATCCGCGCTGCGCCGCGGACGGTGTCGACGAGTGGGCGCGGCTGATGCTGCCGCGGGCCGTCCCGCAGATTCCGAACACGTTGCACGGCAAGAGCGTTCACCTGCATGGCACCGACACCCCGGATGCGGAGCTGCTGCTCGCCTTCGGCGCCGACGGAGTCCGGGTGGAGGCCGGACACGGGAGGAGTACTGTGGCGATCCGCGGCACAGCGGAGGACCTGTTGCTCACGATGTGGCGCAGGCGCCCGCTTGCCGCACTGGAGATGGTCGGCGACGCCGACGTCGCGCGCCGGATGATCGACGCCGCCAGGATTTAGGCCCGGCCACCGCATCCCCACGCCAGCCCGGCCGCCCGCTGCGCCGCCGCAAGCGCCCCGGCGAGCGCCGCGTCGGTGAGGGCGGCGTCGTCGAGGTCGGGGCACGCGAGCACGGTGACCGGTCGGTCGCCCGCGCTCACCGTCGATGCCCCCGGCGCGTAGTCCGGACCGCTGAGCGACAGGACGGCCTGCATCGCGGTCCACGCGTCGGCGCCGAACGTCACCGCCGCCCGCACCCAGGGCCCCAGCTCGTTCCATCCGTCCGCCGGGTCGTCGACGATGCGGGCGCCGAACAGTTTCTGCCCGCTGGCCTCCCGGTCGCCGGGGAGCGCCGCGACCCCAGCCAGGTGCAGCGCGCGCAGGAGCCGCGGCTCGGCGACCGCGCCCGGACCAACAAGCAGCAGCTTGGGGAACCGATCACCGAAGCCAGGAACTGTCGTCGTCATGCCCGCCATTGAACCCGATCCCGCTGAACCCAATCCGGCTGAACCCGAACCGCCGCGAACGGCAAATGGGCCGCCTCCCGCGGGAGACGGCCCATTCGGCGGCGCCGGGAACGTCCGCCGGTGACGTCAGGTGTAGATCGCCTCGATGGCGGTGCCGAACGTGTCGTGGATGACGTTGCGCTTGAGCTTGAGCGTCGGCGTCAGCTCCCCGGTCTCGATGGTGAAGTCCACGTCGAGGATGCGGTACTTCTTGATCTGCTCCGGGCTGGAGACCTTTTTGTTGCCCTCGGCGATCGCGGCGTCGACCTCGGCGACCAGGTCGGGGTGCTTGACCACCTCGGCGATCGGCAGGTCGGCGGCGACCCCGTTGCGCTCGCGCCAGCCGGGCAGCGCCTCCTGGTCGATCGTGATCAGCGCACCGATGAACGGCTTTGCGTCGCCGACGACGAGGCACTGGCTGATCAGCGGGTGCGCACGCAGGGCGTCCTCGAGGACCGCGGGGGCGACGTTCTTGCCGCCCGCGGTGACGATGATCTCCTTCTTGCGGCCGGTGATCGAGACGAAGCCGTCCTCGTCGATGGAGCCGAGGTCGCCGGTGTGGAACCAGCCGTCGCGGATCGAGTCGGCGGTTGCTGCGTCGTTGTGCCAGTACCCGCCGAACACGACCGGGCCCTTGAGCAGCAGCTCGCCGTCCTCGGCGATCTTCGCGGCGTGCCCGTTGAGCGGCTTGCCGACGGTGCCGACCCGCTGCGCGGTGGTGGTGTTCACGGTGACGGCCGCGCTGGTCTCGGTGAGGCCGTAGCCCTCGTAGACCGGGACGCCGATGCCCCGGAAGAAGTGGCCGAGGCGGGCGCCGAGCGCGGCGCCGCCGGACACGGCGCGGTCGCATTCGCCGCCGAGCGCGGCCCGCAGCTTGCCGTAGACCAGCTTGTCGAACAGGGCGTGCTTGAGCTTGAGTCCGAGGCCGGGCCCGCCGTTCTCGATGGCCTCGCTGTACGCGATCGCCGTCTCGGCGGCCTTGCCGAAGATCTTGCCCTTGCCGCCGTCCTCGGCCTTCTGCTTCGCCGAGTTGTAGACCTTCTCGAACACCCGCGGCACCGAGAGGATGAAGTTCGGCTTGAACACCGCGAACTGGTCGACCAGCGTGGTCAGGTCGGCGGTGTGGCCGACGGTGACCTTGTTGTCGAACGCGCCGAACGAGATCGCGCGGGCGAACACGTGGGCGAGCGGGAGGAACATCAGGGTGCTGCGGCCCTCGTACATCGCGTCGGCGAGGGCGATCTTCACGGCCTGCGACTCCGCGCTGAAGTTGCCGTGCGTGAGCTGCACGCCCTTGGGCCTGCCGGTGGTGCCGGAGGTGTAGATGAGGGTGGCGGGGGAGGAGGCCCCGACCTGCCCGCGGCGCTCATGCAGCGCCTCATCGGTGATCTCGGCGCCCCGGGCGGTGAGCTCGTCGAGCGCGCCCGCCTCGATCTGCAGCATCTCCCGCAACGCGGGCGCCGCCTCGGCGACATCCTTGACGGTGGCGGCGTGCTTGGCCGTCTCGACGACGAGCAGCGCGGTCGCCGAGTCCTCGAGGATCCACTGGGCCTGGTCGGCGGACGAGGTCTCGTAGATCGCGACGGTGCAGCCGCCCGCGGTCCAGATCGCGTAGTCGAGGACGACCCACTCGTAGCGGGTGGCGCACAGGATCGCGACCCGGTCGCCGAGCTCGATGCCGGACGCCATCAGCCCCTTGGCGACGGCCGTGACCTGGGCGGCGAACTCCGCCGCGCTGACATCGACCCAGGCGCCGCCGACGAGCTTCTTGAAGGGCACATGCTGCGGGCATTCCTTCTCGAAGCGGAACACCGTGTCTGCCATCGAGACGTCGTCCGGAACGGAAAACGACTGCGGAACTTCGAACTCTCGCACTTGGGGACCCTCCAGGACTACCGACACATACGGGTGTGCATTGCATCACATTCCGGCGGGGGATGCACGAGCTTCCCTGTCCGGAATGACCGGATGTAACGCCGCCGAAACAAGGTGTCTGTTACTCGAAGTTCCGCGAACTGTGACTTTGCGGTGTCCGGCGCAGGGGAGTGAGGCGTAGATCACGTTTTCAGCGCCGCCCGCACCTCGTCGTCGGTGAGCTGGTGAAAGTCGCGGTAGGCGCCGCCGACGCCCCCGAGCCACCGGGGCACGAGGGGGCACACCACCTCGTCCGCGACCGCGCGCAGCCGATCCATCGCCTCCTCCGACGACACCGGCATCGCGACCACCACCCGGGCGGCGGCCCCGGCCCGCGCGACCAGGCAGGCGACCTCGGCGGTCGCGCCGGTGGCCATCCCGTCGTCGACGAGGACGACGGTCCGCCCGGCCATCGGGATCGGCGGGCGGTCGCCCCGCAGCAGCCGGACCCGCCGGTCCAGTTCGCGGCGCTCGGCGGTCTCCGTGCTGGACAGGGTCAGCGGCGATACCCCGGACCGGCCGATCACGTCCTCGTTGAGCACCCGGACGCCGCCCTCGCCGATGGCGCCCATCGCCAACTCCGGCTGCCACGGCAACCCCAGCTTCCGGACCACGATGACGTCGAGGTCCCCGGCAAGGGCCCGGGCCACCTCGACGGCCACCGGCACGCCGCCGCGCGGCAGTCCCAGCACCAGCGGGTCGGTGCCGCGCAGGTGCCCGAGGGAGGTGGCCAGGTCGCGGCCCGCCTCGGCGCGGGTGGCGTAGAGCATCGCACCGTCGACGCTACGCCGCACCCGGCCCGGGCACTATCGTTCGGCGACCCCGAAGCGCCGCAGCGTCAGCGCCGGATTGACCGCCCGCACCTGGGCGATCCGGTCCGCGGTGGCCTCCGCGCGGGCGGTGCCGACGCGCTCACCGAGGGCGGCGAGGACCACGCCCATCGGGTCGACGATCATCGAGCATCCCGAGCCGGTGCGGGCGCTCTGGTCGGCGGCGGCCACGTAGATGGTGTTCTCGATGGCCCGGGCCCGGACCAGCGTCGCCCAGTGGTCCTCCTTGAGCGGGCCGGGCACCCACTGCGCGGGCAGCGCGAGCACGTCGGCGCCCGCGTCGACGATCCGCCGCGTCACCTCGGGGAAGCGCAGGTCGTAGCAGGTTTGCATGCCGAAGGTGAGGCCGTCGACGGTGAAGGTGACGGGATCGGTGATCGGGCCTGCCCGGTAGACGTCCGACTCCCGGTAGCCGAACGCGTCGTAGAGGTGGAGCTTGCGGTACACGGCGGCGAGGGTGCCGTCCGGAGCGGCAGCGACGAGCGTGTTCGAGATCCGGTCGTCGCCGGGCAGCGACTCGTTCACCCCGGCCACCAGGTGCACGCCGACCTCGGCGGCGACCGCGAGCAGGCCGGAGACGAACGGCCCGTCGAGCGGTTCGGCCGAGGCGGCGACCCCCGCATCGAGCCGCGGCGCGGTGTACATCGCGTACTCGGGGGCGACCACCACCCGGGCACCGCGGGAGGCGGCCTCGCCAACGAGGGTGCGGATCACCCGGAGGTTGTCGTCCTTGCCCGTTCCCGCGGAGAACTGGGCCACTGCGATCTCGACCATGCGCCCATTGTGCGCACGGCCGAGATCGGGCCGCAGCGGGAGGTCAGGACATGTCGCCCACGGTCGAGACCAGGTTGCCCTGCATGAACTGGTGGTACGCGGGCAGGTCGAGCATGCCGTGGCCGGAGAGACCGATCACCAGCACCTCGGGTTCGGTGAGCGTCCTCGCGTACTCGGCGCAGGCGGCGATCGCGTGCGACGACTCGGGGGCGGGGACGATGCCCTCGGCCCTGGCGAACTGCACACCCGCGGCGAACGACGCGGTCTGGTCGACGGCCTTGCCGGTCACGTAGCCGAGGTCGACGGTGTGGCTGAGCAGCGGCGCCATGCCGTGGTAGCGGAGTCCGCCCGCGTGGATCGGGTCCGGCACGAAGTCCTGTCCGAGGGTGTGCATCTTCAGCAGCGGCGTCAGGCCGGCGACGTCGCCGTGGTCGTACCGGTACTCGCCCTTGGTGATCGACGGGCACGCGGCGGGCTCGACGGCAATGACCCGGGTCTGCGCGCGGCCGTGCAGTACCTCGCGGATGAACGGGAACGCCAGGCCGGCCAGGTTGGACCCGCCCCCGGCGCACCCGAACACGACGTCGGCGTTTGCCTCGCCCGCGCCGCGCAGCTGCTCGACGGCCTCGAGGCCGATGACGGTCTGGTGCAGCACCACGTGGTTGAGGACGCTGCCGAGCGCATAGCGCGCGTTCGGGTCGCCCGCGGCGACCTCGACCGCCTCGCTGACGGCCATCCCGAGGCTGCCGGGGGTGTTCGGGTCGTCGGCGAGCATCTTCCGGCCCGCCTCGGTCAGCGTGGACGGGCTCGGATGCACGGTGCCGCCGTAGGTCTCCATCAGGAACCGGCGGTACGGCTTCGACTCGTACGATGCCCGCACCTGCCACACCTCGAGGTCGATGCCGAACTTCGCGCACGCGAACGACAGCGCCGAGCCCCATTGCCCGGCACCGGTCTCGGTGGTGATCCTGGTGACACCGTCCTGCGCGTTGTAGTACGCCTGCGCGACGGCGGTGTTGGTCTTGTGGCTGCCGACCGGGCTGACACCCTCGTACTTGACGTAGATGCGCGCCGGGGTGCCCAGTGCCTTCTCGAACTCGCGCGCCCGGATCAGCGGCGCGGGCCGCCACGTCCGGTAGACCTCGCGGATCGGCTCGGGGATCGCGATGTACTGCTCGGTGGATGCCTCCTGCTCGATCAGGCCGGACGCGAACAGCGACTCCAGGTCGGCCGGTGTGACCGGTTCCCTGGTCCCCGGGTGCAGATGCGGCGGCGGGGGCACCGGCAGATCCGCGGCGATGTTGTACCAGTGGGTGGGGATCGGCGTGTCGGCCACGGGGCGCTCCTGGTGTCGAAAGGCGGGTTTCGCCCCGCATTGTGCCCGGGATGGTGATCAGGGTTACCTCGGCCGGGTGGCCGCGGGTCGGCCGCACCGGCGGACATCGACTAAACTCCTGGTGAAATGAGTGACACCGAGCAGTACCCCGAGCCGGAAAACGACAGCACCACATTTGCCGATCTCGGCATCGACGATCGGGTGCTGCGGGCACTGACCGACGTCGGGTACGAGTCGCCATCGCCGATCCAGGCAGCCACCATCCCGCCCCTGATGGCGGGCAACGACGTGGTGGGCCTCGCGCAGACCGGCACCGGCAAGACCGCCGCGTTCGCGGTGCCGATCCTGTCCCGCATCGACCCCGAGCAGAAGCGTCCGCAGGCGCTGGTGCTCGCGCCGACGCGGGAGCTGGCGTTGCAGGTCGCCGAGGCGTTCGGCAAATACTCCGCACACATCCCGGGGCTGCACGTGCTCCCGATCTACGGCGGCCAGTCCTACGGGGTGCAGCTGTCCGGGCTGCGGCGCGGCGCGCAGATCATCGTCGGCACCCCCGGCCGGGTCATCGACCACCTGGAGAAGGGCACCCTCGACCTCTCGCACCTGGACCACCTGGTGCTCGACGAGGCCGACGAGATGCTCAAGATGGGGTTCCAGGAGGACGTCGAGAAGATCCTCTCGGAGACCCCCGAGTACAAGCAGGTCGCGTTGTTCTCGGCGACGATGCCTGCCGCGATCCGCAAGATCTCCAAGCAGTACCTGCACGATCCGGTCGAGATCACCGTCAAGGGCAAGACCTCGACCGCAACGAACATCACCCAGCGCTGGGTGCAGGTCGCCCATCAGCGCAAGCTCGATGCGCTCACCCGGATCCTCGAGGTCGAGCCCTTCGAGGCGATGATCATGTTCGTCCGCACCAAGCAGGCCACCGAGGATCTCGCGGAACGCCTTCGCGCGCGGGGCTTCTCGGCGGCCGCGATCAACGGCGACATCGTGCAGGCCCAGCGCGAGCGGACCATCGGTCAGCTCAAGTCCGGCGCCCTCGACATTCTCGTCGCCACCGACGTCGCCGCCCGCGGGCTGGACGTCGAGCGCATCTCGCACGTCGTCAACTACGACATCCCGCACGACACCGAGTCGTACGTGCACCGGATCGGCCGTACCGGCCGCGCGGGCCGGTCGGGCGACGCGCTGCTGTTCGTTGCGCCGCGCGAGCGGCATCTGCTCAAGGCAATCGAGCGGGCCACCCGGCAGCCGCTGACCGAGATCCAGCTGCCGACCGTCGAGGACGTCAATGCGCAGCGGGTCGCGAAGTTCGGCGATTCGATCACCGAGTCGCTGAGTTCCGAGAACCTGGCGCTGTTCCGCCGACTGATCGAGGACTACGAACGCGAGCACGACGTGCCGCTCGCCGACATCGCGGCCGCGCTGGCCGTGCAGTCCCGGGACGGCGAGGCCTTCCTGATGGCCCCCGAGCCGCCCGCGCCGCCGCGCAAGGAGCGGGAGCCGCGGGAACGTCCGCCGCGCCGATTCGACGACGAGGGACCGAAGATCGGCCGCAACGGCCAGGAGATGGCCACCTACCGGATCGCGGTCGGCAAGCGGCACCGGGTGGTGCCGGGCGCCATCGTCGGTGCCATCGCCAACGAGGGTGGCCTGCGGCGCAGCGACTTCGGGCACATCAGCATCCGCCCCGACCACAGCCTCGTCGAGCTGCCTGCCGATCTGGCCGCCGAGACCCTCGAGGCGCTGCGCGCCACCCGGATCTCGGGCGTGCTGATCCAGCTCACCCCCGATCAGGGTCCGCCCGGGCAGCGCCCGCCGCGCGAGGGCAAGGGCCGCTTCGGCAAGGGCAAGTTCGACAAGAAGCCCAAGCGCGACCGGTACTGAACCGGGCGGCCCACCCGATCGGTCGGCGGCGGCTCAGCGCGCGCTGGGTCGCCGCTCGCCGTGCGCGTCCCGGACGGCAGCGACGAAGGTCGACTTGCGGGCGTTGTAGCTGGCGCGGAAGTCGTCACAGTCGTGGACGCCGTCCATCGTGGATTCGGTGAGGAACCGGAAGTGGTCGGTGGCGGCGTCGACGACGGCGGTGGGTGCGAGCAGGCGCAGCTCGTTGACCATGCCATCGAGGTCGACGATGGCCCTGGCGAGGGCGCGCAGCTTCGGGTCGCTGGACTCGAGGGCGCGCTCGAGGTCCGCCTCGGCGAGCGTGTCCCCGTCGATCTCGACGATGCTGTTGTGCGCGGTGTCGGTCGCGGCGAGGAACCGCACGTAGATCGCGCGAACCTGTGGGTCGTGCGGTGCGGTGCGCGCGGCCGGTGTCGGGGCGGGACGCCCCCGCCGAACCGCGAACACTCCGAGCAGCATGCCGATGATCATCGACACCGGAACCGCCCACCACGGGGCGGCCTGTGAGCTGAACGTGTCGATCACGGAATCCACTTGCCGACCCTAGCAATTCGCTGGCATCACAGCACGGAGCGGAGGTACTCCAGGTCGTCGGCGAGTCCGTCCGCGGGGGTCTCGAGGATCACCGGCGCCTGCGCGGTGCGCACCACCTCGGCGAGCACCTCGGCGTCGATGGTGCCCGAGGCGAGGTTGGCGTGCCGGTCCCGCGCCGAGTTGAACTCGTCGCGGGAGTTGTTCAGGTGCACCAGGTCGATCCGGCCGGTGATGGCCCTGACTCGCTCGACGACCCCGACGAGATCCTCGCCGCCCGCCCAGGCATGGCAGGTGTCGAGGCAGAACCCGGCGCCGAACTCGCCGACCGCGTCCCACAGCCGGGCGATGTCGTCGAAGCGCCGGGCCATCGCGGCGTCCCCGCCCGCGGTGTTCTCGATCAGGATCGGGACCGCGAAGCCGCCCGCGTCCGCCTCGCGTTCGAATAGCTTGCGCCAGTTGGCGAATCCCGCGGCGGGATCCTCACCGTCGCGGACATGACCGCCGTGCACGACGAGGCCGATCGCGCCGAGGTCGGCGGCGGCGGTGGCCTGCTCGGTCACCGACTTGCGGGACGGGATCCGGATCCGGTTGTTCAGCGATGCCACGTTGATGACGTACGACGAGTGCACGACGACGTCGATCGGGCTTTGCCGGATCTGCTCGGCCTTCGGGTGCGGGGTCAGCTTGTTCCACTTCTGCGGGTCGGTCAGGAACAGCTGGACGATCTCCGCGCCGAGGGCCTCGCCCGCCCCGATCGGGTCGTCGTCCTGGCGTACATGGGCTCCGATGCGCATGGGATCAGCGTAGGCGTTCAGGGGCCGACGATCCGGCGGACGACACCGAGCAGGTCCTCCATCTCCTGCGGTGACGCCGCGAACTCGGTGCCGGAGTGGGCGGCCCGGTAGTAGAGGCCGTCGCCGAGCAGCATCACCGCCCGCGCCGCCGACGGGTCGGAGATCTCGTCGGTGAGGGCGTCCATCCAGCCCTGCTGGATCCGCAGCAGCGCCTGCTGCGCCGCGGTGTTCTCGCCCTGGCTGAGGCGGGTGGCGGCGATGATGGCCCGGTCCAGCCGGGAATTCTCGAAGTTGGAGGTCCGCACGTAGTAGGCGGCCGCGCCCTCCGGCGCGGCGCGCATCCGCTGCGCGTCCTCGGCGGCCAGTTCGGTGAGGTGGTCGAGCAGGCCGTCGATCAGGGCGTCCTTCGAGCCGAAGTGGTAGAGCAGTCCGCCCTTCGAGACCCCGGCCGCGGTCGCGACGGCCTCGATGGTCGCGGCGCGCTCGCCCTGCTCGATCAGGATCGTGACGAAGGCGTCGAGCAGCTTGGCTCGCGCGGCGGGTGGTCGGGACACGGACGTGATGCTACCCACGCCATTCCTGTACCGTCCAGCTGGTACAGTAATGGCGTTCGTTTCGATCATCCCGCACCAGAAATCCGGAGAGTCATGTCGACCCACGTCCTCGATCGCCACGAGGCCACCGCCGTCCCGACCGCAGGCAGGCGTGGCTGGATTGCCCTGGCGGTGCTGATGCTGCCGGTGCTGCTGGTGTCGGTGGACAACACCGTGCTCTCCTTCGCGCTGCCGTCGATCTCCACCTCGCTCGGACCCACCGGCGCCCAGCAGCTGTGGATCATCGACATCTACCCGATGGTGCTCGCGGGCCTGCTCGTCGCGATGGGCAGCATGGGCGACCGGTTCGGCCGCCGCAGGCTGCTGCTGATCGGCGCCACCGGATTCGCCGCGGTGTCCGTGTTCGCGGCCTACGCGCCGACCCCGGAGATGCTGATCGCGTCCCGGGCGATCCTCGGCTTCTTCGGTGCGATGCTGATGCCGTCGACGCTGTCGTTGATCCGCAACATCTTCCATGACCCCGCGCAGCGCCGACTCGCCATCGCGATCTGGGCGTCCTGCTTCGCGGCCGGTGCGGCGCTCGGCCCGATCGTCGGCGGCTTCCTGCTCGAACACTTCTGGTGGGGGTCGGTGTTCCTGCTCGCCGTGCCGGTGCTGATCCCGCTGCTCGTGCTCGCCCCGATCTTCGTCCCGGAGTCGAAGGACCCGAACCCCGGTCCCGTCGACCCGATCAGCATCGGGCTCTCGCTGCTCGCGCTCGCACCGATCGTGTACGCGATCAAGAACCTCGCGCACGGCGGCGACCTCACCGCGACCCTGGTGCCCGCGGCCGTCGGCCTGGTCGCGACCCTCGGATTCGTCCGCAGGCAGCTGCGGCGGGCCCAGCCGATGCTCGACATGCGGCTGTTCACCAGCGCCACGTTCTCCGGCGCCGTTGCCGTGAACCTGCTCAGCGTGTTCTCCCTGGTCGGGTTCATGTATTTCGTCTCGCAGCACCTGCAGCTGGTGCTCGGTCGCAGCCCGATGCAGGCCGGTGTTGCGCTGCTGCCGGGGCTCGCGGTGATGGTCGTTGCCGGTCTTGCCGTTGTCCCGCTGGTGCGCCGGGTCCGGCCGTGGCTGGTGGTGGTGGTTGCGCTGCTGTTCTCGTCGCTCGGCTACCTGACCGTGCTGCTGTTCGTCTCCCCGACCGCGGTCGCGCCGGTCCTGATCGCGTTCGCGCTGCTCGGTGCGGGCATCGGCGCCGCCGAGACCATCTCCAACGACCTGATCGTCGCTGGCGCGCCGGCGGAGAAGGCCGGTGCCGCGTCGGCGGTCTCGGAGACCGCGTACGAGATCGGCGCGGTGCTGGGCACCGCGGTGCTCGGCTCGATCCTGATGGCGTCGTATCGCTCGCACCTGACCCTGCCCGCTGGGCTCGACGAGCAGGCCGCGGCACGGGCCGCCGAGACGCTCGGCGGTGCGCACGGCGTCGCGGCGGACCTGCCAGCAGGCCAGGGCTCGGCGCTGCTCGAGTCCGCGCACGCCGCCTTCGACGCTGGCGTGGTTGTCACCTCGGCGATCGGTGTCGTGACGATGGTGGTGGCGGCGGGCCTGGCATATCTGACGCTGCGGCCGCGTCCCTGACCTGGCCGGCCACCGAAGATCAGGGTGGTCCCTGATGGCGCGGACGGCGGGCTGCCGGTAAGGATGGACGGGACGGGCCGTCCGGTCCGATCGCATCGGACCAGGAAAGGCCGTCATGAGCGCGCACGCCGCACCCGACCCGACACCCCCGATCGAGGCCGTCGCGGCCCGCGCGGTGAATCTGACCAAGACGTACGGTTCCGGGGAGACGGCGGTGACGGCGCTCGGCGGCGTCGACGTCGACTTCGGTCGCGGCGAGTTCACCGCGATCATGGGGCCGTCCGGGTCCGGCAAGTCCACGCTCATGCACTGCCTCGCCGGACTCGACTCGGCAACGTCGGGATCCGTCCTGATCGGGGACACCGACCTGACCGGGCTGTCCGACAAGGAGATGACGGCGCTGCGCCGCGACCGGATCGGGTTCGTCTTCCAGGCGTTCAACCTGGTACCGACGCTGACGGCGCTGGAGAACATCACCCTGCCGCTGGACATTGCCGGGCGCAAGGTCGACCAGCAGTGGCTGGACTCGGTGCTCACCCGGCTGGGGCTGACCGACCGGCTCGGCCACCGGCCCAGCGAACTGTCCGGCGGCCAGCAGCAGCGCGTCGCGTGCGCGCGGGCCCTCGCCGGGCAGCCGGAGATCATCTTCGGCGATGAGCCGACCGGCAACCTGGACTCGCATTCCTCGGGGGAGGTGCTGTCGATCCTGCGTGCCGCGGTCGACGAATTCGGGCAGACCGTCGTCATCGTCACCCACGACCCCCGGGCCGCCAGCCACGCGGACCGGGTGGTGTTCCTCGCCGACGGGCAGATCGTCGACGAACTGCGGGAGCCGACCGCGGACACCGTCCTCGACCGGATGAAGGGCCTCGACGCCCGCGTGAGCGTGCAGGGCTGACGATGGCACAGAACCCGATGCGCAGGGTGTCCCTGCGCAACCTCGCCGCGCACAAGGTGCGCCTGGTCCTCACGGTCCTCGCCGTGGTGCTCGGCACCGCATTCGTGACCGGATCGTTCGTGTTCACCGACACCCTGCAGCGCACCTTCAACGGGCTGTTCGAGGACGCCGCGAAGGGCGTCGACGTCCGGGTGTCGAGCCCCGAGCGCGGATCGAGCGGGGTCCCGCTCGAGGACATCGCCACGATCGAGTCGCTCCCCGGTGTGCGGACGGTCGTGCCCGCCGTCGAGGGGCAACTGGTGCTGCTCGGCGCCGACAAGACCCCGGTCCAGACCGGCGGTGCGCCCAGCATCGGCTCGACCTACGTTCCGCCCGAGCAGGCGCTCGGCGAACCGGAGACCTTCGTCGTCGGTGCCCCGCCGTCCGCGCCGGGCCAGATCGCGCTCAACGAGGGCGGTGCCGAGCGCGCCGGACTGTCGGTCGGCGACACCACCCAGGTGCTGGTCCCCGCGCACGGCGTCCTCGACGCGACCGTGACCGGCGTCTACGACGTGCCAACGGACACCGGCGGATTCGTCGGCGCCCTGTTCACCGCGGACCAGGCCACCGAGCTGTTCACCGACGGCGCGCACGTGAACTACATCGACGTGGCCGGGGACGGCAGTGCAGGCCCGGAGCAGTTGCGGGACGAGGTCGCGACCGCGCTGCCGGATGCGAAGGTGCAGACCGGCGACGAGGTGCGCGAGGACGTGAAGGCGGAGGTTACCTCCGCGCTCAAGTTCGTCAACTATTTCCTGCTCGCCTTCGGTGCGATCGCGTTGCTGGTCGGCACGTTCATCATCTACAACACGTTCTCGATGATCGTCGCGCAGCGGCTGAAGGAGCTGGCGCTGCTGCGGGCGATCGGTGCGAGCCGCGGCCAGGTCGGTCGGTCGGTGGTGACCGAGGCGCTGGTGGTCGGGGTGCTCGGCAGCGCGATCGGCATCGCCGCTGGCGTCGCCCTCGCGTACGGGCTGCGGTCCATGCTGAACGCCTTCGACGTCGGACTGCCGTCCGGCCCGCTGCAACTTGAGCCGCGGACCGTGGTCGTCGCGCTGGTGATCGGCGTCTTGGTGACCGTCGTCAGCGCCTACGCACCGGCCCGCCGTGCGGCGAACACGCCGCCGGTTGCCGCGATGCGGGAGGAGTTCGCCGCTGCCGGCGACACGCTGCGGGTCCGCACGCTGGTCGGGGCGATCATCGCGGTGATCGGCATCGCGTTGCTGGTGGCCGGGTCCCAGGGCACCGGCGGCGGGGCGGCCGCGACCGTCGGGTTGGGGGCCGCTGCCCTGATCCTCGCGGTGCTGCTCGCCGCGCCTGCGCTGTCCCGGCCGGTGGTCGGGGCGCTCGGTGCTGCGCTGGCACGTCCGTTCGGCGCGGTCGGCAGGCTGGCCCGCACCAACGCGGTCCGCAATCCGCGGCGCACCGCGGCGACCGCGTTCGCGTTGACCCTCGGGTTGATGTTGGTGACGGTGATCGGGGTGTTCGGCTCGTCCGCGAAGGCGAGCATCGATGAGCTTGTGGACTCCGGCATCACCGCCGACTACGTCCTCACCGGTCCGCAGCAGATCGGTGTTCCGGTCGGGGTTGCTCCTGCCGTCGCCAAGGTGCCCGGCGTCGAATCCGCCGTTGCGTTGCACCTGATGCCGGTGCAGATCGACGACGAGGACACGTTCGGTACCGGCATCGGGGGACAGCTCGACGGTGTCATCGACTACGAACTGCGTTCCGGCAGCGCCGATCTCGCTGGCGATACCGTCGTCGCCTCGGAGTCCTTTGCCGCGGAGAAGGGCTGGACCGTCGGATCCCCGGTCACGATGACCAACCGGGACGGCGTCGAGGTCACCGCGCCGGTCGGCGGCATTCTGGCCGACAACCAACTGCTCGGCGACTGGTTCACCTCCGAGTCGGTGTATCAGCAGCTGGTGCCCGCGTCGATGCGCGCCGATCTGGCGGTGCTCGTGCAGGCGGCGCCGGGCACCGACGTCGCCGCGTTGCGCGGCGACCTGGAGAAGGCCAGCGACCCGTTCCTGGTGGTGCAGGTCAAGGACCGTGACGAGTTCAAGGGCGAGCAGGCCAAACAGATCGACACCCTCCTCGCCGTCCTGTACGGGCTGCTCGCGCTGGCGGTGGTGATCGCGATCCTCGGCATCGTCAACACCCTCGCGCTGTCGGTGGTCGAGCGGCGCAGGGAGATCGGCATGCTGCGGGCGGTCGGCATGCAGCGTCCGCAGGTGCGTCGCACCATCTACATCGAGTCGGTGCTGATCGCGGTGTTCGGTGCCGCGGTGGGCGTGCTGCTCGGGCTCGCGTTCGGGTGGGGCTTCGTCCGCACCCTCGCCGACGAGGGGCTCGGCACCGTCGCGGTGCCGTGGGGTCAGGTGGTGGCGATGCTGCTCGGCTCCGGCGTCGTCGGCGTCCTCGCCGCGCTGTGGCCCGCCAGCCGCGCCGCCCGGACGAAGCCGCTGGAGGCGATCGCGGGAGTCTGACCGCAACCGTGATACAGGCTGTGCCGGTGGGTGTATTGCCCACCGGCACAGCCGTTTCGGGGTGGGCCCGACTATCTTCGAACGAATGTGCGCATGGTGGCCCGATTGTCGGAGCGGGCCGGTATGATCGAAACCATGTTCCCCTGAGCTGATCGATGTATGTCCTTGATGTAGTTCATGTAGACCGCTTCTCTGGCGCAGCTTTCGGGCGACACCGTCCTCTAGGGTGTCCACGATGAAGCGCCAGTCGGCTCTTCTTCTCGTTGTGAAGGTGAGGCAAACTCCGCGCCAATGCGGTGCTTCAAACGGCAATTTGCCTGCCAGCTCTCGCGCACGAAGTATGCGCCGATGCCGCAGCCTAGAAGAGATCGTACTGACCGCCTGAAAACCGCGAAAAGCCGTGAACGGACAGGTGAGCCCGGAGGAGTTTCGCCCGGTTGCCTGCGACCCGGTCCGGCCCCCGGCGCCGCCCGCGCCCCCACCGAGCGTCGGCGCGATCGCGGACGCCATCCTCGCTGCCGTCCGGGTCGACCCGACCCTCGCGACCGGTAGGCGCGCCGACGGGCATGGTGGCCTGCTGCGTCCGCCGCCGGGCGCACTGACCTATCGGCCCGACGCCGCGACGGCCGCGCTCGTGCGGGCCAGGGACCGGCACTGCCGGTTCCCCGGCTGCGCGCGGCCCGCGGCGCAGTGCCAACTCGACCACATCACCGAGTACCGCACCCGCACCCCGCGCGCCGGCGGCTGGACCAGCGTGTCGAACCTGCAGTGCCTCTGCGCCTTCCACCACCAACTCAAGACACTCGGGCTGTGGCGGGTCAGCGCGCTCGGCAGGCCGGGTATCGGAGGCAACGCCCTCCTGTGGCTCTCCGCCCTCGGCGCAACGGCCGTCACCCTCCCGGGCGGAGCGACTGGCACCTGGGACGACTCTGGCCTCCGGCCCCGCATCGCGGGATGCCGCGGCACACCCACGCGTGCACCATCGGAACCCGACCCGGATCCGGCGCCGTACTGACCGCGCCCGATCAGCGGGCGAAGTCGACGACCACCCGCTCCGGGTTGCTCAGCCGGGACACCGTCACCGGGAGCTGGTCGGTGTCGAGGCCGATGAACGTCTGTGTGACACCCTCGAATACCGTCGCGACCCGCACCTCGGACACCGCACCGGCGCCCGGCAGCGGGTTCGGCCCCGCGTACTCGTCGACGCCGGTGTCGAACGGGTAGCCGGTGCCGGTCAGTGACACCTCCAGGATTTGGCGGCCCGCCACGTCCACCTCCCGGCCGCTGCCGTCCTGGACCGCCGCGTCGACGTACCTGACGTTCCACCCGGGTTCGCCCTCGCCGTGCAGTTCGTAGACGACGCGGTCGTACCCGTCGTGCGACCCGACCCGCACATCGGTGACCGACAGGGACGCGTTCCCCGACGCCGCGGCCCGCGGCTCGGTAACTCCGCCCCGCGCCGGGGGATACTCCTGCACCGGGGTGCTCGGTGCCGCGGCGGATGTCGAGGTCACCGCCGATGCGGCGGTCGCGGCGGGTTCGGCGCTCGTGGCGCAGCCCGCGAGGGCCCCCGCGAGCGACACCATCGCCACGATCGAGGTGCCCGCGGTCGTCATGGTCCGGCTGCGTGAGAATCGATCGGTCATCGATTCAGGGTATCCCCCGTCCAGCCGGAGACCGCGTCCCCGACACGGGGGCGCGGTTCGCCGGGAGTGGCCGGGTCGACCTCGCGGCCGTTGACGGTCACAACCGCCCAGCGCGCGCCGTCGTGCCGGAGAGCGGTGATGGCTGCGTTCGGGATTCGGGGCACCGGCCATCCGTGCAGCGCGCCGATGACCGAACGGATCAGGCCGCCGTGGCTGACCGCAACGATCGCCGAGCCCGGGTGGCGTTCCGCGAGGTCGTCGAGCGCGGCCAGTCCTCGGCGGGTCACGTCGGCGCGGGGTTCGATCCCCGGATAGTTCCCGTCCGGCCAGCGGTCCCATGCCTCGTAGTCGGTGATCCCCTCGGCCTCACCGAAGTGTCGCTCGGTCAGTCCGGGGTGGGTGCCCGACCGCGTGAGGTTCAGGTGGGTGCCGATGATGTCGGCCGTCTCCCCGGCCCGGGACAGCGGGGAACTGACCAGGACGTCCCACTGCCCTGCCGCCAGCAGGGAGCCTGCGCGGGCGGCCTGCGCGCGACCGGTGGCGTTGAGCGGGATGTCCGACGAGCCCTGCAGGCGCCGCAGCGCGTTCCAGTACGTCTCGCCGTGTCGGACCAGTGCCAGGTGAGTCATGGTCGCCGCAGGCTAGCACCGCTGGACAGCGGGTGCGGGCAGGCGCACACTGCACGCGGGCAGCGGAGGAGGTGGTGCGCGGTGCCCGAATCCGAGTCGACCGCGCCGTCGTCTGGCGGGCGTCCCCGGCGCAGCAACCGGGCGCGGGCGGGGCCGATCGCGGACGGATTCGTCGCGCGGCGGCTGCAGTTGGGGCTCACACAGTCCCGGCTCGCCGCGCTCGCCGGGGTGTCCCGCTCCAGCGTGCAGGCCATCGAATCGGGCCGCAGCACCGTGCAATTGGACATGCTGGAGGCCGTCGCCGACGTCCTCGGCTGCGACATGGTGCTGGCGCCGAGGGCCGGGCGCAGTCTGCCCTCCTGACGTGGGTGTCGAAATTCTGGAACAGTGGAGTCGGCGAGTATCGATACTGGGAGGCCCGATGGACGCGGCGTTGCGACGGGAACGGATCACCGCGCAGGTCCGGCGGTGGTGCGAGGAGGCGCGGGTCGACGGCTTCCGTCGGGACCTGACCGCGGGCGCCGCGGTCCTGATCGCGGCGGGCCATCTCGACGACGGCACGCGCACGGTGCTCGCGAACCGGCGGCGGCTCGGGCGCACCCTGCCCGACCTCGGCGGCTTCGGTGCGCTGCGCATGCTCGCCGACGATTACGCCCGCCTCGACCGGAAGGCCAGGTCGATGCGCCCGGGCGTCATGCAGGTCCTCGCCGCGGCGCGGGCCAGCGAGGTCGAACGCCGCCTGCTGAGCGCCCGCGCGAAGTTCCTGCACGCGCCTGCGCATTACGCGAACGGGGTCCGAACCATCCGCCGCGACCGGCGGGACGGCGTGCACCTGGAACCGGTGCAGCGGGAGGCCCTGTTCGATGCGCTGGCCCGCACACCGGTCCCGATGCCCGAACACCGGATGGATCAGGCGACGGCCGCCGCGGTGACGGTGGCGGCGGAGCGGCTTGCCGGACTGGTCGAGCGGACGCCGTTGGCGGCGGCGGGACAGCGCGCGGTGGAGGCGCTCGGCGGGCGGGCCGGCCAGCCGGACCGGTTCGTCGACCGGTTCGATGCGCTGCTGTTCCTGGCCGGTGCGCTGTACGACCGGATCGACGGCTCCGAGGCGTGGCGGTCCGACTACTTTGCGGTGCAGCGGGCGCAGCTGGACCTCGCAGACGAGCTGACCCAGATCGCGGTCGACGCGGTCGCGTTGCGCGGCATCGGCGGGGAACTGGACGAGGCGCTGCGGCACGCGAACGGCGATGCCGCCCGCGACCAGATCAGGTCGCGGCAGCGGGCGCTCGACCAGGTGTGGGACCAGCTCGTTGAGCGGGTCGCCGCGTTGGCCCGGATCGGCGATCTGCTCGGTGAGGCGGAGGGGCAGCTGCGGTCGATGGCCGCGGTGCAGCGGACGATGAGCCTCGACACCCGGATCGACGAGCTGATCGCGCGGGCCGGCGACCGGGAGCTGTCCACCGAGAACACTCATCACGTCGGTGACCAGATCGGCGGCGTCGACGAGGTGATGGTCGGATATCAGGCACTGCTGCACGGCGACATCCTGGCGTTACAGACCCGGGCGCGCTGAGCGGTCGTGCTCAGTCGCGGGCGCCGACCAGCCGCAGTGCGAGCTCGGCGTACAAATCCGCGACCGCGTCCGGGTCGGTGAATCCGCCGCCGGGGAACCAGCGGCACACGTCAACGCAGAGCGAGTTGATCGCGAGGTTCACCCCAGCGGCGTCCGGGACCACGAACGAGCCGTCCTGCACTCCCGCACCGATGATCCGGTCGATGATGCCGCTGATGTCGCGGCGCAGTCCGAGGATCTCGCGGTAGTGCTCGGGTGAGAGCGCGGTCAATTCATACTGCACGACCATGCCCCGGGTGTGGTGGAGCGCCTGCCACCCGGCGAACCTGCGCACCACCGACGCCAGCCGGACCGTCGGTGTCGCGTCGGTCGGGTCGGCCTCGGTGAGCAGTTCCACACACTTGAGGTGGCCCTCGTAGCTGATCGCGAAGAGCAACTCCTCCTTCGACCGGTAGTGCGGGTACATCGCGGCGGGGGAGAGCCCGAGCCGGGCCGCGATGTCGCGGGTGGTGGTGCCGCCGTAGCCGTTCGCGGCGAACGCTTCGGCCGCGGCGGCGCGGATTCGGGCCGCCGCCTTCGACGTGCTCACCACGGTGTTGGGGGTCGTGAGGTTCATCGCGTTCGGGTCCCTCGCGTCGGTCTCGCTCACCGGCACCTCCGTTCCGCCTGTCGTCCTTGACAATGACCGGTCACGCGGTGAGTATAAGCATGCGCTTAGATAATGAGCGGCCGCTTAGATTTGCGGGGCGCTGTCCCTCGACCCGACACAGAAAGCACGCCATGAATCTGAAACTCACCGACGAGGAACTGACGTTCCGTGACGAGCTGCGCACCTTCTTCAGCACGCAGATCCCCGCCGAGATCCGTGAGCGCGCCGCCGCGGGCGGGGAGCTGACCCGCGAGGACTTCGTCACCACCCAAAAGATTCTCGACGCCAACGGTCTTGCCGTGCCGCACTGGCCCGCGGAATGGGGCGGCAAGAACTGGACCCCGGTGCAGCTGCACATCTACCGCGACGAGATGCAGCTCGCATCCGTGCCGGACCCGCTCGCGTTCAACGCCGACATGGTCGGCCCGGTCATCGCCGCGTTCGGCTCGCCGGAGCAGAAGGAGAAGTTCCTCCCCGGCACCGCGAATCTCGACATCTGGTGGTGTCAGGGCTTTTCCGAGCCCGAGTCGGGTTCCGACCTGGCCTCCCTGAAGACCCGCGCCGTCCGCGACGGCGACAGCTGGATCGTCAACGGGCAGAAGACCTGGACGACGCTCGGCCAGCACGCCGACTGGATCTTCTGCCTCGTGCGCACCAACCCGGACGCACCGAAGCGGCAGCAGGGCATCTCGTTCCTGCTCATCGACATGACGACGCCGGGCATCACGGTCCGGCCGATCAAGCTGATCGACGGCGGCTACGAGGTCAACGAGGTGTGGTTCGAGGACGTGCGCGTCCCCGCCGAGAACCTCGTCGGCGACGAGAACGCGGGCTGGTCCTACGCCAAGTTCCTGCTCGGCAACGAGCGCACCGGCGTCACCCGCACCGGTGCAACCAAGGCCAAGATCGCGAAGGCCAAGAAGTACGCCGCCGAGACCCGGGTCGGTGACGGCACGCTCCTCGAGGATCCGCTGTTCGCGGCCCGCATCGCCGAACTCGAGAACCAGCTCGTCGCGCTCGAACTGACCCAGCTGCGGGTCGTCGCGAGCTCGGCCGACGGCAAGCCGAACCCGGCGTCGTCGCTGCTGAAGCTGCGGGGCTCGGAGCTGCAGCAGGCCGCGACCGAGATCCTGATGGACGTCGCTGGACCCGACTCACTGGCGTTCGAGGCGGGCGACGACATCGCGTCCCCGGCATGGGCGCAGCGCAGCGCGCCGCTCTTCCTGAACTACCGCAAGGTCTCGATCTACAGCGGATCGAGTGAGGTTCAGCGCAACATCATCTCGTCCTCGATTCTCGGATTGTGAGTGGCAGCCATGGATTTCGAACTCAATGACGAACAGATCATGCTGCGGGACACCACCCGTGAGCTGCTGAGCCGCAGCTACGACGCCGAGAAGCGCAACGCCGTGACCGCCGACGGCAAGGGCTGGAGCGACGAGGTGTGGGGCAAGCTCGCCGAGATCGGCCTGCTCGGTCTGCCGTTCTCGGAGGAGGACGGCGGCATGGGCGCCGGACCGGTCGAGACGATGACCGTGATGAACGAGATCGGCAGGGCGCTCGCCCCGGAACCCTTCCTCGACGGCGTCCTCATCCCCGGCGGCCTGGTCGCCGAGGTCGGCACCGCCGCTCAGCGCGCGACGCTGCTTCCCGCGTTGGTCGAGGGCGCAACGCTGCTCGCGTTCGCGCACGACGAGCCGGGCAGCCGCTGGCCGACCCAGGTCGTTGCCACCGCCGCAACCGCGTCCGGGGAAGGGTGGACCCTGACCGGCACGAAAAATCCTGTGCTGCACGGCGACTGCGCCGACACCCTCGTTGTGAGCGCCCTGCTGCCCGACGGCGGCACCGGACTGTTCCTCGTCGCCGCCGACGCGGCAGGCGTCACCCGGAAGCCCTACGCCACCCACGACGAGCTGCGGGCAGCGCAGATCGAACTCGCGGACGCCCCCGCGGAGCAGCTCGGTGAGGGTGGCGACGCGTCCGCCGCGATCATCGCCGCACAGGTCAGCGCGCAGGCCGCGCTGTGCGCCGAGGCGGTCGGCGCGATGGCGGAGACGCTGCGGCTGACCACCGACTACCTCAAGCAGCGCAAGCAGTTCGGTGTCACGCTGTCGAAGTTCCAGGCGCTGACCCAGCGGGCCGCCGACATGTACGTCGAGCTCGAACTCGCGTCCAGCATGAGCCTGTACGCGACGATGAACCTCGCCGACGGCATCGTCGATCCGATCGTCGCGTCCCGTGCCAAGCTGCAGATCGGCCGCGCCGCACGGCACATCGGCCTCGAGGCGATCCAGATGCACGGCGGCATCGGCATGACAGCCGAATACCCGGTCGGGCACTACGTGTCCCGGCTGACCGCGATCGGCCACACCCTCGGCAGTGCCGACGATCACCTCCGGGTGCTCGCCGGTGTCGTCGCAGACCACGAGATGGTCGAGATCACCAAGTAGAGCCACGCATTTCCCCCTCGCACCGCGGCCCCGCAGACCCCTCCGGTCGGCGGGGCCGCGGTGTGTTCCCGGGTGCGCCTGCGGGAGTCGGGTGATAATGGCGCGATGCGGTCGCGAACGAAGATCCTGGACGCCACGCTGACGCTGATCGGCAGTGACGGTTTTGGTGGCGTCTCCATCGCGTCCGTCGCGGCGGCCGCGGGGGTCACCCGGCAGACCGTCTACACCATCTTCGGCTCCCGCGAGAGCCTGGTGTCGCAGGCGATGGCGGGGCACCTGACCGAGGTGGCCCGGGGCATCCAGCGTGACCTGGCGTCGTCACGGACCCCGTGCGAGTACGTGGTCGGGTTGATCGTCGACAGCAGGCGCGCGGTCCGCGCCGACCCCGTTCTGATCACGCTGCTGCGGTCCGAGGCAGGCAACCCGCTGTTCGACACGGGCGCGATCAGCCGCGCGAGGGACGTTGCCCGCGGACTCCTTGAGCCGCTCGTCGACCTGTTCCCCGAGGTCTCGGCCCGCTTCGAGGACATCGTGGAGATCGCCGTCCACCTCGGCCTGACGTCGGTGTGCTTCGATGACGGGTCGCTGCGCACCGACGCCGAACTGCGGGCCTTCCTCACCCGATGGATCGAACCGGCGCTCACCTCCCCCAGCACTCCTTGACACTTCAGCGGAGAACTGTCTAGTTTGAGCCGTCCCGGTGGGTGGCTGCGGAACGCGGACCGACGACATCGGGCGGTCACTCGTCGTTCGCAGCTGGGGGTAGCTCTGTGTCCGGGTTCACTCGTCGTTCCTTCCTTTCCGCAACGGCCGCAACGGGATTGGCGTTCGCCGCCGCAACGACAGCGCGCGCAGAGACCGGAATCGGTGCGCAGGTACGCCGGGTGCCGCTCACCAAGGAGGAGCACCGGGCCGTGGTGATCGGCTCCGGATTCGGCGGCGGGGTTGCCGCGCTTCGCCTTGCCGAGGCCGGCGTGCCGGTGCTGGTGCTCGAGCGCGGAATCCGGTGGCCCACCGGCCCGAACGCCATGACGTTCCCGAATCCCACGGCCCCCGACAAGCGGGTGCTCTGGTACCGGTCGGCCCCGCAGCTGTTCGGCAGGCCCGCGGTCTTCGACCCCTACACCGGCCTCGTCGAGGCGGTCGCCGGGGCGAACATGACCGCGCTGTGCGCGGCAGGTGTCGGCGGCGGATCGCTGGTCTACCAGGGGATGTCGCTGCAGCCGTCCGAGGCCGTGTTCAACCGGTTCTTCCCGAACGAGCTCGACTGGCGGCTGATGAACCGGGTGCACTATCCGCGGGTTGCGGCGATGCTCCGCCTCGCGACCGCCCCCGACGAGCTCGTCGCCAGCGACGCCTACCTCGCACCCCGCGTGTTCGCCGAGCACGTCACCCGGGCCGGATTGCCGCTGTCGAAGATCCCGATGCCGATCGACTGGGGCTTCGCGCTCGCCGAGCTGCGCGGCGAGATGGCGCCCTCGTACACCGACGGGTCGGGGGCCCTCGGCGTCAACAACGGCGGCAAGAACTCCGTCGACGTCACCTACCTCGCCGCAGCGGAGGCGACCGGTCGTGTCGCCGTCGAGGTGCTCCACGAGGTCACCGCCATCGAGCGCGCCGGGGACGGTCGATGGCGGGTCCGCGTCAACCGGATCGATACCGCAGGAACGGTTCTCGAGAACAAGATCCTGACCGCCGACGCCGTGATCATGGCGGCGGGCAGCCTGAACACCACCAAGCTGCTGGTGCGGGCCGCGGCCACCGGAGGCATCCCCGACCTGCCGGACGACCTCGGAGCAGGCTGGGGCACCAACGCCGACCGGATCTACGTGTGGACCAACCCGGAACGGGAGTTCGGCACCGCGCAGGGCGGTCCGGTCGTCTACGGCAGCCTCAACTGGGGCGACCCCGCCCGCGCGCATACCGTCGTTCAGGCGTCGATCCCGTCGGTCGCGATGGACGTGCGCAGCACGATGATGGTCGGGTTCGGGGTCAGCGAGGGGCGCGGCCGGTTCACCTACGACTCGGTGCGGGACGAGGCGACGCTGCACTGGCCGAAGGAGGGCGACGCCGTCATCCAGAACGGCGCGATCGGCCCGACCGCGCACCGGATCGCCGGACCGGGCAGCCTGCTCACCGACACCAACGCGCTGTTCCCGTCCACCTGGCATCCGCTCGGCGGCGCGAACATGGGTCCGGTCTGCGACCTCGACGGCCGGGTCCACGGGCAGCGGGGCCTGTATGTACTCGACGGCGCCCTGATCCCCGGCACCGCAGGCGCGTGCAATCCATCGATGACGATCGCGGCGGTCGCGGAACGGGCCATGGACAACCTGGTGGCCGCCGACGTCGGCGTGGTCATCTGACCGTTGCCCGCCGACACGCCGGGAATGAACGGGAAACGGCGCGCCTCCCGCGCCGGAGCCGTGACCGACGCTAACGTGATGGCGACCTTCGCGCGCGTGCGTGCGTCACATTCGGCTCGGGTAGGTGTTCTCGATGACGGCAGTCCCTCCGCCCACGAACAAGGTCCTGGCCAGAAAGATCGTCGGCACCTGCGTGTTTCTGGCCGGGCTGGTCGGCGCCGCCGTCGGCATCTGGACCCTCGACGTCGTGGTCGCGGTGCTGTGGCTCGTTGTCGCCTCGCTGGCGGGGTTCTACCTGTTGAAACTGCGGGCCGAGGCGCGTGGTCGCCTCGACCGCACCTCGCCGTGAGGCCCACCCCACTTTGACCCGCTCCTGACCTGGGCGGTAAGGTCATCTGCTGGCGTACGGTACGACGCGCATACTCGGGACACTCCGGTGGTCGATGTGCGTTCGTAGCGCGGGTTCCTGGGTCTCCACTGGCCGCCGGGAACGAATCCGGACCGTGCCCGCTGGCCAGCAGTTATACGACATGACGAGGAAGTAGCTGTGTCTACCTACGCCCCGAAGGCGGGTGACGTGACCCGACAGTGGTACGTCATCGACGCCACCGACGTGGTGCTCGGCCGCCTTGCCGTCCAGGCAGCGACCCTGCTGCGCGGCAAGCACAAGCCCACCTTTGCCCCCAACGTTGACGGCGGCGATTTCGTCGTCATCATCAACGCCGACAAGGTCGCCATCTCCGGCAATAAGCGCACGGACAAGTTCCTGCACCACCACTCCGGCCACCCGGGTGGACTCAAGTCCCGCTCGGTCGGTGAGGTGCTTGAGAAGAACCCCGATCGTCTGGTGGAGAAGGCCATCGTCGGCATGATCCCGAAGAACAAGCTGGGCCGCGCCATCGCTGGCAAGCTGAAGGTCTACGCAGGCCCGAATCACCCCCACGCCGCGCAGCAGCCGGTTCCGTTCGAGATCAAGCAGGTGGCACAGTGACCGAGCAGAACGAGACCCCCGAGGTCGAGACCGCCGAGGTCGTCGTCGAGGAGTTCGCCGCCGAGCCCGAGGTCGTCGAGGAGTACGTGGTCGAGGAGTCCGTCGCCCCGGCGGCCCCGATCTACATCGACCGCCCGATCCAGACCGTCGGCCGCCGCAAGGAGGCCGTCGTCCGCGTCCGGCTGACCCCCGGCACCGGTGAGTTCAAGCTCAACGGCCGCACCATCGAGGACTACTTCCCGAACAAGGTGCACCAGCAGCTGATCAAGGCTCCGCTGGTCACCGTCGAGCGGACCGAGTCCTTCGACATCACCGCGCTGCTGCACGGTGGCGGCCCGTCCGGTCAGGCAGGCGCCCTGCGTCTCGCGATCGCCCGCGCCCTGATCGAGGTCACCCCCGAGGATCGCCCCGCGCTCAAGAGCGCAGGCTTCCTCACCCGTGACGCCCGCGCCGTCGAGCGCAAGAAGTACGGCCTGAAGAAGGCCCGCAAGGCTTCGCAGTACTCGAAGCGCTGATGCGGCACCGATGCCCGCTTCGCGGCGGGCATCGGGACCTGTTCACCCGAGAGCAGGCGTCCAGCACCACCGGACGCCTGCTCTTGGCGTAGAAGTGCACCAACCTGCGGGAATCCGCACGAACGGCAAGGGGTCTGAATTCATGGGTCGGATGTTCGGTACGGACGGGGTGCGGGGGCTGGCGAACGCAGACCTCGACGCGGAACTGGCGTTGCGGATCGCCGGGGCGGCGGCCTCGGTGCTGGCATTGTCCGAGCGGGGCGCCGCCCGGCCGACCGCGGTCGTCGGCCGCGACCCCCGCGCCAGCGGTGAGATGCTCGCCGCCGCCGTCACCGCAGGACTCTGCGCCGCCGGTGTTGACGTGATCGACGTCGGGGTGCTGCCCACCCCGGCCGTCGCCTACCTCACCGGTGTCCACGGCGCCGCGCTCGGGGTGATGATCTCCGCCTCGCACAACCCCATGCCCGACAACGGCATCAAGATCTTCGCGGCGGGCGGTCACAAGCTTGATGACGAGTCCGAGGACCGTATCGAGTCGGCGCTCACCGACCATGACCTGATCCCGCGGCCCACTGGCGCCGCGATCGGTCGGGTCGTCACCGCGGGCGACGCCGCGTCGCGGTACCTGGACCATCTCGCAGGGGCCGTCGGACACGCCCTCGACGGCCTCACCGTCGTCGTGGACTGCGCGAACGGCGCCGCATCCGCGGTCGGCCCGGCCGCGTACCGCGCCGCGGGCGCCACCGTCATCGAGATCCACAGCGCCCCAGACGGATACAACATCAACGACGGCTGCGGCTCGACCCACCTCGCCGACCTGCAGGCCGCCGTGCTCGAGCACGGCGCCGACCTCGGCCTCGCCCACGACGGCGACGCGGATCGTTGCCTCGCGGTCGACGCGACCGGCACCGTCATCGACGGCGACGTGATCATGTCGATTCTCGCCGTCGCGATGCGCGAGGCGGGGGAGCTCGTCGACAACACGCTCGTCGCGACCGTGATGAGCAACCTCGGACTGCACATCGCGATGCGGGAGGCGGGCATCGAGGTCCGCACCACCGCCGTCGGTGACCGCTACGTCCTCGAGGAGCTGCGGGCGGGCCGGTTCAGCCTCGGCGGCGAGCAGTCCGGGCACGTCGTGCTGCCCGGGTTCGGGACCACCGGTGACGGCGTCCTGACCGGTCTGCGGCTGATGAGCCGGATGGCGCAAACCCGGTCGTCGCTGGCCGACCTCGCGACCGTGATGCAGATCCTGCCGCAAGTCCTGGTCAACGTGAAGGTCACCGACAAGGCCGCCGTCGCGGTCGCGCCGACCGTGCTCGAGGCGGTCGCCGACGCCGAACGCCGACTCGGCGACACCGGCCGGGTGCTGCTGCGCCCGTCCGGCACCGAGCAGCTGGTTCGGGTGATGGTCGAGGCCACCGAGATCGAGGTGGCGCGTGCCCTCGCGGACGGTCTCGCGGACCGGGTCGCCGCCGTCTGAGCCCCGTCAATGGACTCGGGGAACCGGTTCCGGTTGCCGTGCGTCTGACACCGTGACGGTGTAGTCGGGCGCGCAGGCGCGCGGCCTCGATACGGCAGCGGGGTGGGGCAGGTGGACGGGGAGCTGACGCTCGACGAGGCAACGGTGCGCGCGGCGGCGGCCGTGTTCGCGGATTCGGCAGCGGAGCTCGCCCGGCTCGCCGAGCGGGTGGAGACCGCGCTGGCCTGCGGCGACGGTCGGCAGGCCAGCGTGACGCGGGCCTGGGCGCAACGGACCGCCGCCGCGGCGGCGCTGCTGACATCGACCGCCGACCGGTATGCCGCGCAGGAGGTGGCTGCCGCGGCCGCGTTCCGGCGGCTCGACTGGTGAACCCGCGATACCGGGACCTCGAACCGGATGCCCTGCACGCCGACGCGGAGATCCTCCGGTCCACCGCCGCGGTTCTGCGTGCGCATCTGCTCGCCCAGGAGCAGGCCGTCGCCAGGGTGACCGCCACCTGGACCGGGCCCGCCGCCGAGGCGGCGCTCACGGTCCTCCGGCGTCACCTCGACACGGCACGGGCGGACTGCGCGCGCATCGCGGCGGCAGCGGACACCCTCGACGCCGGTGCCGAGCTGATCCGGGAGGCGCACGCGGCACGGGCGGACCTCGCGCGACGGGCCGCCGACCTCGATCCGGAGGACGGAGCGCACCCCTGCGTGGCCATCGCCGCCCTGACCGAGCTGTTCACCGTCGTCGACCGCGTCGTCGAGGGGGTGCGCGAGATGGTGGAGCTGGCGCTCGCCAGCGTCGGTGCTGCCGAGTCCCCGCACGTCGCTGCTCCGCCGCCCGTTGCTGCTCCGCCCGTTGCTGCGCCGCCGCCCGTTGCTCCGCCGGCCGCTGCCGCGCCGCCCGTTGCTGCGCCGCCGCCCGTTGCTCCGCCGGCCGCTGCCGCGCCGCCCGTTGCTCCGCCGGCCGCTGCCGCGCCGCAGCCGGTGCCGGTCGCGGCGGGTGACGTCGATGCGCTCGCGTTCGGGCCGCGGCGGGATCGGTCGGGTGCGGCGGCGCCGACCCACGCCGCGGTCGCGGCCGACCGCAGCGGGGCGGAACTGGCCGACGCGGGGCCGCTGTGAGCCTTGACGACCTGCGCGTGCTGCTGACCGCCGCGGTGGACCGGGCGGAACGCGCGCTCACCGACCGGGCGGACCGGGATCCGGCGCCGTCGCCACGGTCAGCGCCGGCGGATGAACCTCCAGATCAGCCGCGCAGCAGTTGGCTGGTGTGATCGGGTTCCTCCAGGTCGGGAACCAGGGTGGTGTGCGGAATCTCGACACCCGGCGTCGCGAACGGCGCGTAGTCGGTGTCGCCGGACAGGTGGTACAGCAGATAGCCGGTGAGCAGGGCCCGCGTGGTCCGCTGGGTGCCGCGCTGCGACCGGCCGAGACCGAGCGCGCCGAACAGCGCCCGACCCTCGGCGAGGCCACCACCGGACGCCTTGTCCACTCCCCGCAGGATCGCCTGCCCGCCCCAGGCCGCGGCGAGGGACCGGGCGTTGCAGTTCATCGAGTCGAGGTCCTCGGCCGCGGCGAGGACCAGCGCGGGCCCCGACTGCTCGGCCGCGAACGCCTCCGCCGCCGGTGCGGTCGGTGCGGGGAAGAGTGCCGCAACCGCGGGCGAGCCGTGCTCGGCTGCCGCGATCACCGCCGCGCCGGCACCCATCGCATGCCCGGCGAAGGCGACCCGGTCGGCGGCGACCGAGATCTTCCCTTGGCCGAGCCGGACGCCGGTGCAGATGTCGGCTGCGCCGCGCAGGTCCGCGGCCAGCGCGAGGTGGGAGGCCACCGGGGACCGCTGGGTGTCCGGGGCGGCGGCGACGATGCCCCACGACGCCAGGTGGGTGAGGGTCTCCCGATAGCGGTCCACCCCGGTCATCCATCCGTGGCCGAACACCACGGCAGGCAACGCGAAGCCCTCGGCCGGGGTGTACACCACGCCGGGCAGACCCGCCAACGCGAGGTCGCCGCGCAGCACCCGGTGCGGTCCGCGCTTAGATAGACGAGAGGCCAGGGTCTTCGGAGTCGGCGCCACGTGCACGACCGTATCCGATCGACGGGCGGTGGATGTTCGAAGGCCGCCCGGCGCCCCGGCCGGGCATGGCAGGACGGCGAGGGAGTTTTCACGGTGTTTGGCATTCCGGTTCCGGTACCGCGGGATCTGGCGCGGGCGGCGGCGAACGTCCGCGCCCGGATCGGATCCGGGGGCCTCGCGGATCTCCGACCGACCGACTCCGAGGTGGTGGACGAGAACGCGGACCGGACAATCCGGCGGTTCCGGTCCGCCGACGGCCCCGGGGTCGGTGCCCCGGTGCTGCTCGTCACACCGCTGGCGGCCACCTCGATCGCGTTCGATCTGCGGCGCGGCTGCAGTTTCGTCGAGTACCTCCGGGACACCGGAAGGGACGTGTACGTCGTCGACTACGGTCCGGTGAACTTCGCGGACCGCAGCCGCGGGTTCGAGCACTGGGTCGACGACGTCGTTCCCGACGCGGTCCGGGTGGTCAGCGCCGACGCGGGCGGGTCGGATGTCCACCTCGCGGGCTGGTCGCTCGGCGGGATCTTCGCCGTGTACGCCGCCGCAGCGCACCGGGAACTGCCGCTGCGGTCGCTGACCCCGATCGCCAGCCCGTTCGACCTGCGTCAGGTGCCGCTGTTCGCGACGCTGCGCCCGCTGGACCGGCTGTTCGGGCCGCTCACCGTCACCCCGTTCTACCGGCTCGTCGGCACGGTGCCCGCCCCGCTGACCAGTCTCGGGTTCAAGGTCGCCAGCGTGGACAAGTACCTGACCAGGCCGTGGACGGTGCTCACCAACCTCGACGATCGGGACCACCTCGAGCAGATCGAGGCCGTCGACCGGTTCATGAACAGCATGTACGCCTACCCAGGACGCACCTTCGGTCAGCTGTACCACGTCGTGATGCGGTCCAACGAGTTCGCGACCGGGCACATGCGGATCGGCGGCAGGCAGGTGGACCTGGACGCGATCGACGTCCCGGTGATGGTCGTCGCGGGCAGCGGCGACGGACTCGCCCCGAAACAGGCTGTTCGGCACCTGACCGACCTGCTCGGTGGTGCCCCGACCGTGCGGTACGGCGTGTACCCCGGCGGGCATCTCGGTGTGCTCACCGGACGCAGCGCCAGGGACACCATGTGGCCCGCGTTCGCCGCGTTCCTCGCGGACTGCGACGACGCCGGGTCGGATCCCACGGGTCCGCGCTGACCTGGGGGTGGCGCGCCCAGTAGGCTTGGGCACCATGTGCGGAATCGTGGGATACGTCGGCCACCGCCCTGCCCTTGGCGTCGTGGTGGAGGCGCTGCGCCGAATGGAATACCGCGGCTACGACTCCGCCGGGATCGCGGTCCTGGACGGAGCGGGTGGGCTTGCGGTCGAACGCAAGGCGGGCAAGCTTGCCAATCTGACGGCCGAGCTGGCGGAGGTCGGCGCCGACCGCTTCGCGGGCAGCACCGGAATCGGGCATACGCGGTGGGCAACGCACGGCCGCCCCACCGACCGCAACGCCCACCCGCACCGGGACGCGGACGGCAAGCTGGCCGTCGTGCACAACGGCATCATCGAGAACTTCACCCCGCTCCGTCAGGAGCTGGAGGCCGCCGGGATCGAGCTGCAGAGCGACACCGACTCCGAGGTGGCCGTGCACCTCGTCGCGCGGGCCTACGCCGAGGGCGAGACCGCAGGCGACTTCGTGGCAAGCGCACACCAGGTGCTGCGCAGGCTCGAGGGCGCGTTCACGCTGGTCTTCACGCACGCCGATCACGCCGACACCATCATCGCGGCCCGCCGGTCGACGCCGCTGGTCGTCGGTGTCGGTGACGGCGAAATGTTCGTCGGCTCCGACGTCGCCGCGTTCATCGAGCACACCCGCGACGCGATCGAACTCGGCCAGGACCAGGTCGTGGTGATCACCGCCGACGGCTACCGGATCACCGACTTCGCCGGCAACGAGGCCACCGGGCGTCCGTTCCGGATCGACTGGGACCTCGAGGCCGCCGAGAAGGGCGGCCACGACTACTTCATGCTCAAGGAGATCGCCGAGCAGCCCGCCGCCGTCGCGGACACGCTGCTCGGGCACTTCGAGGACGGCAAGATCGTCCTCGACGAGCAGCGGCTGTCCGATCAGGAACTGCGGGACGTGGACAAGGTCTTCGTCGTCGCCTGCGGCAGCGCCTACCACTCCGGCCTGCTCGCCAAGTACGCGATCGAGCACTGGACCCGGCTGCCCGTCGAGGTCGAGCTCGCCAGCGAGTTCCGGTACCGGGACCCGGTGCTGGACCGGTCGACGCTCGTCGTCGCGGTGTCGCAGTCGGGGGAGACCGCCGACACCCTCGAGGCCGTGAAGCACGCCAAGGATCAGAAGGCCCGGGTGCTGGCGATCTGCAACACCAACGGTGCCCAGATTCCCCGTGAGGCCGACGCCGTCCTCTACACCCGGGCCGGTCCGGAGATCGCCGTCGCGTCGACGAAGGCGTTCCTCGCCCAGGTGACGGCCAACTATCTGGTCGGTCTCGCGCTCGCGCAGGCGCGCGGCACCAAGTACCCGGATGAGGTGGCGCGCGAGTACGCCGAGCTCGAGTCGATGCCTGCGCTGGTGACGCGGGTGCTCGAGACGATCGAGCCGGTGCGCGCGCTGGCGAGGGAGCTCGCGGACGCATCGACGGTGCTGTTCCTCGGCAGACACGTGGGCTACCCGGTCGCGCTTGAGGGTGCACTCAAGCTCAAGGAGCTCGCATACATGCACGCCGAGGGCTTCGCCGCCGGTGAGCTCAAGCACGGTCCGATCGCGCTGATCGAGGAGGGCCTGCCGGTCATCGTGGTGATGCCGTCCCCGAAGGGGCGCGCCGTGCTGCACTCGAAGCTGGTCTCCAACATTCAGGAGATCAAGGCCCGCGGCGCGCGCACGATCGTCATCGCCGAGGAGGGCGACGAGATGGTGCGGCCGCACGCCGATCACCTGATCGAGATTCCCGCCTCGCCGACCCTGCTGCAGCCGCTGCTGTCGACGATCCCGCTGCAGGTGTTCGCGGCGGAGGTCGCCCGCGCCCGCGGCTACGACGTCGACAAGCCCCGCAACCTCGCAAAGTCCGTCACCGTCGAGTAGGCGGCTCCGCCGCCTGTGAGTCTTTTTGGCCCCGACCGGGGCCAAAAAGACTCACAGGCACGGAGTGCCGGAGGGGGGTTCGGTGCGCGAATTTCACACCGCCGAGCAGGTCAGGGCCGCCGAGGCGCCGCTGCTGTCGGCGCTGCCCGAGGGCACGCTGATGCGCCGCGCCGCGCACGGGCTCGCCGGTGTCGCGGCCGCCGAACTGCGGGCACGCGCCGGGGGTGTCGCGGGGCGATCGGTGACGCTGCTCGTCGGGTCCGGGGACAACGGCGGGGACGCGCTGTTCGCGGGTGCGCTGCTGCGGCGGCGGGGAGTCGCGGTGCGAGCGGTGCTGCTCGACCCCGCGCGGGTGCACGGTCCGGGGCTCGCGGCACTGCGCGCGGCGGGCGGCCGGATCGGCGCGGACCTCGGCGATCCGGACCTGGTGCTCGACGGGATCGTCGGGATCTCCGGACGCGGGCCGCTGCGCCCCGCCGCGGCGTCGGTGGTCGCGTCGATCACCGCGCCGATTATTGCGGTGGACCTGCCCAGCGGCGTGGACCCGGACACCGGGGCGGTGGCCGGGCCCGCGGTGACGGCGTCGGTGACCGTCGCGTTCGGAGCGTTGAAGCCGGTGCACGGGCTTGCCGCCGCCCGGTGCGGGCGGGTGGAGCTGGTCGACATCGGATTGGCTCCGATGGCGGCCGGAATCCGCGCGCTGACGCCAGCCGAGGTGGGGGCTCGGTGGCCGCTGCCCGGCGCGGCGGACGACAAATACAGCCAGGGCGTCGTCGGGGTCGTCGCGGGCGGCGAGCGCTACCCGGGTGCCGCCGTGCTGTCCTGTGGGGGCGCGGTCGCGGCAACCTCCGGCATGGTGCGCTACGTGGGATCCGCGGCACCACAGGTGATTTCGGCGTGGCCAGAGGTGGTCGCCGCGGATCGGCTGGACACGGCGGGCAGGGTGCAGGCCTGGGTGGTCGGGCCGGGGATCGGGACCGGTCCCTCCGCAACGGCCGTGGTGCGGGGCGCGGTCGAGTCGGACCTGCCGGTACTGATCGACGCGGACGGGCTGACCGTTCTCGCCGCGGATCCCGGACTGCTCGCTGGCCGGTCGGCCCCCACCCTGCTGACACCGCACGCCGGGGAGTTCGCGCGGCTCACCGGCGTGGATCCCGGCGACGACCGGGTCGGGTGTGCCCGCGACCTCGCCGACCGGTGGGGGGTGACGGTGCTGCTCAAGGGGCGCGCGACGGTGATCGCGGAACCCGGGGGCGCGGTGCTGGTCAACGACGCGGGCGGGTCCGCAGCGGCGACCGCCGGATCCGGGGACGTGCTGGCCGGGCTGATCGGCGCCCTGCTGTCCACCGGCCTCGACCCGTCCGGCGCCGCGGCGATGGGTGCGCGGGCACACTCGCTTGCGGCGGCACTCGCGGCGGGTGCGGGGTCGGCGACGGCGGCACCGATCTCAGCGGGTGCTCTGTTGACGCAGGTCAGATCCGCGATCCGGATTCTGCGGGCCGCATCGGACGCCGGGTCCTGACCGCACCGAGTGAGCGGGGTCATTGGGCATAAGGGCAGGTGGTGGCAGGATTGGGGGATCATGACCATCACCGCGAACAGTGACCGTACGGCGCCCGTCCCCCCGGCGGGCGCCGATTTGTCCGGACCCGCGCCGCAGGCACCGGCACCCCAGGCGGAGGCGCTGATCGACCTCGACGCGATCGCGCACAACACGAGGGTGCTCAAGGAACACGCGGGGGACGGCGCCGTGATGGCGGTGGTCAAGGCCGACGCCTACAACCACGGGGCCGTTGCCGTCGCCCGAGCAGCGCTCGACGCGGGCGCCTCCGACCTGGGCGTCACCACCGTCGGGGAGGCGCTCGCCCTGCGCGCCGCCGGGATCACCGCTCCGGTGCTGTCGTGGCTGCACACCGCGGACACCGACTTCCGCGCCGCGATCGCCGCCGACGTCGAACTCGCCGTGTCCTCGCCCCGCCACCTCGCCGCGGTGGTCGCCGCGGCACGCCAGGTCGGGGCCACCGCGGCGGTGTCGGTGAAGGTGGACACCGGGTTGAACCGCAACGGCGTCTCGCCGACCGAACTCGACGACCTGCTCGACGGACTCGCGCGGGCCACGGCGGAGGGCGCGGTGCGGCTCGGGGGAGTGTTCTCCCACCTCGCACACGCCGACCAGCCCCATCACCCGGTCATCGACGAGCAGTCGCTGGTGCTGCGCGACGCGGTCGAGCGGGCGACGCGGCTCGGGCTGGCTCCGGACCGGGTGCACCTGGCGAACTCCGCGGCGACGCTGACCCGGCCCGACCTGCGGTTCGACATGGTTCGGCCCGGTATCGCGCTGTACGGGTTGTCGCCGGTCCCGGAACTCGGCGGCTTCGGGCTGCGCCCGGCGATGACGCTGCGCGCCAGGGTCGCCCTGGTCAAGAAGGTTGCGGCGGGCGGCGGGGTGTCCTACGGGCACACCTGGATCGCGCCGCACGACACCACCGTCGCACTGCTGCCGGTCGGCTACGCGGACGGTGTTCCGCGGGCGCTCGGCGGACGGTTCGAGGTCCAGATCGGGGACCGACGGTTCCCTCAGATCGGGCGGGTGTGCATGGATCAGGTCGTCGTCGACCTCGGGCCCGACCCCGGTTCCGTCGCGGAGGGGGACACCGCGATCCTCTTCGGCAGCGGGGCCGATGGCGAGCCGGTCGCGCAGGACTGGGCCGACCGCCTCGACACCATCCACTACGAGGTGGTGACCGGTGTCCGCGGCCGGGTGGTGCGCACCTACATCGGCGGCGACCGGACTCGCGGGTGATGCCGTTCGGTCGCCGCGGTGCGATCGGCGGTGCCGGGGTCGCTGCCGCGGTCGGGGCGCTGGCCGGGGTGCGGGCGGCGCAGCAGCGGACCGAGCCGAGCAGGCGCCGTCGGGACCGGCACGCCGACGAGGACTTCGGGCTGCTCGACAGCGACCGCGGCAGCCTGGTTGTCGCCGATGACGGCGTCGCCCTCGCGATCCGGGAGGTCGGCCCGGTGGACGCGCCGCTGACCGTGGTGTTCGTGCACGGATACTGCCTGCGGATGGACTCCTGGCATTTCCAACGGCGGCAGTTGCGGAAGCGCTGGGGTGACTCGGTGCGGATGGTGTTCTACGACCAGCGCGGTCACGGCCGCTCCGGCACCCCGACCGCGGAGTCGTGCACAATCGGTCAGCTCGGTCGCGACCTGCACGCGGTGCTGCGGGCCGTCGCACCGACCGGGCCGGTAGTGCTGGTCGGCCATTCGATGGGCGGCATGACGATCCTGTCGCTGGCGCGTCAGATGCCGGAATTGTTCGGGGAGCACGTGATCGGGGTTGGGCTGCTCGCGACCGCGGCGGCGGGCCTGAACCGGACCGGCCTGAGCCGGAACCTGCAGAACCCGGTGATCGACGCGTTCCGGTTCGCGGTGCGGACCGCGCCGGGTGTCGTCCAGGTGGGGCGCGGTGCCGCCCGCGCGATTATCTCCCCGATCCTGCGGGCGTCGTCGTACGGCACCGAGGTGAGCCCGTCGCTGACCCGGTTCTCGGAGCGCATGCTGAACGAGACGTCGGTGACGACGATCGTCAACTTCCTCAAATCGCTGGAACTGCACGACGAATCGGAGGCGCTGCCGGTGATCGCCGGTCTGCCAGCACTGGTGCTGTGCGGTGACACGGACATGGTGATCCCGTTCGCCCAGTCGCAGGCGATGGCCGACGAACTGCCGAACTGTGAGCTGGTGCGGGTGGTCTCGGCCGGCCACCTGGTCCAACTGGAGTTCCCGATCCGGGTGACCGACGCGATCGACCGGTTGGTGACCCGGGCGGTCGCCGAACACGACCTGGAAACGAAGGAGAGCATTGGTGGCTGACCACGAGCAGGCGGTGATCCACCTCCCGACGGTGGCGGACACCGAGGCGTTCGGGCGGAGGCTGGCCGTCGAACTCGGCGCCGGTGACCTGGTGGTGCTGGACGGGCCGCTCGGGGCGGGGAAGACGGCGCTGGCGCGGGGCATCGCGGCGGGTCTCGGCGTGCAGGGCCGGGTCAGTTCCCCGACCTTCATCATCGCCCGCGAGCACCGCGCGGGCAGCAGGCCCGACGGCGGCGTGGCCGTCGCGATGGTGCACGTCGATGCGTACCGGCTCGGCCTCGGCGCCGAACGGTCCGCCACGTTCGACGAACTCGACGCCCTCGACCTGGACACCGACCTCGCGGGCGCGGTGGTGGTGGTCGAGTGGGGCGAGGGAATCGTCGAGCATCTGACCGACCGGCATCTGCTGGTGCGGCTGCGGCGTGAGCCGGAGTCCGACGTCCGCACCGCGCGGTGGGGATGGGTTTCGTGACCGGCGGGTATCCTCGATAGCCGTGCTCGTTCTCGCTGTCGATACCGCCACCCCGGCCGTGACCGCGGGGGTGGTTCGCCTCGACGGCGACGCTCCCCGCGCCCTGGCCCACCGGATCACCGTCAATCCGCGTGCCCACGCGGAGGTGCTCACGCCGCACATCCTGGCGTGCCTTGCCGAGTCGGGGCACGGGCCCGCCGACCTGGACGCCGTCGTGGTCGGGGTCGGCCCGGGACCCTTCACCGGTCTGCGGGTCGGGATGGCGACCGGTGCGGCGTTCGGTGACGCGCTCGGGATCCCCGTGCACGGGGTGTGCAGCCTCGACGCGATCGCCGCCGACGCGGCCGCCGAGGATCAGCGGGATCTGTTGGTGGTCACCGATGCCCGCCGCCGGGAGGTGTACTGGGCGCGGTACCAGGGCGGGCGCCGCGTCGAGGGCCCCGCAGTGAACCGGCCGGCGGACCTCGAACCGCAGCCGTCGGTGGTGGTCGCGGGGTCGGCGGTGCACGCGGAGCTGTTCGATCTGCCGGTCGTTGCGGTGGCGACCCCGTCGCCCGCCGGGCTGGTTGCGGTGGCCGCGGCCGCGCTGATGGCCGCGGTGGATCCGGAACCTCTTGTGCCGCTGTATCTTCGACGTCCGGATGCCGTCGAGATGGCGGACCGGAAGAAATGAGCGACGCGCTCACCGCGATGCGGCCTGCCGACGCGCAGCGCTGCGCGGAACTGGAGACGCTGCTGTTCGCCGGGGACGGGCCCTGGAGTGCGGACGCGTTCCGCGCCGAGCTCGCGCACCCGCACAACCACTACGTCGTCGTCCGCAGCGACAGCGGCCGGGTGCTCGGGTACGCCGGAGTCGCGTTGCTGGGCAACGCGCCCGACATCGAGGCCGAGGTGCACACCATCGGTGTCGACCCCGAGCACCGTCGGCGGGGTCTGGGAGCGTTGCTCCTCGACGAACTGCTCGGGCTCGCCGACCGGCACGGAGCCCCGGTCTTCCTTGAGGTCCGCACCGACAACGAGGCGGCCATCGCCCTCTACCGGCGCGAGGGATTCGAGATCGTGGGAACCCGCCGAAACTACTACCAGCCCAGCGGCGCCGATGCGTACACGATGCGTCGCCCCGGGGTGTTGATCGAGCAGGAGGAGTCGCAGTCGTGATCGTGATGGGAATCGAAAGCTCCTGCGACGAAACGGGAGTCGGCATCGTTCGGTGGCGGGCGGACGGCACCTGCGAACTGCTCGCGGACGAGGTCGCGTCCAGCGTCGATCAGCACGCCCGCTACGGCGGGGTCGTCCCGGAGGTCGCCTCCCGCGCCCACCTCGAGGCGATCGTCCCGACGATGCGGCGCGCCCTCGCGCAGGCCGGGATCGCGAAGCCGGACGCGCTGGCCGTCACGATCGGTCCCGGACTGGCCGGGGCGCTGCTCGTCGGTGCTGCCGCCGCGAAGGCCTACGCCGCCGCCTGGGATGTGCCGTTCTACGCGCTCAACCATCTCGGCGGTCACGTCGCCGTCGACACCCTCGAACACGGACCGATGCCGCCGTGCGTGGCGCTGCTCGTCTCCGGCGGGCACACCCACCTGCTGCACGTGCGGGACCTCGCCCGGCCGATCGAGGAGCTCGGCACGACGGTCGACGACGCGGCCGGCGAGGCGTTCGACAAGGTGGCGCGACTGCTCGGCCTCGGCTTCCCCGGCGGGCCCGCGCTCGACGCCGCGGCCCGCGACGGTGACCCGAACGCAATCGCCTTCCCGCGCGGCATGACCGGGGCGCGAGACGCGCGGCACGACTTCTCGTTCTCCGGGCTCAAAACGGCGGTCGCCCGCTACGTGGAGTCGAAGGAGCGGGCCGGTGAGCCGGTGTCCATCCCGGACGTCGCCGCCTCGTTTCAGGAGGCCGTCGCCGACGTGCTGACGATGAAGGCGGTGCGCGCCGCGACCGATGTTGGGGTGGACACCCTGGTTCTCGGCGGCGGTGCCACCGCCAACTCGCGGATCCGGTCGCTCGCCGAGGAACGCTGCGCGGCGGCCGGATTGACGCTTCGGATCCCGAAGCCTCGGCTGTGCACCGACAATGGCGTGATGATCGCCGCACTCGGTGCCCACGTCATCGCCGGTGGCGCTGCGCCGTCGCCGCTGACCGTCGCGACCGACCCCGGCCTGTCCGTCACCGTCAGCCAGTCCTCGGTCGCGGGCGATGTCCGCTGACGGGAACGGTGACGTTCCCGGCGGCGGAGCGGGTTTCGCCGCGCTCTCGAGGTCGGCGCAGCGCACGCTGATCCGCCGGGCGGTGCTCCGTCCGGTGCTCACCGCGACACTGCTGGTCGTCGTGTACTTCCTGGTGCCGATGCACGATCTCGCATCGCTGTCCGCGGTGGCCGGGCTGGTGATCGGCCTGCTGGTGGTGACCGTGGTCTTCGGCTGGCAGATCCGCAGGATCGTCACCGCCCGCTATCCGGGGGTGCAGTCGATCGAGGCGCTCGCGGTCTCGGTGCCCACCTACCTACTGGCGTACGCCACCGTCTACCACCTGCTGTCGCAGGCGGCGGTCGACAGCTTCAGCGAGCCGCTGTCCAAGCTGGATGCGCTGTACTTCACCCTCGTCTGCTTCTCGACGGTGGGCTTCGGGGACATCGTCGCCGAGACCGAGACGGCGAGGGCCGTGGTGTCGGTGCAGATCGTCGGGAATCTGGTGCTGCTCGCGATCGGGCTCCGGGTGATCACCGCTGCCGTCCGTGCGGGGCGCCGCCGCAGGGACGCGGCCTGACCTGCCCTACTCCGATCGCGGGACGGAGAGGGTGAGCAGGACCCGGGTGTCGGGTTCGCGGACGAGGTCGTCGATCGTGATGTCGTCGAGGGCGGTGTAGAAGGCGTCCTGCGCTCGGCGCAGTGCGCCCCGCAACCGGCAGCCGTGCCGCAGGGGGCAGGGGGTGGCGCCGTCGCAGGCGACCACCTCGTCGTCGCCCTCGAGGCGGCGGGTGAGCCAGCCGACGGAGGTGCCGCGGGCCCGTTCGGTGATCGAGAGCCCGCCGCCCCGACCGCGGCGGGCTTCGACCATGCCGAGTTCCTTCAGCCGCAGCACCACCTTCGTGGTGTGCGTGTAGGGAATCGCCATCTCTTCCGCGACCTGGCCGGTCGTGAGTCCACCGCCTCCGGGGGCGACGGCCAGGCGCATCATCACGCGCAGCCCGAGGTCCGTGAACTTGGTTAGCTGCACGTGAGCGACGGTATATTACTTGCATTTCGTATTCAACAAATACGAGGTGTGATCTGTGCTGGTCAGCGTGTCGATCCCGGGGCGGTGCTCAGCCGCGCGGGGACGGCAGCAGCAGTTCGGTGTTGTGGTCGCCCGGGCCGCCGAACAGCGCGGCGTCCGCATGGATGTCGTTGAACGACAGCTCCCGGTACAGCGACGCCAGGCCGGCGGGGGAGTGGTCGCCGTGCCGCACCTCGTAGCGGCTGTCGGCTTCGTTCAGGGTGGTCAGCAGGGAGATCGTGCCATCCCCGTTGTCGGTGACCTCGATCACCCGCGCGTGCTGCGGGAAGTCGACGTGGGAGGCGGTGTTGATCTCCCAGAAACCCTGCGCGGGCGTCGCACCCGGGTGCGGGGTGATCCGGTTCTGGTGAGTGTGGCCGTTGACCCACCCGAGCACGTTCGGGAACCGGTGCAGCAGATCCACCAGTTCGCCGCCGCCGTACCGGCGTTCGCCCGGATTCTCGGGGTCGGGCAGCAGGTTGTCCATCGTGTCGCTGGTGTGGTGGCTGAACAGCAGGAACCAGGTGTCGTCGACGGCTCGGGAGACGACCCGCCCGTCCCGGTCATGGTGGCGGCTGCTGCCCGCCTCGAGGGTGCGCTCGATCCACCGGAACTGCGCCTCGCCGAGCGAGCCCTCGACGAAGCCTGCGCGGTTGGTTGAGTCCATGCTGATGCCGACCACGCTCGGGAGTTCGGGGACGGCACCGCCGCCGCGCGCGATCTCGAAGGTGTAGTACCCGATGCCGGTCTCGCCGGCGTCGGGGGCGAACCCGTGTCCCACCGGGCCCGGCCCGGTGTTCTCCGGATCGAGGTGCGCGGCGATGAACTGGCGCGGGGTGAACGGTGCCCGGGCCGGGTCCGGGGTGACGATCCGCGGCGGTGTGGTGACCGCGGCAAGCGCGGCGACCAGCGCGCCGGGGTCGGCGCTGGCGGCGCTGCCGATCGCCCTGGCCTGCTCCGAGTTCGGTGATTCGATCTTGAGCCCGCCGGTGTACATCGCCTCCAGCGGGCCGATGCCGCTCGGCACGGTGCCCTGGACCGCGTCGTCGTGGTTGCCGAACACGCAGTACCAGGGGGTGCGCAGGCCGGGGCTGGTGACCGGGCGCAGGGCGGCGCCCAGCAGGCCGGGCATCGGCGGGAACCCGGCACGCTGGTAGCGGTCGGGGAGGTCGGACTCCGGGTTCCAGTACAGCTCCGAGCCCGAATTCTGCACCCCCTCGTAGCGGCCGGCCGCACCCGTGTTCGGAACGAAGGTGCCGCCGTTGAGCGCGGCAAGGAACCAGTTCAGCTCCGCGTGTTCCTTGTTGTCGGTGTTGTCGCCGGTGGTGACCACCGCGTCGAAGTCGCGGCGCGTGTGCGGTCCCCGGCCCAGCGCGTTGACCCGCGCGACCAGCGCGACCAGGCCCTGCGTGGTCAGCGTCTCCTGGGGGCGGAACGCGGACCCGGTGAACTGGTGGACGTACTCGAACCGCATCGGCGACTGTGCGTCCAGGATGTGCAAGTCGGTCAGCTGAACGAGGGCGGCCAGCGCGGTGCGGCGGTCCTCGCGCCCCGGCCTCGGTTCGGCGAGTTCGCCCCGCACGATCATCGGCAGGCCGGGCCCGGCGGTGAGGGTGCGGTAGCCGGCCGCGCCGACCGGGGCGGCGACGGTCTCGAGGGTGGTTCCGGCGATGGCCGCGGTGTCCGCCGCCGCGTACCAGGTGCCCCACGGCGCCCGGCCCAGTGCGCCGACCCCGAGGAGGCCCGCCGCGCCGAGCCCGGCCAGGCCGAGGAAGTCACGCCTGTTCAGGTTCGCCACGGTGCGACTGTAGGGCACCGGAGGGGCGACTCCGCGGATTTCGCCCGCGGCGAAGCCCGCGAGGTGAGCAGTCCGATGTCTTGAGCGCTGGCACTCGCATGTATAGAGTGCTAGTTGGCACCGACCCGGTCCCGGCACCCGCGACGACGGGACCGCGCGAGGCGCCGTATGCGTGCACTACAACCTACTTGCCCGGGGAGCAGCCCTGGGCGCTGGAAACCCCGAAAGTGGAGGGCTCATCGTGGCGAGCGTGAACATCAAGCCGCTCGAGGACAAGATCCTCGTCCAGGCCAACGAGGCCGAAACGACGACCGCCTCTGGCCTGGTCATCCCCGACACGGCGAAGGAAAAGCCCCAGGAGGGCACCGTTGTCGCCGTCGGCCCCGGCCGCTGGGACGAAGACGGCGAGAAGCGGATTCCGCTCGACGTCCAGGAGGGCGACACCGTCATCTACAGCAAGTACGGCGGAACCGAGATCAAGTACGCCGGCGAGGAGTACCTGATCCTGTCGGCGCGCGACGTGCTGGCTGTCATCTCCAAGTAAGCCACGTGCATCCGCCCCGGCGTCCCGACAAGGACCCGGGGCGGATCTCGTCCAGGACCTCCCAGGAGCAACAGCACCCATGTCCAAGCAGATCGAATTCAACGAGACCGCGCGTCGCGCACTCGAGCGTGGCGTCGACCAGCTCGCCGACGCGGTCAAGGTCACCCTCGGACCCCGCGGCAGGCACGTCGTGCTCGCCAAGGCGTTCGGCGGCCCGACCGTCACCAACGACGGCGTGTCCATCGCCCGCGAGATCGAGCTCGAGGATCCCTTCGAGAACCTCGGCGCGCAGCTGGTCAAGTCCGTCGCGACCAAGACCAACGACGTCGCGGGCGACGGCACCACCACCGCGACGGTTCTCGCGCAGGCGCTCGTCAAGGCGGGCCTGAAGAACGTCGCGGCTGGCGCCAACCCGATCGCGCTCGGCGTCGGCATCGCCAAGGCCGCCGATGCGGTGTCCGAGGCCCTGCTCGCCGCGGCGACCCCGGTCGAGGGCAAGGAGGCCATCGCCCAGGTCGCGACCGTCTCCTCGCGCGACGAGGAGATCGGCGGACTGGTCGGCGAGGCCATGACGCGGGTCGGCACCGACGGCGTCGTCACGGTCGAGGAGTCCTCGACCCTGCAGACCGAACTGGTCGTCACCGAGGGCGTCCAGTTCGACAAGGGCTTCCTTTCGCCGTACTTCATCACCGACATCGACGCACAGCAGGCCGTGCTCGAGGACGCGTCGGTGCTGCTCTACCGCGACAAGATCAGCTCGCTGCCGGACTTCCTGCCGCTGCTCGAGAAGATCGCCGAGTCGGGCAAGCCGGTCCTGATCATCGCCGAGGACATCGAGGGCGAGCCCCTGTCCACCCTCGTCGTGAACTCGATCCGCAAGACGATCAAGGCCGTCGCCGTCAAGGCGCCGTACTTCGGTGACCGCCGCAAGGCGTTCCTCGACGACCTCGCGGTCGTGACCGCCGGCACCGTCGTCAACACCGACGTCGGGCTGTCCCTCAAGGACGCGGGCCTCGACCTGCTCGGTTCGGCGCGGCGTGTCGTCGTCACCAAGGACGAGACAACCATCGTCGAGGGTGCGGGCACCCAGGCCGACATCGACGTCCGCGTCGGCCAGCTGCGTCGCGAGATCGAGAACACCGACTCGGACTGGGATCGCGAGAAGCTCGAGGAGCGCCTCGCGAAGCTCGCGGGCGGCGTCGCGGTCATCAAGGTCGGCGCGGCCACCGAAACCGACCTCAAGGAACGCAAGTTCCGCGTCGAGGACGCCGTCAACGCGGCCAAGGCCGCGGTCGAGGAGGGCATCGTCCCCGGCGGCGGTTCCGCCATCGTGCAGGCGGCGCAGGCCCTGACCGAGCTCGCCGCATCGCTGTCCGGTGACGAGGCGACCGGTGTCGAGGTGGTCCGGACCGCGGTCCAGGCGCCCCTGTACTGGATCGCCACCAACGCCGGGCTCGACGGGTCCGTCGTCGTCAGCAAGGTCGCTGAGGCGCCGAAGGGGCACGGATTCAACGCGGCGACCCTCACCTACGGGGACCTGCTCGCCGACGGTGTCGTCGACCCCGTGAAGGTGACCCGTTCCGCGGTCGTCAACGCGGCGTCCGTGGCGCGGATGGTGCTCACCACCGAGTCCGCGGTCGTCGAGAAGCCGGCCGAGGACGAGGACGCAGGCCACGGGCACGGGCACAGCCACTAGGCTCCCCGCGCCGCGGTAGACGCGGCGAACGGCCCCGGACGATCACATCGTCCGGGGCCGTTCGTGTGTCGTGGGTCAGGAGGCGATGCGCTGACGATAGCGGCGGGTGTGCGCCTCCCGCTCCGCCTCGGACATCCCGCCCCAGATGCCGTACGGCTCGCACACCGTCAGGGCGTGGGTGCGGCACTGCGCGAGCACCGGGCACTGCCTGCACATCTCCTTCGCGCGGTTCTCCCGCTGGGCGCGGGCGCGGCCGCGCTCGCCGTCGGGGTGGAAGAACATCGCGGAATCGACGCCGCGGCAGAGTCCGTGCATCTGCCAGTCCCAGATGTCGGCGTTCGGGCCGGGGAGGTGATTCGGTTGCGGCATTCCAGCTCCTGACGTCGGCTCGGGCATTGGCTTCACGGGGCGCCGCGCCGTGCGATCCCGGTGCACGAACTGCCCCGGTGGTCGAAGCGCCGCTGTGAAGGTCGTTCACGTGCGTACTCAATTTCAACGGCAACGTTATAGTCGGCGCGGAAATCGCGTCAACAGTTTCGGTTCGTGGTGATTTACATACCCCGCGACGCGAGAATTAACGATCCGTTCATGGACATTGACACAATTTCGTGATTATCGAGGGCCCCTCGGAGAATCGGGTTCTCGCCCGGCGGATGCCGATATTATTGCAGGTCGCAGCCGATTTCGGGTGGCTCGGACCGGGCATCTCGGCGGGGGCGGGGGAGGTGGGGTCCGCTCGGCGGGGTCGGATCGCGCGGCTGTTGGTTATCGGCAGACGGTTCCGGGAAATGAGTTCAATAATTTTGCAAGTCGAAATCTTAATGTGACCTGAACGGTCGTCGAACCGGCCGGAAACGTTTCGTGACGGACGCGAATCGGGGCCGTCGTGGGGTGCGCTCTACGCTTCACCCCGTGCCAGTGCCGACAGCCGCCGATCTCACCGACATCGCATTCGGGCCAACCCCGGGAGCCGTGCCCGGGCAGGCGCGATCCGCACGCGACCGCTGGCTGCGCGCGGTCGCCCTCGGCGGGCAGGGGCGCTACGCGGCCGCCCGCACCGAATTGGCCGCGGTGCGACGGGAGCGCCCCGGCGCGGTGCTCGCCTCCCTCGCCGCGAGCACCGAGGCGTCCCTGTTGCGTCAACTCGGATGGCATCGGCTCGCGTCCGCGCACGATGGGCGAGCGTTGGCGGTGATCGGCGACGACCGGACACCGTTGGCCGTCGCGGCCCGGTGCGACGCACTGACCGGACTCGCCGCCGACGCCCTCGGTTGCGGTCGAACGGCCCTCGGGTTCCGGCTGCTCGAGCGGTGCGCCGATCTGCTCGACGGGGAAACGGACGAGTCGTTGCTGCGGCAGCGGATCCGGTTGCACTGGGTGAGTGCCGAGATGTTGCTGGTGTCGGGCGACCCGGATCGTGGCCGCCGACACGCCGCGGCCGCGGTCGACCTGGCTGCGGGGTCGCCGTCGGCGCGACACCAGGTCAAGTCCGACCTGCTGCTCGCCGCCGCGGTCAGCGCCGGGCCGGACCCGGCCGCCGCCGTCGACCCGGCGCGGCGGGTGCTGGCCCGGTGCCGCGAGCACGACCTCGTTCCGCTGGAGTGGGCGGCGGCGATGTTGCTCGGCGGCGTTGCGCCCGGACCCGAGGCGGACCTGGCCAGGCAGCGCAGCGCGTCGCGGATCATCCGCGCGGGCGGGCGATTCAGGGAAACGTGAGAACCGGTCGCTATCCTTCACACGTCCCGTCAATCGGCGGGAGCGTCCGGTCGCGCGGGCGCCACTGTAACGCCAGGACACAGTCTGTCGATGAGTAGTACGAGCGAGGAGTTGGACTCAGCCGTCGCTGCGGCAGCGCAGGGCGATCGAGTCGCCTTGTCTCGGGTTCTGGAGTTTGTCCGACCCATGGTCGTGCGGTACTGCCGATCACGGGTCGGAGCCGCGGAGCGGGGACACCTGTCCGCGGACGATGTGGCGCAGGAGGTGTGCCTGGCTGTGATGACCGCTCTGCCGCGGTATCGGGATCAGGGCCGCCCCTTCATGGCGTTCGTCTACGGGATCGCCGCGCACAAGGTGGCCGACGCGCACCGCAGTGCGGGACGCAACCGGGCCGAGTCGATGGCCGAGGTCCCGGACGTCGTGTCGGCCGACGAGGGACCGGAGAAGCTGGCCCTGGACTCCGAGACGAACAGGCAGGTCAAGGCGCTGCTCGGCACGTTGTCCGAGAAGCATCGAGAGATCGTCATCCTCCGACTGGTAGTGGGTCTGTCGGCGGAGGAGACGGCCGCCGCCGTGGGGAGCACGGCGGGAGCAGTACGGGTCGCCCAGCACCGGGCGCTCACGAAGTTGAAGACCGAAGTAGCGAAAGCAGGTGAGATGTATGGCTAGGGGGAGCAAGCGCGGCCACGACAAGTGGACGCGGCGTCACGATGCGTCCGATGCCGATCTCACCGTGCCGCAGGGTGATCCGCTGGCGGACGAGATGCGCGGGCAACCGTTCGATCTCGGCGCAGTGCAACGCGATGACGCCCTGCTCGACGCGCTCGCCGGTGGTGGCGACGTCCCGACCTCGACCGAGGAGGAGTACCGGCTGGCGGCCCTGCTGGCGGGGTGGCGAGCCGAGATCGTCGGTCCCGATCTGCCGGCAGGACCGACGCTCGACGAGGCCGCGGCCGCGGTCGATCGGGAACGCGGCGACCAGCAGGCGCCGCGGCGCGGACTTCGGCTGCTGCGCCCGATTGCGGGCGCGGCCGCGGCCATCGCGGTCGTGATGGCCGGGGTGACCGTGTTCTCCTACAACGCTCAGCCGGGGGATCCGCTGTGGCGGGTCAAGGAGGTCGTCTTCACTCAGCGCGCCAACTCGACGGTGGCGAGCATCGACACGACGAACAACCTCGAAGAGGCGGAACGGATGATCAAGTCCGGCAACCCGCAGGGTGCGATCGCCGTGCTGGAATCCGCGAGCAAGCGGGTCGGGGATGTGAGCGACACGGACAAGCGCGACGAGCTCAACGCCTGGCATGACCGGCTGATGGCCGACATGGGGAAGACCACCACCACGACCGCGCCGCCCGGCACCACCACCTCGGTGCCCGGGGCGACGACCACCCTGCCCGCCGTGCCGCCGACGTCGCTGCCGGGCAGCGCAGTCACCACCAAGCCCTCGGTCCCGCCCGAGATCCTGATCGCACCGGAGGTGCCGAGCCAGCCGCCGGTGACGACGGCTCCGCCGATCACGACCGTCCCGCCGGTCACGACGGTCCCGGAGCCGACGGTCGTCGAGCCCGCGCCGACCACGGCATCGTCGACGTCGAGCCGCGTCGTCACGCCGATGACGGCGACCATCGAGACCCGGCCGCTCACGCCGGACACCTCGCCCTCTGGCTAGCGCGCACCAGCACACGAGAACGGCCCGACACGTCACGCGTGTCGGGCCGTTCTCGTGCCGTGCGTCAGGCGTCGAAGGCGTCGCCGTGCAGTGCCTCGTTCATCGAGGCGTCCGCGTACCCACGGCAGTAGTCCCAGGTCACGTACGCATCGGGGACCGGGTCGTATGCCGGTTCGTGGGGGCGGACGGTGCCGTCGACGAGCAGCTGCAGCAGGTTCGCGCGCAGCATGTCCCAGTCGTGGTAGTGGTCCTGCTGGCAGTCGTCGCAGCAGACGACCAGGCCGCGGATCCCGCGGTGCGCGAGCAGTGCCTCGTAGACGGCGAGATCGGCGAGGTCCTCTTCCACGGCGAGGCGCTCGTGGGGGTCGAGGGGCTGTCCCGGCTCGATCGCATCCAGTGCGGCGGAGGGGTCGGAGGGGTCGCCGGCGAACGGGTCCGGCGGCAGACCGGGGGGCAGTTGATCACGCACAGGTCCCACGGTACGCAGCGCGGGGCCCTCCGCGCCACCCGTTACGGCCCCGGTGACGCCCGTAGGGTCACCGGGTTCGCCCGCGTCCTCGCGCAGCCGATACCATGGTGAACGGTCTGAGGGAATACATCGCCGGGGATCGAGCATTGTTTCAGTCTCAAGAAACCGCGACGCATCGGCAGGCACCAGCGGCGCGCAGTGGGTACCCCACTCGGGCGCGGCTGGGTCACTTCACGCAAGGGCCGACGATCCAGCGCAACCGACGTTCGAAGGAAAGGTTCGAAAGCCGCATGACAAATTCCGGAGGGCACGTGCGCACCGGCGGAGACCGCCCCGACAAGGTGGCGATGCTCGGACTCACCTTCGACGACGTGCTGCTGCTTCCCGCGGCATCGGACGTCATCCCGAGCAAGGTCGACACCTCCAGCCAGTTGACCCGCACGATCCGCCTGAACGTGCCGCTGGTCAGTTCCGCGATGGACACCGTCACCGAGTCCCGGATGGCGATCGCGATGGCCCGCGCGGGCGGGATGGGCGTGCTGCACCGCAACCTGTCGACCGAGGCGCAGGCCGCTCAGGTGGAGACGGTCAAGCGCTCCGAGGCGGGCATGGTCACCGACCCGGTCACCTGCGCGCCGTCCGACACCCTCGCCGACGTCGACGCGATGTGCGCGCGATTCCGGATCTCGGGTCTGCCGGTCACCGACGAGCAGGGACAGTTGGTCGGCATCATCACCAACCGCGACATGCGGTTCGAGGTGGACGAGAACCGGCCGGTGTCGGAGGTGATGACCAAGGCGCCCCTGATCACCGCGCAGGAGGGCGTGACCGCGGAGGCCGCGCTCGGCCTGCTGCGCCGTCACAAGATCGAGAAGCTCCCGATCGTCGACGGTCGGGGCAAGCTCACCGGGCTGATCACGGTCAAGGACTTCGTGAAGACCGAGCAGCACCCCAACGCGACCAAGGACCGGGACGGCCGCCTGCTTGTCGGCGCCGCGGTCGGTGTCGGCGACGACGCGTGGGCCCGCGCGATGGCCCTCACGGACGCGGGGGTCGACGTGCTCGTCGTGGACAGTGCGCACGGCCACTCGAACGGGGTGCTCGGCATGATCGCCAAGATCAAGGCCGAGGTCGGGGACCGGGTCCAGATCATCGGCGGCAACGTCGCGACCCGCGACGGGGCGCTGGCGCTGGTCGAGGCGGGCGTCGACGCGGTCAAGGTCGGTGTCGGACCCGGCTCGATCTGCACCACCCGCGTCATCGCCGGTGTCGGTGCACCGCAGATCACCGCGATCCTTGAGGCCGTCGCGGCGTGCAAGCCGCTCGGTGTTCCGGTCATCGCCGACGGCGGTCTTCAGTTTTCCGGCGATATCGCCAAGGCCCTCGCGGCCGGTGCCTCCACCGCGATGCTCGGTTCCCTGCTCGCGGGTACGGCGGAGTCGCCCGGCGAGATGGTCCTCGTCGGGGGTAAGCAGTTCAAGAGCTACCGCGGCATGGGTTCGCTCGGTGCGATGCAGAGCCGCGGCCAGGGCAAGTCCTACTCGAAGGACCGCTACTTCCAGGACGACGTCCTCTCCGAGGACAAGCTGGTCCCGGAGGGCATCGAGGGTCGGGTCCCGTTCCGCGGCCCGCTCGGCTCGGTGATTCATCAGCTGACCGGCGGCCTGCGCGCGGCGATGGGGTACACCGGGTCGACCACGATCGAGCACCTGCAGGAGGCGCAGTTCGTGCAGATCACCGCGGCCGGGCTGAAGGAGAGCCACCCGCACGACATCACGATGACGGTCGAAGCGCCGAACTACGCGGCCCGCTAGCCACACACCCAACTACACATCGAAGAAAGGGGCGCGCGTGCGCGACCTCGTTGAGATCGGTATGGGCCGAACCGCCCGTCGCACCTATGAGCTGGACGACATCGACATCGTCCCCTCCCGCCGGACCCGGTCGTCGAAGGAGGTGTCGACGGCGTGGCAGCTCGACGCCTACCGGTTCGACATTCCGGTGCTCGCGCATCCGACCGACGCCCTCGTCTCGCCGTCCTTCGCGATCGAGCTCGGCAAGCGCGGCGGCCTCGGCGTGATCAACGGCGAGGGGCTGTGGGGTCGGCACGCCGACGTCGACGCCACGCTCGCCGAGCTCGTGCACCTTGCCGAGTCGGATGCCGACCCGGACGCGCCGATCCGGAAGCTGCAGGAGCTGCACGCGGCGCCGATCCAGCCCCACCTGCTGGCCGCCGCGGTCGCGCAGGTGCGGGACGCGGGCGTCACCACCGCGGTGCGGGTCAGCCCGCAGAACGCCCGCGCGTTGACCCCGGACCTGCTCAAGGCGGGCATCGACCTCCTCGTCATCCACGGGACGATCATCTCGGCGGAGCATGTGGCGAACGGGGCCGGTGAGCCGCTGAACCTCAAGACGTTCATCTCGGAATTGGATGTACCGGTCGTCGCGGGCGGCGTGAGCGATCACCGCACCGCCCTGCACCTGATGCGCACCGGTGCCGCGGGTGTCATCGTCGGCTACGGCTCGACCGAGGGCGCGACGACCACCGGTGAGGTGCTGGGGATCGGGGTCCCGATGGCGACCGCGATCGCCGACGCCGCCGCCGCGCGCCGCGACTACCTGGACGAGACCGGCGGGCGCTACGTGCACGTCATCGCCGACGGCGACATCACCACCTCCGGTGACCTGGCCAAGGCGATCGCCTGCGGCGCCGACGCCGCGGTGCTCGGTGCGCCGCTCGCCGCATCGGCCGAGGCGCCGGGCGGGGGATGGTACTGGCCGTCCGCCGCCGCGCACCCGTCCGTGCCGCGCGGTGCGATGCTGCCGGTCGGGTTCGGTGACCGCCCGAGCCTGGACCGCGTGCTGACCGGCCCGTCGGACGACCCGTACGGGTCGCTGAACCTGGTCGGCGGCCTGCGCCGGTCGATGGCGAAGGCGGGCTACTCCGATCTCAAGGAGTTCCAGAAGGTCGGGCTCAGCGTCCGCGCCTGACCCCCGCGCTCCGCACCACCGACCACGACAGACCCCACCCCCACCGAGTGAACGGAAGCGTTCAGTCGATCAGATCGAGCGAATGTTCCGTTCGCTCAATCGCCAAAGGGGTGGGGTCTTTCTGGTACTTATGGTTACGCTAAGCCGCACCCTGTGGGGTCGGTCACAGATCCCGGGTGCATACTGGCGAGTAACCAAGAGGTTCACGGTGGAGGTCTCCTGATGGGTAAGCGTGCGACGGATTTCGACGTCCTGATCGTTGGCTCCGGATTTGGCGGCAGCGTCACGGCGCTGCGGCTGGTCGAGAAGGGGTACCGGGTCGGGATCCTCGAGGCCGGACGCCGGTTCGCGGACGCGGACTTCGCGAAGACCAGCTGGGACCTCAAGCGCTTCCTCTGGGCACCCGCCCTCGGCTGCTACGGGATCCAGCGGGTGCACCTGCTGCACGACGTCCTGATCCTTGCTGGTGCCGGCGTCGGCGGCGGCTCCCTCAACTACGCGAACACCCTCTACAAGCCGCCGACCTCGTTCTTCCAGGACCCGCAGTGGCGGGAGATCACCGACTGGGACGCGGAGCTCACGCCGCATTACGAGCAGGCGAGGAAGATGCTCGGCGTCGTGCAGAACCCGCACATGACGCCCGCCGACGAGATCATCAGGTCCGTCGCCGATGACATGGGCGTCGGCGATACCTTCATCCAGACCCCGGTCGGGGTGTTCTTCGGGGAGCCGGGCGCGACGGTCGACGACCCCTACTTCGGCGGTGTCGGACCGGCCCGCACCGGCTGCATCGAGTGCGGTGAATGCATGACCGGCTGCAGGCACGGGGCCAAGAACACCCTCGTCAAGAACTACCTCGGCCTCGCGGAGCTGGCCGGGGCGACGATCGTGCCGATGACGACGGTGGACTCGCTGCGCGAGGCGGCGGACGGCACCTGGGAGGTGCGGACGCATCGCACCGGCGCGAAGGTCCGCCGCCAGCAGCGGACCTACACCGCCCAGCATGTCGTCCTCGCCGCGGGCACCTGGGGCACCCAGCACCTGCTGCACCGGATGAAGGACACCGGCGCGCTGCCGAGGCTGTCCGACCGGCTCGGCGAGCTGACCCGCACCAACTCCGAATCCATCGTCGGTGCGGGGAAGATGAAGGTTGATCCGGCGATGGACCTCACCAGGGGCGTCGCGATCACGTCGTCGTTCCATCCCACCTCGGACACCCACATCGAACCGGTCCGCTACGGCAAGGGCTCCAATGCGATGGGCCTGCTGCAGACCCTGATGACCGACGGCGGGGGTAGCACGCCGCGCTGGGTGAAGCTGCTGAAGATCATCGCCGCGAACCCCGCGCAGATGCTGCGGATGCTGTCGGTGAAGGACTGGAGCGAGCGGACGATCATCGCGCTCGTCATGCAGAACCTCGACAATTCGATCACCACCTACACCAAGCGCGGCCTGTTCGGTCGCCGCAAGGTCACCAGTAGGCAGGGGCACGGGGAGCCGAACCCGACCTGGATCCCGGCGGGCAACGAGGCGACCCGGCGGATCGCCGACAAGATTGACGGCGTCGCGGGCGGCACCTGGGGCGAGGTGTTCAACATCCCGCTCACCGCGCACTTCCTCGGTGGGGCCGTCATCGGATCGGATCCGGGTCACGGGGTCATCGATCCCTACCACCGGGTGTACGGGTATCCGACGCTCAGCGTGGTCGACGGATCCGCGGTGTCGGCCAATCTCGGGGTGAACCCGTCCCTGACGATCAGTGCACAGGCGGAGCGGGCGGCGTCGCTGTGGCCGAACAAGGGGGAGAAGGACTCTCGACCCGAGCAGGGGCAGGCGTACCGGCGGATCGAGCCGGTGGCCCCGAACGCCCCGGTGGTTCCGGCCGGGGCCCCGGGCGCGCTGATGCTGCCGATCACCCCGGTCCGTCCCGGTGTCGAGCCGACGCAGGAACCGTCGGGCACCGGGGCGGCCTGACCGCCGATCCGGGTGGGCGCGGCCACACATTAGACTGGGCGGGTGGCAGACACCCAGCATTCCGGCCCCAGCCAGCAGAATCCGGTCCTCGTCGTCGACTTCGGTGCGCAGTACGCGCAGCTGATCGCACGCCGGGTCCGTGAGGCCAGCGTCTACTCCGAGGTGGTGCCGCACACGGCGACCGTCGAGGAGATCGTGGCCCGCAAGCCGGCGGCGGTGATCCTGTCCGGCGGACCGTCCAGCGTGTACGCCGACGGCGCGCCGAAGCTTGATCCGCGGCTGTTCGACCACGGCATCCCGGTCTTCGGCATCTGCTACGGCTTTCAGGCGATGGCCGGCGCGCTCGGCGGCACCGTCACGCACACCGGTACCCGGGAGTACGGCCGCACTCAGCTCAGCGTCGACGGCGGCATCCTGCACGAGGGCCTGCCGACCACGCAGCCGGTGTGGATGAGCCACGGTGACGCGGTCACCGACGCCCCGGACGGCTTCGAGGTGACCGCCACCAGCGCGGGCGCCCCCGTCGCCGCGTTCGAGGACCGCGCGCGCCGACTGGCCGGTGTTCAGTACCACCCGGAGGTCCTGCACTCCCCGCACGGCCAGCAGGTGCTGACCCGCTTCCTGCGGGAGATCGCGGGCATCGCCCCGACCTGGACCGCCGCGAACATCGCCGAGGGTCTGATCGAGCAGGTCCGGGCGCAGGTCGGCGACGGCAAGGCCATCTGCGGCCTGTCCGGCGGCGTCGACTCGGCGGTCGCGGCCGCGTTGGTGCAGCGCGCGATCGGCGACCGGCTCACCTGCGTCTTCGTCGACCACGGGCTGCTCCGGGCAGGCGAGCGCGAGCAGGTGCAGCAGGACTTCGTCGCGTCCACCGGCGCCAAGCTGATCACCGTCGACGCCGTCGACACCTTCCTCGGCGAGCTCGACGGCGTGTCCGACCCGGAGGCCAAGCGCAAGATCATCGGCCGCGAGTTCATCCGCAGCTTCGAGGGCGCCGTCAGCGAGGTGCTCGGCGAGTCCGCCGCGCACGGCGAGGCCGTCGAGTTCCTGGTGCAGGGCACCCTCTACCCGGACGTCGTCGAGTCCGGCGGCGGCACCGGCACCGCCAACATCAAGAGCCACCACAACGTCGGCGGGCTGCCCGAGGACCTGCAGTTCGCCCTCGTCGAGCCGCTGCGGCTGCTGTTCAAGGACGAGGTCCGCGCCGTCGGCCGCGCCCTCGGTCTGCCCGAGGAAATCGTTGCGCGCCAGCCATTCCCGGGCCCGGGCCTGGCGATCCGCATCGTCGGCGAGGTGACCCGCGAGCGTCTCACCCTGCTGCGTCAGGCGGACGCCATCGCCCGCGAGGAGCTCACCGCCGCTGGCCTGGACGGCCAGATCTGGCAGTGCCCGGTGGTGCTGCTCGCGGACGTGCGTAGCGTCGGCGTCCAGGGCGACGGCCGCACCTACGGTCACCCGATCGTGCTGCGCCCGGTCTCCAGCGAGGACGCGATGACCGCGGACTGGACCCGGCTGCCCTATGACGTCCTCGAACGCATCTCCACCCGGATCACCAACGAGGTGCCGGACGTCAACCGTGTCGTGCTCGACGTGACCAGCAAGCCGCCGGGAACCATCGAGTGGGAGTGAGCCCGACGCACTGACCTCGCGGGCCCCGATCGGCGTCGACGGCACTGGCCGTCGGCGCCGATCGGGCGTTGACTGGGGGGAGACGGTATGGGAGGCGTGTGATGAAGACGAATCCACGCAATGGATGCAGGCGGCTGCTCGGCCTCGCCGCCGCGAGTGTGTTGGTCGCCGTCCCGATGGTGGTGGCCGGAACCGCGGTGGCCTCGGCCGCTCCGACGGCCGCTCCGGCGATCGTTCAGGTGCGTGCCGACACCCACAATGACAATCCCCAGTGGAACAACAGCCACAACAAGGGGTGGAACCACAACAAGGGTCGCGGTGACGGCTGGAACAACAACTGGACCGAGAACGAGAACCTCGGCGGGGCGGGCACCGGCAACGGTCTGCTCGGCGGCGGCGGTCCCCTGGGTGAGCAGGGACCGCTGAATCAGGGACTGATCTGGGGAAACGAGGGCGGGGTACTCAACGGCGGGGGAATGCTGCCCGGATTCCCCGGTGGTGGCGGGATGGGCCTGTTCGGTGGTGGCGGCATGTTCGGCGCCTTCCCGGGCGGCGGCATGCTGTTCGCGCTTCCCGGCATCTGAGCCCCGCCTACTTCCGGCGGCCCGGGGCGATCACCAGCACGACCCCGACGACGACGGCGGCAAGCACCAGCACCCAGGTGAACTGCCAGTCGCCGAGCGCGCCGAGACGGTCCGGCCCGACCAACGCCCACAGGGCGACCAGCAACGCGGCCAGCCCCGACAGCAGCAGGGCCGCGGACGGGCGTCGGCTGGTGCCGGTCGTCGCTCCCGATTCGATGTTCTCAGCCACGACGAACCTCCAGGTCTCCAATGCGGCCATCCATGTTCAGGGTCAGGACCGGGCCGTCGGTCCCGTCGGAGCCGCCGCTCAGTCCCTCCGGGAGGCACCGGACGTCGCCGATCGCGATCGAGCAGTGGTTGACGACGTTCATGTTTTCGGGAACCAGCACCGTGAAGGTGCCGACCCCCGCCTCGACGGCGACGGTCTTGTCCTCGGTGAGCGTGACGCCCCGCAGGTCGAGCACGAAGTCGCCGAGCTCGCTGGTGTACTCGGGTTCAAGGTCCGCCGCGGTCAGCGGTGTCCAGGTGCGACTGCCGACATTGTGGCTGCTCCAGTCGATCGGACCGATCAGGGAGGCGAGGACGACGAACCCGGCGAGCGGGCCCGTGACAACGAGGAGCCCGTAGCCGCGGCGCAGGAACGCGCCGACGACCATGCCCGCTCCGATCACCGCCAGCCCCACCGCGCCGATCCGGCCCGGCGTCATCCACGTCCCATCGGTGGCGGCGCCTATCGCCCACGCGGCAACCGAGGCCAGGATCGCGAGGCCGATCACCACCGACGTCAGCCGGGACTTCGGCCGGGACCGCGGTGCAGACACGGGCGCGGGGGCGGGTGCGGGCTCGGGCAGGTCCCACGCGAACGGGGCGACGCCGAGCGGGTCCCACGCCGGGGGGTCGGTGGGGCCATGCTCCCGAGGATCGGCCGCCGCGGCCGGGGCAATCGGGTCCGGCGTCGATGACCCCTGCGGTTCGCCGGGAGGCGGTGTGGGAGTGCTTGCGGCCGTTGTCGATTCACTGTCCGGCTGATAGCTCTGCGGGAGGGTCGTGAACACGCCCGGTGCGGTGTACTGGCCGGTCGCGGGCCCGACCGTGCCGGGGAAGCCGGACGCGGGTTGCGTGATACCGAACCACGGGTCGGTGCCCGCGGGCAGCGCAGGCGGTTCCGGGCGGCGCTGAAACAGCAGCCACAGCCCGCCGAGCATCAACGCCATGCTGATCAGACCGGACCCGCCGAAGTTGACCCCGATCGGGCCGAGGGTGCTCACCGCGATCAGCAGCGCGACCACCAGCACGATGGTCTTCGTTCCCGACTCGGAGCTGTGCCCGCGTCCGACCAGGGACTCGGCGGCCGAGGTGGGGTCACCGGCCCGCGGCAGCAGCAGCCAGCCGGCGAGATACAGGACGATGCCCGCGCCGCCGAACAGGGTCGAGACCACGAACGCCACCCGGACCAGGACCGGGTCGACGTCGTACCGGTGACCGATGCCCGCCGCGACCCCGGCGACGGGCCCCTGCCGGGGCAGCCGCGCGGGCCGGGTTCGCCACAACTGGTTCAGCTGCTCGGAGAAACTCGGTGTGCTCATGCCCACCATCGTCGTGGCCGGCGCACCGCCAGCACATCAGGGATGAACCCTGATCTTTCGGTGCTTGCCCGGTGCGGTATCAGGGTCCACCCTGATGCGCCCCCGGGCGCGATCGTGCCACGATCGAAGATGTGCAGCCGATTCCGCGTGTCCAGGTCCCGGGTGAGGTGACCCATCCTCGCCTCGAGCGCCGTGTCGGTGGTCGGGTGATCGGCGGTGTCGCCGGTGGCGTTGCCGACCATCTCGGGGTCGACGTCTTCAAGGTCCGGGTCGCGTTCGTCCTGCTCGGTGGGCTCGCGGGTGCGGGCATCGTCGCCTACGGACTGCTGTGGATCTTCACCCCACCCGGCAGCGACACCGAACGGCCGAGTCCCGCCGAACGGCGCAGGGCCCTCGGCCTCGCTGTGCTCGGCCTTGCCCTGTCCGGGGGACTGGCCCTGCTGGTCAGCGGCACCGCAGCGGAGGTGCTCGTCCCGGTCGCGGTGGTGGCCGTCGGCGCGGCCCTTGTCTGGCGCGAGTACGACTCGAATGGGCCCCGCTCGGTGTTCGGGCTGCCGCAGGGGTCGACGGTGCTCACCTGGGCGCGGGTGCTCGGCGGGATCTCCCTGATCGTGCTGGGCCTCGGCGTCGTGGTGCTCGCCCAGGTGGACCTGGCGTCGCTGCAGTCGTCGCTGCTCGCCGCCGTCGTCACCCTCGTCGGCATCGGGTTGCTCACCGTCCCGCTGTGGCTGCGACTGTGGCGGGACCTCGGCAAGGAGCGGGCGGCCCGCATCCGCAACGAGGAACGCGAGGAGATCGCCTCGCACCTACACGATTCCGTCCTCCAGACCCTCGCGCTGATTCAGAAGCAGTCGGACCGCCCGCAGGAGGTGCTGCGGCTTGCCCGTGGGCAGGAACGCGAACTGCGTCGATGGTTGTTCGGTGAGGGGGAGGCCGCGCACGCCAGCCTCGCCGAGGCACTGCGCACCATCGCCGGTGAGGTCGAGGACCAGCACGGCATCGCGGTGCAGACCGTGACCGTCGGCGATGTGCGACTCGACGTCCCCGAGGAGGAATCGGGTCTGCCGAAGGAGGCCGTTGCTGCCGTCCTCGGTGCCACCAGGGAGGCGCTGGTCAACGCCGCCAAGCATTCCGGCGAGTCCACCGTCGACCTGTTCGCGGAGGCGGAGGCCACTCAGGTCAATGTGTACGTGCGCGACCGTGGCGTCGGCTTCGACCCGGCCGCGATCCCCACCGATCGGCAGGGGCTGGCGAAGTCGATCCGGGCGCGGGTCGAGCGTCGCGGCGGCGACGTCTCCGTGGAGTCCGCGATCGGACGCGGAACCGAGATCCGGATCGGGATGCCGTTGGGTGGTCCGGAAACCGGCGACGACGCTGACCTAGAGTGGTCGAAGCAGGCCGAACCCCCGAGCAGCAGCGCAACCCCGAAGGAGCAGTACAGGTGACGTCGTCCGCAGGGCCCGGGGTGGGCACCCCGGGCACCGCCTTTCGGGTGTTCCTGGTCGACGATCACGCGGTCTTCCGTTCCGGGGTGCGTGCCGAACTCGCGTCGGAGCCCGACATCGAGGTGGTCGGTGAGGCGGGCGGGGTCGCGGAGGCCGTCGCGGGCATCAACGCGTCAACGCCGGACGTGGTGCTGCTCGACGTGCACATGCCGGATGGCGGTGGGGTTGCCGTGCTGCGGGCGATCGAGCCCGGCCCGGTGTGCCTGGCGCTGAGCGTCTCCGACGCAGCGGAGGACGTGATCGCGGTGATCCGTTCGGGTGCCAGGGGCTACGTGACGAAGACGATCTCCGGGCACGAACTCGCCGACGGGGTGCGCAGGGTCGCGGGCGGGGACGCGGTGTTCAGTCCGCGGCTTGCCGGTTTCGTTCTGGACTCCTTCACCGGACGGTCGACGGCACCGGAGCCGCCGCTCGATCCCGAACTGGATTCACTGACCCCTCGGGAACTCGAGGTGCTTCGTTTGCTTGCCCGCGGCTACACGTACCGCGAGATTGCCGAGACGCTGGTGATCTCGGTGAAGACGGTGGAGACCCATGCATCGAACGTGCTTCGAAAGACGCAGCAGTCCAACCGGAATGCCCTGACGCGCTGGGCGCATCGCCGCCGGATCGAGTGACGCCGGACCGGCTGCCGCCGGAGCCGCGTTGCCATCGCGGTCAGGCGACGAGCGCGACGACCAGGATCACGATCAGCAGGGCCGCGACGACCAGCGCCGCGATCAGCGGGACCGGGATGCCGGGGCCGGGGCGCTTCGGCTCGAACGCCGGTGGTTGCGGACGTTGCTGACTCGGCCGGTGCACGGACTGCAGGGGCACCGGTTGCGGGACGGCAGTCAGCCCGCCGGAGGTGCTCGACGGGAGGCGGCGGCCGGGCCGGGGCGATCCGCCCGATGCGCCCCGACGAGCCCAGAACGGAACCGTCCCGTCCGGCTCCCGCAGCGGCGCGTCGAGGACGTAGGCGATCCCGTTGTCGGTTCCTGCGGCACTGCGCGCCAACAGATCCCGGGCCTCGATCATCGTGGGGCGCCGCGCCGGATCGGGTTCGAGCATGCGCAGCAGCACGTCAGTGAGGGCGCCGCTGCGGACCGGACGCATGATCTCGGCCTTGGCGACCCGGTGCAGCAGCGCACGGGTGTCCTCGTCGATGCCGAACGGCGGCTGCCCCTCGGTCGCGGTGAACAGTGTTGCGCCGAGCGAGAATACGTCCGACGCCTCGGTTGGATCGGCGCCGCGGGCCACCTCGGGCGCGAAGAAGGCGGGGGTGCCCGCGATCACCGAGCTGCGGGCGGTCTGGTCCTCGCCGCGCGCGCGGGAGATGCCGAAGTCGCTGATCTTGACGGTGCCCGCGTCGGGGCCGCGGTCGGCGATCAGGATGTTGCCCGGTTTGACGTCGCGGTGGATGATGCCCGCGGCGTGCGCCTCGGCGAGGGCGGCGGCCACCTGCGCGCCGATCTGGGCGACCTGCGGCGGGGGCAGCGTCTCGGTGACGCCGAGTGCCTGCGCGAGGCTGCGGGAGGGCATGTACTCCATCACCAGCCACGGATCGTCGCCCTCAAGGGTGACGTCGTACATGGCGATGGCGTGCGGGTGGGACAGGCGCGCGGCAAGCCTGCCCTCACGCATGGCGCGGGCCCGGACCTCGGCGGCGCCCTCGGGGGTGAGGTCGTCGGGAAAGCTGATCTGCTTGAGGGCGATCTCGCGGTCGAGGAGGGTGTCGGTGGCCAGCCAGACCGACCCCATGCCGCCGCCGCCGAGTTTCGAGCGCAGGCGGTGCCGGCCGGCCACCAAATGGTCCGGTCCGACGATGCGCTGCCCCTGATCCGCCACACCGTGAGGGTAGTCGACCCGCCGACGGCGCCCGCGTTCGGAGCCGTGAGCAGCGGTTATCTCACGCCTTGACGGGGTCGACGGAGTCGGCTTTACTGAGCATGTTCGAATAAATGTTCGATAATGTTCTGGTATCTGCTGGCCCCGCGTCTTCCCCACGGTGGTGCCACGGCCTCGTGAGTCGTGTGTCGAGTTGCGTGCGTGGACGGAGTTGGAGTGGTGGGTGGGACGGGTCTCGCCGCCGACCTGGCCGGGTTGTCCCGGCAGGAGCGGCTCGAGCAGTTGCGGCGGCGGATGGCAGCGGTGCCTGCACGGGGCGAATCGGTGGCGGCTCGACCGGATCCCGTTTCCGGGTCTGATGGGCGCGGCCGTCCGGTGCTCCCGGTGCCGTCGGTGCTGGCGGGCCTGCTGCCGCACGGGGGGCTCCCGCGCGGGTCGGTGGTCACCGTTGCGGGTGCTGGCTCCCTACTCGTTGGGTTGCTGGCCGAGGTGACGGCCTCCGGTGGGAACGCGGCGGTGATCGGTCAGCCCCGTCTCGGGCTGCTTGCCGCGGCCGAGATGGGTGCCGAACTCGGCAGGCTGGCGGTGATCCCCGACCCGGGACCGGATCCCGTCGAGGTGGCGGCGGTGCTGCTCGACGGGCTGGATCTGGTGGTGCTGGGACTCGGCGGGATGGTGGTGCCGCCGTCGCGGGCCCGGGCCGTGGTGGCCCGGGCCAGGAGCAAGGGCGCAACGCTGGTGGTCGCCGGTGGGCGGTGGAGCGGGGCGGAGATACGGCTCGACGCCACCATCCGAGGCTACGACGGGCTGGGAGGCGGAACCGGACGGCTGCGCGGGCTGCGACTCGCTGTCGGCGCCGAGGGGCGGGCCTTCGGGCGGCGGACCGCGTGCGTCGACCTCTGCCCCGGCCGGGGCAGGGTGGAGTGGACCGCCGGGGCCGATGTCGCGCGGCGCAGGCCGGAGTTCGAAGGCGGCGTGGCGTGAGCGCCGGGGGATCGCGGGTCCTTGCGCTGTGGTGCGCGGACTGGCCCGCCGTCGCCGCCGCCGCGACCGCGGACCTGTCGCCCGCCGAACCGGTGGCGGTGATGTCCGGGAACCGGGTCGTCGCGTGCTCGGCGACCGCGCGAGCCGAGGGCGTCACGCCCGGCCTGCGGAGACGGGACGCGCAGGCGCGGTGCCCGCGGCTGCACGTGCTGGCCGCGGACGACGGCCGCGACGCCCGGGTATTCGAGCCGGTGGCGGCCGCGGTGGACGCGGCGGCGCCCGGGGTGGAGGTGCTGCGCCCCGGACTGCTGGTTCTCGCCGCAGGCGGGCTCGCCAGGTACTTCGGGTCGGAGGAGGCCGCTGCCGAACGGTTGGTCGACGAGGTGGCGGCGGTCGGGGTGGAGTGTCAGGTCGGTGTCGCGGACGAGTTGTCCACCGCGGTCGTCGCGGCCCGGCGGTCGGCGCTGGTGCCGCCGGGGTCGGGGGCGCGCTTCCTCGCGCCGCTTCCGATCGGGGAACTCGCCGCCGAGCCCGCCTTGGCGGCCGGGAGCCGTGCCGACCTGGTCGACCTGCTGCACCGGCTCGGGGTGCGAACGGTGGGGGCGTTTGCCGCGCTGACCCCGGTCGCGGTGGCCTCCCGGTTCGGCGCGGACGCGGTCGCCGCGCACCGCGGCGCCCGCGCCGAACCGGAGCGTCCGCCGTCGGCGCGGCCGTTGCCGCCGGATCTGGAGGTGGAGATGCGGTGCGATCCGCCGGTCGACCGGGTGGACGCGGCGGCCTTCGCGGGTCGCGCATTGGCGCAGCGCCTGCACGGGCGGTTGGCGGCGGCGTCGGTGTCCTGCACGCGCCTGGCGGTTCATGCGAGCACCGTTCGGGGAGAACATTTTTCGCGAACATGGCGGTGCGCGGAACCGCTGACGCCGGACGGAACGGCGGACCGGGTGCGCTGGCAACTGGACGGCTGGCTGACCGGACGCAGCGGATCCCGGCCCACCGCGGGCATCGACCTGTTGCAGCTGGAGCCGGTGGAGGTGGTGCCCACCGGGGCGCTGCAACTCGGATTGTGGGGCGGGGTCGGTGCGGAGGACGACCGCGCTCGCCGCGCGTTGACACGGGTGCAGGGGCTGCTCGGCGGGGACGCGGTACGCATCGGGGTGCTCAGCGGCGGACGCGGCCCCGCGGAACGGGTCACGGTGGTGTCCCTCGGGGACGAGATGGTGCCGGACGCCGATCCGGCCGCGCCCTGGCCGGGGCGGCTGCCCGAACCGGCACCCACCGCGGTGCTGCCGATCCCCCCGCGGGTGGTGCTCGAGAGCGTCGACGGGGTCCCGGTGACGGTGACCGAGCGCGGTGAGTTCGGTGCCAACCCCGCCAGGCTGCGCTGGGGGGACCACAGTTGGGCCCTGCTCGGCCACGCGGGTCCCTGGTCGGTGGACGAGCGGTGGTGGGACCGGTCGACGGCGCGTCGGGTGGCGCGGGCGCAGGTACTGCTCGGGCAGGGGGCCGGGAGCGGGGCGGGCGCGCCGCGAGCGCTGCTGGTGCTGTACGACGGGACCGGGTGGTGCGTGGAGGGGGTGTACGAGTGAGCGGAACCGGGCTCGGTGCTGTTGCGGCATACCCGCAGGGGGTTCATCCTCGTGGCATGGACTCCGAGCACGCCGGACATGCGGGGCACGGCGACCACGCCGATCACGCAGCCCGGTTCGGTCGGCTGTTCTGGATCATGCTCGTGCTCGCGGTCCCGGTCGTCCTTGCCAACGCGATGTTCGCGGACCTCGTCGGGTACACGCTGCCGCACGACGGGCCGGTCACCTGGATCTCCCCGCTGCTCGGCACGGTGATGTACCTGTGGGGCGGCCGCCCCTTCCTCGCCGGTGCCGTCGACGAGATCAGGGCCCACCAACCCGGCATGATGCTGCTGATCGCGCTGGCCATCACCGTCGCCTTCGTCGCGTCCTGGGGTGCGACCCTCGGACTGCTCGCCCACGATCTCGACTTCTGGTGGGAGCTGGCGCTTCTCATCGTGATCATGCTGCTCGGCCATTGGATCGAGATGCGTTCGCTCGGGCAGGCGTCGAGTGCACTTGACTCGTTGGCGGCACTGCTGCCCGACGAGGCCGAACGACTCGGAGCCGACGGCAGCACCGACACCGTGCCCCTGACGGCACTGCGCGCGGACGACCTGGTGATCGTCCGGCCCGGTGGGCGGGTGCCCGCGGACGGGACCGTCGTCGACGGCGCGGCCGACGTCGACGAGTCGATGATCACCGGCGAGTCCGTCACCGTCCGCCGCGCCGTCGGGGACCGGGTCGTCGCAGGCACCGTCACCACCGATTCGGCGCTGCGGGTGCGGGTCACGGCGATCGGGGAGGACACCGCGCTCGCCGGGATCCGGCGCCTGGTCGCCGAGGCGCAGACCTCGACCTCCCGCGCCCAGGTCCTCGCGGACCGGGCCGCAGGCTGGTTGTTCTGGTTCGCGCTGGGGGCCGCGCTGCTCACCGCCGCGACCTGGCTGCTGCTCGGTCAGCCGGAGTCCGCCGTCACCCGCACCATCACCGTCCTGGTCATCGCGTGCCCGCACGCGCTCGGACTCGCGATCCCGCTGGTGGTGTCCATCGCCACCGAACGCGCGGCGCGGGGCGGGGTGCTGATCACCGACCGCCGCGCACTCGAGGCCATGCGGACCGTGGATGCGGTGCTGTTCGACAAGACCGGAACCCTCACCCGGGGCGAACCCGCGGTCGTCGAGGTGGTGCCCGCGCCAGGCAGCACCCCGGACGAGGTGGTCGCGGCGGCCGCCGCGGTCGAGCGGGACAGCGAACACCCGCTGGGGCGCGCCATCGTCGCCGCGGCCGACGAGCGGGGACTGCCCGCGGCGGCGGCGTCGGACTTCCGGGCGCGCAACGGGGTCGGGGTCACCGCCGTCGTCGGCGGCGCGACCGTCAGCGTCGGCGGCCCCGGCATGCTCGCCGCGCATGGGATCGCGGCGCAGCACGTTGCGCCGACGGCCTCGGGCGCGACGGTGCTGCAGGTGATCCGGGGCGACGCCGTGATCGGGGCACTGGCGCTGGCCGACGCGGTCCGCCCGGAGTCGCGGCAGGCGATCGACGCGCTGCACGCCCGCGGGGTGCACGTCGCGATGATCACCGGGGACGCGCAGGCGGTGGCGGATGCCGTCGCGGCGGACCTGGGTATCGACGAGGTATTCGCGGGCGTGCTCCCCGAGGACAAGGGCGCCAAGGTCACGGCGCTGCAGCAGGCGGGGCACACCGTGGCCGTGGTCGGTGACGGCGTCAACGACGCGCCCGCGTTGGCACAGGCCGACGTCGGTCTCGCGATCGGCGCGGGCACCGACGTCGCGATCGCCTCGGCCGGGGTGGTGCTCGCCGGGGACGACCCGCGGTCCGTGCTGTCGGTCATCGAGCTCTCCACCGCCACCTACCGCAAGATGATCCAGAACCTCACCTGGGCGGCCGGATACAACCTGATCGCGGTGCCGCTCGCGGCCGGTGTCCTCGCACCGTGGGGGATCACGATGCCGATGGAGGTGGGGGCGTTGCTGATGTCGGCGTCCACGGTGGTCGTTGCGCTCAACGCCCAGCTGCTGCGGCGTCTCGACCTGCGACCCGGCGTCGCCGCGCGGGGGACTACCCTCTCCCCGGGAACATGAGCACTGCGAAGGACAGGTCCGATTCGATGACGGCGACGGCAACGGCCACCCTCGGCGGTGTCGACATCCACTACCGGGACACCGGCGGCGCCGATCCCGCGCCGGTCCTGCTCGTGCACGGCATGGGCGGCGACGGCCGCACCTGGGACCGCTTCACCCGCACCCTGATCGGCCGCGGCCGTCGCGTGGTCGCCGCGGACCTGCGCGGGCACGGCCGCAGCGCCCACGCCCCCAGCTACCTGTTCCGCGAGTTCGGCGCCGATCTGCTTGCCCTGTGCGACCACCTCGCGCTGGACCGGGTGGACATCGTCGGGCACTCCCTCGGCGGGCACGCGGCGTCCCTCGTCGCGCAGTCCCGGCCCGCTCTGGTGCGGCGGTTGGTGCTCGAGGAGGCGCCGGTGCCGCTGCGACCGGGGGAGCAGATGGGGCCGCTGGCCCGGCACCTGCCGTCACCGGTGGAACTGTGGCACGCCGCGACCAGCATGGTGCGCAGCCCCCGCGCGACGCTGGCGTTCGACCGATCCATGACCGGCGGAATGCTGACCCAGTTCCACGCCCCGCACCCCGACTGGTGGGAGGCGCTGCCGTCGATCACCGCTTCGACCCTGCTCGTCACCGGCGGGCCGAGGGGCATGGTGGACCCCGCGCGGCTCGCCGCCGCGCTCGCCGCCATTCCCGACAGCAGGACCGTGACGATCGAGGTCGGGCACAGCGTGCACCGCGACCGGCACCGCGAGTTCGCGACGACGGTGGGGCGTTTCCTCGGCCGCTGAGGCGGTACCTGCTCGATCACCGCACGGCCGGGCACAATGGCGGGGTGAGCCAGGGCCCGATGACCGACGACACCACCGCGACCGTACTCGGGTCGGGCACCTGCGCCGCGCTGTCCGCGGTCGACGAGCCGCTGCCCGGCACCGCAGCGCAGGTGACGGCGTGGCTGTGCCTCGAGCATCCGGGTCCATGGGGTCGGGACGTGTTCTCCGGGGAGGCGTTCGGCCCGGAGTTGTCCGCGCGGCTGCAGGAACGGACCGAGCGGGCCGGGGTCCGGCTGATGTTGATCCGGAGGCCGGGTCGCACCGTCCACCGCGGCAGGCGCACGGTGCTGTTCGCCCGGTCCGCACCGGACGGCAGCTGGTGCGCACGGGTCGAGGTGGACGGTCCAGCAGACCTCCTCGACCTCGACCTGGCCGCCACCCCAGCCCCGCCCGGGTGGGGGACCGCGGTCACCGACCCCGTCGCGCTGGTGTGCGCGCACGGGAAACGCGACCAGTGCTGCGCGGTATTGGGTCGACCCGTCGCGGCGGAACTGGTCGCCGGGTTCGGTGACGCGGTGTGGGAGTGCTCGCACACCGGCGGGCACCGGTTCGCGCCGTCGATGATCGTGCTGCCCACCGGCTACACCTACGGCAGGCTCGGCCCGGCGGGGTCCGTCGCCGCGGTGACCGCCGCGGCCCGCGGCGAGGTCTCCCTGCCGGGGTTGCGGGGTCGCAGCTGCTGGACGCAGGCGGGGCAGGTCGCGGAGATCGCGGTCCGGCAGCGGGTGCCCGCAGGCGCCGCGGACCTGACGGTGGACGAGTCCGGCGCGGCACCGGTGGTGCGGCATCGCGACGGCCGATCCTGGGAGGTGACGGTCGACGGCGTCGACCTGCCGCCGCGCCCGGCGAGCTGCGGCGCCGCGGCCAAGCCGGTGCGTGCGCTCGTCGCCGGGGCAGTGCACGACCTCCCGCGCTGAGCGCCGCGACCGGACCGGGTCACCAGTGGGTGCCGGGAACTAGCCGGGCCAGCCTGCGGCAGGCGCGGGCCGCCGCCGACCGTCGGTGCCGCTCCGCGGCGCGGACCGGGGACCGCGTGTCCGGCGCCGCCGGCGCCTGCCCCCGTGCGGCGGGGGAATCGGGGTACGCCAGGTACAGCCGGTGCAGGATCCGATCCTTCGTGGCGGGCGCGAACAGGTTGCCGAACTCGCCGAGGGTGCCGAGGGGAACGTCGATGCGCTTGGGTCGTTCGACCAGCGCGCGCACGACCATCGCGGCGGCGTGCCCCGGGCTGAGCACCCGTCCGACGTTCGCCCTGCCGGACGGAGCGATCATCGGCGTGTGCACCAACGGCATGTGGATGGTGGTGAACGTGATTCCGTCCGACAGGGTTTCGGCGGCAACGGTGTCGGTAAACCCGTCCAGTGCCGACTTGCTCGCAACGTACGCCGAGAAGCGAGGCGTGCGACCCTGCACGCCGGCGGTGCTGATGTTGACGATGTGGCCGAAACGCCGGTCGCGCATCCCGGGGAGCAGCGCGAGGACCAGGCGCACCGCCCCGAAGTAGTTGACGGCCATCGTGCGTTCGTAGTCGTGGACGCGGCCGGTCGAGGCGTACACGCCGCGCCGGATCGAGCGGCCCGCGTTGTTGACCAGCATGTCGACGTGGTCGTGGTCGGCGAGGATGCGGGCGACGGTCGCGGTCACGGCGGCGTCGTCGGTGAGGTCGCACGGATAGCCGTGCGCGTCGCCGCCCGCGTCGCGGATCTCGGTGACCGTCGCGTCGAGATCCGCAGCGCCGCGGGCGATCAGCAGCACCCGTGCGCCCTTCGCCGCGACCGCGGTCGCCGTGGCCCGACCGATTCCCGACGATCCGCCGGTGATCAGCACGTGCCTGCCGACGAGGGGGCCCGCGGGGTCGGGTCTGCGGTGCCTGTCCGGATCGAGATGGCCCCGCCAGTAGCGCCAGAGGGTGTCGGCGTAGGACCCGAACGGGGGGACGGTGATGCCGGTGCCGTGCAGGGCGGCGCGGGTCGCGGTGGAGTCGAAGGTGGTGGGCAGGGCGAGGTGGTCGAGAATGACCGGCGGGATGCCGAGTCGGCGCAGCGCCTCGTTGCGGGCGGCGGTCGCGGCGTGGCCCGGCGGCCGCAGTACCGGTGCGGCAACCAGCGCGGGCAGGTCCGCGACCGGGTGCGGGGCGCCCGCGGCGGCCGCGAGTGCGGCGTAGATCTCCCGGATCGGCTGGGGCCGCGGGTTCACCAGGTGGAAGACCTCGCCGTCGCGGCCCGGTGTCATCATCAACTCCACGACTGCGTGCGCCACGTAGTCGACCGGAACGATGTTGGTGGCACCGAGATTCGGGACCGCGACCGGGAGCCGGGCGGGCAGCGCCGCCAGCGCCGCGATGGTCGGGAACAGGTAGTACGGGCCGTCGACCTTGTCCATCTCGCCGGTGACCGAGTCCCCGACCACCGCCGCGGGCCGGTAGATCCGCCACGCGGCGCCGCGGTCCCGGACCAGCTTCTCGGCCTCGAATTTGGTGCGGTGATACGGGGTGGGGAAGGACTGGCCGAGGTCGAAATCGGCCTCGGTGAACGTGCCCCGGTGGTCACCGGCCACCGCGATCGAGGAGACGTGGTGCAGGGTGGCGCCCAGTCGATCGGCCAGGTCGATCACGGCGCGGGTGCCGTCGACGTTCGTCGCGGCCTGCTCGTCGCCTGCCGTCAGGTCGTAGATCGCGCCGAGGTGCAGGAGATGGTCGGCGGCGGGCGGCGGCGAACCGAGGCCGAGGCCGGGCGCGGTGAGATCACCGACCAGCGGGTGGATCCGGTCGCCGCCCAGCCAGCCCGCGGCCAGGTCGGTGAGCCGGTCGACGGACCCGGCCCGGACCAGGACGTGGATCCGGGCATCGGGCACCCGCGCGAGCAGCAGGGGCAGGATGTGGCGGCCGAGGAAGCCGGTGCCGCCGGTCACGAGGAAGGTCGGCATCGGCGCTCCTTCTGTGCGGGCAGGATGCCGCTAACTTACTCCATAGTCAGATGCGGGGGAAGGTTCGCGAACCCACCGGTCAGTGCCCGATGCCGACCTTCGCGTGGACCTTCCGCATCCACGCCGGTGCCCACCAGTTGGCCTCGCCCATCAGCTTCACCAGCGACGGCACCAGCAGCATCCGCACGACGGTCGCGTCGACGATCAGCGCGATGATCATGCCGACCCCGAGGAACCGCATGATCGACAGGCCCGACAGGGTGAAGGCGCCGGTGACGATGATCAGCAGGGCCGCCGCCGCGGTCACGATCCGGCCGGTGCGGGCGGTGCCGACCCGGACCGCTTCCTCGGTGCTCGCCCCGTTCGCGCGGGCCTCGACCATCCGCGACATCAGGAACACCTCGTAGTCGGTGGACAGCCCGAACACCACCGCGAGGATCAGCACCACGAACGTCGGTTCGAGGGGGTTCGGGGTCACCCCGAGCAGGCCCGCCCCGTACCCCAATTGGAAGATCCAGGTCAGCAGGCCGAACGTTGCGGCAAGGCTCAGGCCCGCCATCGCGACCGCCTTCAACGGCAGCACCACCGAGCCGAACGCAAGGAACAGCAGCACCAGCGTCGAGACCACCATGATCGCGATCATCAGCGGCAGGTGGGCGACGATCGAGGAGTTGGTGTCCTCGGTCAGCGCGGCGCCGCCACCGACCATCACGTCGGTGCCGGGCGGCGGTGTGATCGCCCGCAGGTCCCGCACCGCGTCGGCCGGGTCGACGTCGTTGCTGAAGGTGGCATTCAGCACCGACACGTCGCCGGTGGTCGCGGCGAGCTTCACCTGCGCGATGCCGTCGACGTCGCGGACCGCACGGCCGAACTCGGCAAGCTGGGGGGTGGTCGGCGGTGCGCCGTCCTCGCCGCGCAGCAGCACGCTCGCGCCGTCGCCCATGGAGGTGAACTCGGTGGCGAGGGTCTCGGTGGCGACGCGCGCCGGGTCCCCGGTCGGGAGCACCGTGTAGGTGACCTCACCGAGCGCGACCCGCAGCAGCGGGGACGCGAGCACCAGCAGGCCCGCGACGATGGTGACGGAGAAGAAGACCGGCCTGCGCATCACCCCGGTCACCACCCGCGACCAGAACCGCGCCGCCCGTTCCTCGCCGCGTTCGACGGCGCCGCGCCGCCACGCCAGCGCGTTGACCCGGCGGCCGAGGATCGCGAGCAGCGCGGGCACCGCGGTCAGCGACAGCAGCGCCGCGCTGGTCACTGCCGCGATCGCCCCGAAGCCGAGGGACCGGATCACCGGCTGCGGGAACACCAGCATCCCGGCGAACGCGCACGCGAGCAGGAGGCCGGAGAACAGCACCGTGCGGCCCGCGGTGAGGACGGTGCGTCGCACGGCGGCGGCGGGGTCGCTGCCCGCCGCGAGTTCCTCGCGGAAGCGGCTGACGATGAACAGGCCGTAGTCGATGGCCAGTCCGAGGCCGAGGAGGGACGCGACGTTCAACGCGAACGAGGAGACCTCGGTGATCTCGGTGAGCAGTCGCAGCGTGCCGAGCGCACTGAACACCGTGAGGATGCCGACGAACACCGGGATCGCGGCGGCGGTGACGGTGCCGAAGATCAGCACCAGCAGCAGCAGGGTGATCGGAAGGGCGATCGCCTCCGCCTTCACCAGGTCCTGCTGCAGGTGCTGGTTGAAGGCGTGCGCCACGAGGGTGCCGCCCGCGAACTGGGCGTCGATGCCGGGTGGGCTCAGCGACGCGGCCATCGCGTCCAGGTCGCTCAGCGTCGGGCCAGCGTCCCAGTCGACGAACACCGTCGCGAGGGCCTTCGTGCCGTCCTCGGACAGCAGTTGTCGCGCGGTCGCGGAATCCACCGACCAGTACGAGGTGACCGATCGCGTCGGCCAGGTCTGCTGGAAGTCGGCGAGGGTGCGCTGCACCTCGGGACCGATGTCCGCGGCCGTCCGACCGTCGGGAATCGTGTAGATCGCGACGATGTCGGGGGACTGCGGGCCGAGTTCCCTGCTGATCAGCGTGCCGACCTGTGCTGCTTCGCTGTTCGGGTCGAAATAGCCCTCCTGGCTCATCTTCCCGAATACCCCGAGGCCCCAGACGCCCGCGGCGAGCACCGCGAGCACCGCGAGTGCCAGCACCCACCATTTCCTCGCAACGACGAATGCGGCCCAGCGTGTCATGAAGTGGTGTCCTCGGGGGGTCGTGTGGTCGGCGGCGCCACGACTTTACAGACGTGACCGGCTGCCGGGGGCGCCGCCGAATGTGGTCTGGCGCACTGCCCGGGATCGGGGGACAGTGGACGGGTGGACCTCCCCGGCACGATGACCGGTTGGCGGGTGCGCGAGCCCGGACCGATGCGCGGCAGGCCGCTCGCGCGATTGACGATGCCGGTGCCGGATCCGGGACCCGACGAGTTGCTCCTCCGGGTGCGGGTGTGCGGGGTGTGCCGGACCGACCTGCATGTCGTGGAGGGGGACCTGGCGGTGCATGGGCCCTCCGTGGTCCCCGGTCACGAGGTGGTCGGGGAGATCGTGGCGTGGGGTGATCGGGTCGGTGCTCGTTACGGCCTTGGCGATCGGGTCGGGATCGGGTGGCTGCGCGGCACCTGCGGTGGGTGCCGGTATTGCCTGCGGGGCGACGAGAACCTGTGCCCCGACTCGCGGTACACCGGATGGGACGTCGACGGCGGGTACGCCCAGTACGCCGTCGTGCCCGCGGCCTTCGCGCACCGGTTGCCGGACGGCTACCTCGACGAGGAGGTGGCCCCGCTGCTGTGTGCGGGGATCATCGGCTACCGGGCGCTGCGGTGCGCTGCCGTCCCGGACGGCGGACGGCTGGGGATCTACGGGTTCGGCGGCAGCGCCCACCTGGCCGCGCAGGTCGCGTTGGCTCGCGGCGTCGAGGTGCACGTGATGACGCGCGGTGATCGGGCCAAGCGGCTGGCGCTCGACCTTGGGGTGGCGTCCGTGCAGGGAGCGGCGGATCCGCCGCCGGTGCCGCTGGATTCGGCGATCCTGTTCGCGCCGGTGGGTGCCCTGGTGCCCGCCGCGCTGGCCGCACTCGATAGGGGCGGCACCCTCGCAGTCGCGGGCATCCATCTGACTGACGTGCCGCGGCTGAACTATCGAAACCACCTATTCCAGGAGCGGACGCTGCGGTCGGTCACCGCGAACACCCGCGACGACGCCCGCGAGTTCCTCGACTTCGCGGCCGGTCATCGGCTGCGGGTCACCGCCAACGCCTACGCCCTCGACGAGGCCGACCGCGCGCTCACCGATCTGAAGGAGGGGCGCGTCGTCGGCGCCGCGGTGCTGATTACCGGTTGACCCATCCCGCCGCCCCGTGCAAAATAGAACGCATGTTCGAAGCGCTTCCCCGCTTCGGGTTCGCCGACGGTTGTCCCGTCGGCGGAAACCGAACGGGAGGAGTGCACGGTGGGATGGCACAACGGTCCGCCGACCTGGTCGGAGCTGGAGCGGGTGCTCTCGGGGCGGCCGGGGCGCACCCCGCCCGAGGCCATGCACCCCGGCGACGGCAGCGACAGCCCGGCGTGGTCACGCAAGCGCGGCGCCTATCGGGCAGGCGGGATCGCCCCCGGGCCGGGGCCGGTCGTGCCCTACGCCGAACTGCACGCGCACTCCGCGTTCAGCTTCCTCGACGGCGCGGCGCAGCCGGAGGAGATGGTGGAGGAGGCGGTCCGGCTCGGCCTCGAGTCGATCGCGCTGACCGACCACGACGGCCTCTACGGCGTGGTCCGGTTCGCCGAGGCGGCCAAGGAGTTGCGGATGCGGACCGTCTTCGGCGCCGAACTGTCCCTCCCCGCGCAGGGTGCCGGGTCCGCGCCGCCGCGCACCGGGGTGCCGGACCCGGGCGGGAACCATCTGCTGGTGCTGGCCAGGGGGCGAGAGGGGTACCGGCGGCTGTCCCGGCAGATCGCCGCCGCGCACCTGGCCGGGGGGACTAAGGGGAAGCCGACCTACGACCTAGACGAGCTCACCGAGGCCGCCGGTGGGCACTGGCAGATCCTCACCGGGTGCCGCAAGGGGCACGTGCGTGCGGCGCTCGCATCCGGGGGAGTGTCCGCTGCCGAGGCCGAAGTGCGCGGCCTGGTCGAGAGATTCGGCGCGGACCGGGTGGCCGTCGAGTTGACCGTTCACGGGGTTGCCGAGGACGGGGAGCGCAACGCCGCGCTCGCGGATCTGGCCCGCCGCTGCGGGCTTCCCGTGGTCGCGACCACCGCCGCGCACTTCGCCGGACCCGACCGGGGGCGGCTCGCGATGGCGATGGCGGCGGTCCGCGCCAGGCAGTCCCTCGACGAGGCCGCCGGATGGCTCGCCCCCACCGGCGGCGCGCACCTGCGCTCCGGGGCCGAGATGGCCCGCCTGTTCGCCGACCACCCGTCTGCGGTCCCGACCGCGGCCGACCTCGGGCGGGAGTGCGCATTCGACCTCGCGCTCATCGCGCCGAAGCTGCCGCCGTTCGACGTGCCCGACGGGCACACCGAGGACACCTGGCTTCGGGAACTGGCGCTGTCCGGTGCCCGGCGCCGCTACGGCGCACCGGCCGACCGCCCCGATGCCTACCGGCAGATCGACCACGAACTGGGAATCGTTGCGCAACTGGGGTTCCCGGGCTACTTCCTGGTGGTGCACGACATCGTGTCGTTCTGCAAGCGCAGCGACATCCTCTGCCAGGGCCGGGGCTCGGCGGCCAATTCGGCGGTCTGCTACGCCATCGGCATCACCAACGTGGACCCGGTCGGCAACAAACTGCTCTTCGAGCGGTTCCTGTCCCCGGAGCGGGACGGCCCGCCGGACATCGACGTGGACATCGAGTCGGACCGGCGGGAGGAGGCCATCCAGTACGTCTACCACCGGTACGGCCGCGAGTACGCCGCGCAGGTCGCCAACGTCATCACCTATCGCGGGAAGATGGCGGTCCGGGACATGGCCCGAGCCCTCGGCTACTCGCCGGGGCAGCAGGACGCGTGGAGCAAGCAGGTCAGCCGGTGGAGCGGCGTGAAGGACGAGGTAGGAACAGATATTCCGCCCGCCGTCCTCGACCTGGCCGGTCAGATCGAGGGCTTCCCCCGGCATCTCGGCATCCACTCCGGCGGCATGGTGATCTGCGACCGGCCGATCGCGGACGTGTGCCCGGTCGAGTGGGCGCGGATGGAGAACCGCAGCGTCCTGCAGTGGGACAAGGACGACTGCGCTGCGGTGGGGCTGGTCAAGTTCGACCTGCTCGGCCTCGGCATGCTGTCCGCGCTGCACTACATGATCGACCTGGTCGCCGAGCACAAGAACGTCGAGGTGGACCTCGCGCACCTGGACCTGTCCGAGGCCGCCGTCTACGAGATGCTGTGCCGCGCCGACTCGGTCGGCGTGTTCCAGGTGGAGTCCCGGGCCCAGATGGCGACGCTGCCGCGGCTGAAGCCCCGCACGTTCTACGACCTGGTGGTGGAGGTGGCGCTGATCCGGCCGGGCCCGATTCAGGGCGGCTCGGTGCACCCCTACATCCGGCGCCGCAACGGCCGCGAACCCGTCACCTACGACCACCCCAGCCTGGAGCGCTCGCTGAGCCGGACCCTGGGGGTGCCGCTGTTTCAGGAACAGTTGATGCAGATGGCCGTCGACGTGGCCGGGTTCACCGCGGCGGAGGCCGACCGGCTGCGGCGGGCGATGGGATCGAAACGGTCCCCGCAGAAGATGGAACGGCTCCGCGGCAGGCTGTACGAGGGCATGCGCGAGCTGCACGGCATCACCGGGGAGGTCGCCGACCGGATATACGAGAAGCTGTACGCCTTCGCGAATTTCGGTTTCCCCGAGAGTCATTCGCAGTCGTTCGCGGCGCTGGTGTTCTATTCGGCGTGGTTCAAGCTGCACCACCCCGCGGCCTTCTGTGCCGGGCTGCTGCGCGCCCAGCCGATGGGGTTCTATTCGCCGCAGTCCCTGGTCGCCGACGCCCGCAGGCACGGGGTGGTGGTGCACGGCCCGGACGTCAACGCCTCCGGAGCCAACGCCGGCCTGGAGGGCGGGGGTGCCGAGGTCCGGCTCGGGCTGGGGGCGGTGCGGCACATCGGTACCGCGCTGGCGGAGCGGATCGTCACGGCGCGACAGGAGGGCGGGCCGTACGCGTCCCTGCTCGACCTCACCGGACGGGTGGAACTGACTACCGCGCAGGCGGAGTCGCTGGCCACGGCGGGTGCCCTTGCCGGTGTCGCCGGGACCCGCAGGCAGGCGCTGTGGGCGGCGGGGGCGGCGGCGGGCGAACGACCCGACCGGCTGCCCGGCACCGGCGCCTCGGTGCTTGCGCCGACGCTGCCCGGAATGAGCGACGTGGAGCTGGCCGCCGCCGACGTGTGGGCGACCGGAATCTCCCCGGACTCCTACCCGACCCAGTTCCTGCGGCCGCAGCTCGATGCGCTCGGCGTGGTCCCGGCGGCGCGGCTGCTGTCGGTGCCGGACGGGGACCGGGTGCTCGTCGGCGGCGCGGTCACGCACCGGCAGCGGCCAGCCACCGCGGCGGGGGTGACCTTCATCAACCTCGAGGACGAGACCGGGATGGTCAACGTGGTCTGCTCGGTGGGGTTGTGGGCGCGGTACCGCACCCTCGCGCACACCGCGCCTGCGCTGCTGGTGCGCGGGCGGGTGCAGAACGCGGAGGGCGCGGTGACGGTGGTCGCGGACCGGTTGCAGCGGATGGACCTGCGGATGACGGGGAAATCCCGGGACTTCCGGTGACCCGCGCCACCTCGACGCCGGGCGGGGAACACGCCTCGACCCGTCGCCGTTCAGATACCCCAGGGGGTATGGTGTGGTGAACGAGCGAAGGGAGTCGACGTGAAGGTCGTCATCGTGGGTGGGGTCGCCGGTGGAATGTCCGCCGCGACCCGGTTGCGCCGACTGAACGAGGACGCGCGGATCGTGGTGTTCGAGCGGGGCGCGCACGTCTCGTTCGCGAACTGCGGCCTGCCGTACTACGCGGGCGGGGTGATTGAGGAGCGTGACGCCCTGCTGCTGCAGACGCCCGAGTCGCTCGCCGCCCGCTTCGACCTCGACGTGCGCGTGCACACCGAGGTGACCGCCGTCGACCCCACCGCGCGGACCGTCACCGTCCGCGACCTGCGCACCGGCGCCGAGGCCGTCGAGTCGTACGACGAGCTGGTGCTCAGCCCCGGCGCGAGCCCGATCGTCCCCGACCTGCCGGGTGTAGGGCGTGCCCTGGTGCTGCGCGACGTCGACGACGTCGACCGCCTCGTTGCCGCGCTGGATTCCGCCGCGGGCAGCGCGGTGATCGTCGGTGCGGGCTTCATCGGGGTCGAGCTGGCCGAGAATCTGCGCCGCCGCGACCTGGACGTCACGCTCGTCGAGCTCGCCGACCAGGTGCTCGCCCCGCTCGACCCGGAGATGGCGGCGCCCGTCGCGGACGAGTTGCGGGCCAACGGGGTGCGGATCGAACTCGGCACCCAGGTCGTCTCGATCGGCGCCGACGACGTGACCCTGGCCGATGGTCGGGTCCTCCCGGCCGAGGTGGTGGTGATGGCGATCGGCGTCCGTCCCGAATCCGGGCTCGCGGTCGCGGCCGGGATCGCCGTCGGCCCGCGTGGCGGCATCGCGGTCGACGACCGGATGCGCACCTCCGCCGACCGCGTATACGCGGTCGGTGACGCGGTGGAGAAGATCGACGCGGTGTCCGGGCAGGCCGGCCTCGTTCCGCTGGCCAACCCGGCGAACCGGCAGGGCAGGCTCGTTGCGGACGTCATCTCCGGGTTGCCGGTGCGTCCGCGTCCCGTCGTCGGGACCGCGATCGTCGGCGTGTTCGCGCTGATGGCCGCGGCCGTCGGCTGGAACGAGAAGCGGCTGCGTGCCGCAGGTCGGCCGTACCGGGCGATCCACACCCACCCGCAGTCGCACGCCGGGTACTACCCGGGTGCCGAGGGCATGTCGCTCAAGCTGCTCGTCGACCCGGATACCGACACGATCCTCGGCGCCCAGGGCGTCGGCGGCGACGGGGTGGACAAGCGCATCGACGTGATCGCGACCGCAATGGTCGGCGGCATCACTGCATCCGAGCTCGCCGATCTCGAGCTGGCGTACGCGCCGCAGTTCGGGTCGGCGAAGGATCCGGTGAACATGCTCGGCTACGTCGCGGACAACCTGCGTGCCGGCACCGCCGCCACGATCCAGTGGCACGAACTCGACGCCGCGCTGGCGGCCGGGGCCACGCTCGTCGACGTGCGCACCCCCGCGGAGTTCGCGACCGGGTCGATCCCCGGGGCGGTGAACATCGAACTCGACGCGCTGCGGTCGCGGGCCGGCGAGCTGCCTGTCGGGGAGATCGTCGTGCACTGCCAGGTCGGCCAGCGCGGGCACACCGCGGCCCGGCTGCTGCGTCAGCTCGGCCGCGACGTCCGCAACCTGGACGGCGGCTACCGCACCTGGCTCGCCGGCCGGTCACGCACCGACATCCTGGTCTGAGTCGCGAGGCAGCCCCGGTTCGCCGGGGCTTTTCTCGGCCCACCCATATACCCCCACCCGTATTCTGTGAAGGGTTCAGAAAGTCATGACCACCACCGACACCCACGCACCACCGGTACCGGGGCACGAACTGATGGCCCGGCTCGGCGCCACCATGGCCGACCGCTTCCGCCTCGTCGTCCTCGCCTGGATCGCCGTCGTCGTCGCGCTCGGCGCCGCCGCGCCGAGCGTGTTCAGTTCGCTCGCCGGCGCCGGCTGGCAGGCCAACGGTTCCGAGTCCGTCCAGGTCCGCGAACTCGCTCAGGAACAATTCGGTGGCACCGGGTCCGACGCCATCCAGGTCGTCGTGCACTCGCCGACCCGCACCGTCGACGACCCCGAGATGGCGGCCGCGATCGCCGGCGTCACCGACGTCCTGAACGCGGACGACCGCATCTCCGAGGTGGTGCCGCCGCGGCCGGGCATGACGATCAGCCCCGACGGGCACACCGCGATCGTGCTCGGCGGCGCAGGCGCCGACCCGAACGCCATGGTCACCGCGGCCGGTGACCTCGCCGACCCCCTCGCCGCGGTCGCGGGAGAGGGGATCGAGATCCACCCGACCGGCGCGTCGGCGTTGTGGAGCGACTTCAACGCCGCCAATCACGACGCGATGATCAAGGCCGAGATGCTGTCCTGGCCGGTCACCCTCGCGATCATGGTGCTGGCGTTCGGCTCGCTCGTCGCCGCCGGCCTACCGCTGCTGCTGACGATGGCCGGGCTGATCGCGTCCGCGGGCGCGCTGGTGTTGCTGAACGAACTCACGCCGATCTCGGTGTGGGCAATGAACTTCGCGATGATGTTCGCCCTCGCGCTCGGTATCGACTACGCGCTGTTCCTGGTCGTCCGGTTCCGGGACGCGCTGCGCGGCGGGGCGAGTGCCCGGCTGGCGGTCGCGCAGACGATGGCGACCGCGGGCAAGGCGGTGCTGCTGTCCGGGCTGACCGTGCTCGTCAGCCTGTCCGCGGTGCTGTTGGTGCCCGCTCCCGCGGTGCGGACGATGGCGGTCGGGATCATGCTGGCGGTGCTGTTCGTGCTCGCCGCGACCCTGACGCTGCTTCCCGCGGTGCTGGGCAGGCTCGGCGGCAAGATCAACGCGGGATCACTGCCCTACGCGAAGCGTCAGGAACACCGGTCGCCGCTGTTCGCCCGCTGGGGTGGGGTGGTGCACCGCAGGCCGTGGCCGCTGGCGCTCGGCGCCCTCGCCGTCCTTGCGCTGCTGTCGATCCCGGTGTTCGGGCTGAAGGTCGCGATGCCGTCGATCCAGGTGGTCCCGGAGGACGCCGCGGTGCGGCAGGGCTACGAGATCGTGCAGGAGCAGATGGGTGCGGGCGTGCCCGGCACGCTGCAGATCGTCGCGGATGCCCGGGACGCCGACGAGGTGGCCCGGGCCGCCGCCGCCACCGACGGCGTGGCAATGGTGAGCCCGGCCGTGTACTCCTCGGGTGACTCCGGTCTGGTGCTGGTGCAGGCGGTGCCGGACGTCGACCCGTCCGATCCGGCGCTCGCGGACACCCTGGACCGGCTGCGCACCGACCTGCCCGCGTCCGCGCTCGTCGGCGGCGCTCCCGCCGAGAACCTCGACCTGCAGCAGACGCTGAACGACTACCTACCGATCGTGATGGCGGTGATCCTGGTGCTCGGCTTCCTGCTGCTGCTGGTCGCGCTGCGCGCCCCGCTGGTGGCGCTGCTGGGCACGGTCGTCAGCCTGCTGTCCACCGGTGCCGCGTTCGGTGTCGCGACGCTGATCTTCCAGGACGGGCACGGCGCCGCGCTGCTCGGCTTCGAGCCGCAGGGCTTCCTCGATGGCTGGGGTCCGGTGTTCTTCTTCGCGATGATCTTTGCGATCGCGATGGACTACACGGTATTTCTGCTCTCCACCGTCAAGGAGCACTACGAGCGCACCGGCGACGCCGCGGCCGCTCAGGTCGAGGGCATGGCGCACTCGGGTCGGGTCATCTTCGCCGCTGCCGCGGTGATGGTCGGCGTGTTCTTCAGCTTCGCGCTGGCGCAGCCGCTGCCGCCGAAGGAGATGGGCATCATCCTCGGTGTCGCGGTGCTGCTGGACGCGGCGGCGATCCGACTGGTGCTACTGCCTGCGCTGCTGCGCATCACCGGCCAGGCGGCGTGGTGGTCACCGGCGTGGCTGCGCAGGCTGCTGCCGGAGATCAGCTTCTCGCACTGACGTCAGTGCTCCGGATCGGGTTCGGTGTACTCGTCCGGCCCCGGTTCGGTGTCCGATCCGGGGTCACGGTCGTCGTCGAGTGCACCGACCGCGATGCCGTATGGGAGGAACCGGACCCGGCGGCGCGGGTCGGTGTTGGACTTGTTGGCGCGCAGCGCGTCGAGTTCGGTCGCGTGGATCTGTTCGACCGTTGCTGCGCCGTCGTCTCCGACGACGAAGATCGCCCACACCCCGTCGCCGGTCTCGCCGGTGGTTCGCCGTCGACGCGGGTAGGTCACCGTGCTGGCGGGGCCGTGGTGGGTTGTCCACTCAAGCCCGGCATCGCCGATGATGTCGCCGATCCGGTCGACGGTCTCACGGATGCCCTCCCCGACCTGCCTCGCCAGGCGGTCGAGGTCGTCGGGATCGAATCCGAAGGGGCCATTGCTGGTCATGGAGGTCTCCTGTGGTCGTGGACGGGGGAGCGTTCGCCTCTGTGCCTCCAGTGTGGGCGTGTCACGGCCGCCCCGCCACGAGATCCGTCAAATACCCCGAGGGGTACCCTGGGGGTATCGGGACGTCGAGAGAAAGTGCAGGTGCCGAAAGATGACCGGAGACGAGGAGAGCATCGCCCAGGTGCTCAACCGATTGCGCCGGGCACAGGGACAGTTGGCGGGTGTGATCTCGATGATCGAGGACGGCCGCGACTGCAAGGACGTGGTCACCCAGCTCGCCGCGGTCTCCCGGGCGCTGGACCGCGCAGGCTTCAAGATCGTCGCGACCGGCCTGCGTGACTGCCTGCAGGGCGCCAGCAGGGAGAACCAGGAACCGATGACCGAGGCGGAGCTCGAGAAGCTCTTCCTCACACTGGCGTGACCGAGATGGACGCCGCGGCCTGGGACGAGCGCTACCGGGACCGGCCGGACCCGTGGGGCGGCGAACCCGCGGAGACCGTCCGCCAGCGGCTGGCTGGCGCGTCCCCGGGGCAGGCGGTGGACCTGGCCTGCGGGGACGGCAGGCACGCCCGCTGGCTGGCCCGCCAGGGGTGGCGGGTCACCGCCGTCGACCACTCCGAGGTCGCGATCGAACAGGCCCGCGCCAAGGACCCCGACGGCCGGATCGACTGGCGGGTAGGCGATGTCACGAACCTGGTTCCGGACGGCGCCGCTGACCTAGTGCTGATCAGCTTCCTGCACCTGCCGATCCCGCAGCTGCAGGCGCTGATCGCGACGGCAGCGCGGTGGCTCGACCCGGGCGGGCGCCTGCTGTACCTGGGACACTCGATCGACAACCATCACCGCGGGACCGGCGGCCCACCGGACCCGACCATCCTGCCCGGCATCGCGGACCTCGCGCCGGCCGCGCGGGGGCTGCGCGTCGACGCGCTCGAACACGTCCTGCGGCAGCAGGGCGACGGTACCGCCATCGACATCCTGCTCGAGTGCGGTCCGTGGGAGCAGCCCGAACATCACTGAGAAGGGAAGACGCACCATGGAACTCGGCATCGGAATCACCCTCACCGCGGACTTCGACGACGCGGTCGCCCGCACCAGGGACGCGCTGCAGCAGCAGGGGTTCGGCGTGCTCACGGAGATCGACATGCAGGCAACGCTGAAGGCGAAGATCGGCGCGGACCTGGACCGCTACCTCATCCTCGGCGCGTGCAATCCCGGACTGGCGAACCGGGCGGTCGGCGCCGACCCGCGGATCGGGCTGCTGCTGCCCTGCAATGTGGTGGTGCGGGCCGACGGTGACGCGGTGGTCGTTGAGGCGATGAACCCCCGGCTGATGGTCGAGGTCACCGGCAACCCGCAGCTCGCTGCCGTCGCCGACGAGGCGGCCGAACTGCTGGAGGCGGCGGTCGACGCGCTTCGCGCCTGACGTTCGATCCGCCGCGGCGGGCGCGTAGATTGCACTCTGTTCGTCACCGAATGGAGTGCGCATGTCTGTGGGAATTGGGGTCCGAATCGGCAGCCTGGTGTCGACGCTGGTTGTCGCGTCGAACGAGCCAGGCACCCCCGATCCGATCGTCATCGTCCGGGACACCGTGCTCTACGTCTGTTCGAACGGTGAGGTGGTCCTCGGGGGCGGCGATCCGCCGGAGGGTACCGAGTTCGTCGCAACGGTGTCGGGATTCGTTGGCCGAGTCGGAGATCCGGAAGGCATCGCCGCCAGTGACGGGACCCGGTATCGCGCCGAGGACGTCGTCGCGTCCGCGATGCGCGGACTGGTGCGCGAGTGTGAGCCCCTCCCCACCTTCGGCGGCCGCGACGGCGGCGCACCGACGGTGGTCGCCGCGTACCCGTCCATGTGGGACGGGGACCTCGTTGCGGACCTGCGCAACTCGCTGAACTATGCGGGCCTGAATGATCTTTCGCTCGTCTCCGATGCGGAGGCGGCCTGCGCCTGGTTCGAGTCCGAGGTTGCCGAGAAGCCCGGCCAGCTGATCGGCAGCTATCACGTCGACGACGCGGGCGCGACGGTCACCCTGGTCCGGTCCGGAGTGTCCAGCGGCCGCTCGTTCTGGTTCGCCGCGGGCCGCGGGTCGTCGCCGACCGCGCAGTTGTCCACCGCGCTCGGCGCATTCGGCTGGCTGCCGTCGAACCTGGACGCGGTGGTGGTGACCGGCGACGGCCTGGTCGCGCGCGACGACGTCGCGCTGCGGGGGGTCGCCGACGCGCTGGCAGGCAAGTTCGGGGTGCACGTCGTCGTCGGCCCGGGGCCGGAGCAGGCCGCGGCGCTCGGTGCCGCGATCCTCGCCGCCGGGTTCCGCAGTTCCACCCGGCCGAACAAGCCGATCGGATTGCCGCCGTCCTACGACGTGACCGAGGTGTTGACCGCGATCCGAGGACCGCTGCTGCCGCCCGAACTGACGGCGGAGGCGGCCGCGTCGGGCGCGGCGGCGGACGAGACGGTCACCCCGGACGTGGTGGTGATCGAGGCGGGGGCCAGCGCGGCGGCGGTCGCGACAGTCCTGCCCGAGGCGGCCACCGCCGCCGCGGACCCCGAGCCGGCCAACGGGGACGCCGCCGTCAGTTCGGGCGGCACCGCCGCGGTCAGTTCGGGCGGCACCGCCGCGGTAATTTCGGGCGGCACCGCCGCCGTCAGTTCGGGCGGCACCGCCGCGGTAATTTCGGGCGGCACCGCCGCCGTCAGTTCGGGCGGCACCGCCGCCGTGCCCTCGGGCGACGATGTCCCCGACTCGGAGCCGGGACCCGCCGGGCGAATCCTGCTGTGGGTGCTCGTCATCCTCGCGGGGGTCGCCCTGATCGTGGCGGCGCTGGCGGTCGTCGTCCTCTGATCCGGGTGGGCGGCTCACGGTTGTCGCCCCACAAGCGCTGTTTGTTGCCGAGGTAGTCTGGCGGCCATGCCGCTCTCGCCCCGGGTCCCCGAACTGGCCGCACTCGACGTGCTGGTTTCCGTCGCCCGGCTGGGCAGCATGGGGGCGGCCGGACGCGAGCACGGTCTCAGCCAGCAGGCCGTCAGCGCCCGGGTCCGGTCGGCCGAACGGCAGCTCGGCATCAAGGTGTTCGACCGCACCACCACCGGCGTCACCCCCACCTACGAGGGGGGCCTGGTGCTCGAATGGGCCGCCGGAACACTCACCGCCGCAGAACATCTCGCCTCCGGCGTCTCCGCGCTCCGGGGGGAGCGGGAAGCGAACCTCACCGTTGCCGCGAGCATGACCATCGCCGAGTACCTGGTCCCGGCGTGGACCGTGACGATGCGCCGCAAGAACCCGAAGGTGGTGACCTCGGTCCGGCTGCTCAACTCCGCCGACGTCGCCGCCCACGTCCTCGGCGGTGACGCCGACCTCGGCTTCGTGGAGGGCCCCGAGGTGCCCGCGGGTCTCGACGCGCGGGAGGTGGCTCGCGACGAGCTGGTCGTCGTTGTTCCGCCCGGCCACCCGTGGGCCCGGTCCGGGCCGATCTCGCCCGCCGAACTCGCCCGCACCCCGCTGATCCAGCGGGAGTTCGGGTCCGGTACCCGCACCACCCTCGAGCAGGCCGTCCCGGGATGCGTGGCACCGCTGCTCGAGTTGACGTCCTGCACCGCCGTCAAGGCCGCCGTCGTCGCGGGCAACGCCCCCGCCGTGGTCTCGTCGCTGGCGGTCGCGGCGGACCTGACGGACGGCCGCCTCGTCGGCGTCGCGCTCGAGGGCCTGCGGATTCCGCGGCGGCTGCTCGCCGTCTGGGATCGCGACCGCGGGGTCCGCGGGTCCGCCCGCGAGTTCCTCGACATCGCGGCCGGGGCGCGGTGACCGCGTCAGGCTATTCGCCTCCGGCGCTGTGTCGCCTATTCGCCTCCCGCGCTGTGTCGTCTATTCGCCTCCCGCGAAGCCGTGCTGACGCCAGGCCTCGTAGGTGACGACGGCGGCCGCGTTGGACAGGTTCAGTGACCGGCGGCCCGGCACCATCGGGATCCGCACCCGGTCGGTGACGTGCGGGTCCGCCAACACCTCCTCCGACAGGCCCGTCGGCTCCGGACCGAATAGCAGCACGTCACCCGGCAGGTAGGCGATGTCGGCGTACCCGGTGCTCGCGTGCGCGGTGAACGCGAACACCCGCTGCGGTGACAGTGCCGCCCACGCCGCGGACAGGTCCGCGTGCACGGTCACCGACGCCAGGTCGTGGTAGTCCAGTCCGGCCCGGCGCAGCTTCGGCTCGGAGAGATCGAACCCGAGCGGCCCGACGAGGTGCAGTTCGCACCCGGTGCCAGCGACCATCCGGATCGCGTTGCCGGTGTTGGGTGGGATGCGGGGCTCATGGAACATCACTCGGAACACGGCGTTCAGCTTGCCACCGCGGCGGCGAGCCGCACCGAACGGGCTGTTGCCGGGCAGGCCTCTCGGGCGATGCCGCGGTAACCACCCGTTCGGCGCCGACCCGCTGGCCGGAACGTGTCGGTGGGCCGTGCGACCCTCTCCCACGAAACATCAGCGCACCGAAATCCGGTGGCGTGGCACCGTGGGGGAGCAGTAGGTTCGGGATCCTCCCCTGGCGTGCCGTCGGCCGCCGGCGTGACCCAGCTCCCACCACCCGAAAGGTCAATCGTGACCGAGTCCACCCGTCTCGACACCGCCGACGGGCCCGCCGTCGGCGACCGCATCGAGCGGCGACACCTCCAGGTGATCGGCGTCCTGCTGGTCGCCACCTTCGTCGTGATTCTCAACGAGACGGTGATGTCCATCGCCATCCCGGTCCTCCAGGTCGAACTGGGTGTGCCGCCGAGCGTCGGGCAGTGGCTCACGACCGCGTTCATGCTCACGATGGCGGTGATCATCCCGCTCACCGGCTACCTCATCCAGCGCATCCCCACCCGCTCGCTGTACCTGCTCGCGATGTCGCTGTTCACGGCGGGAACCCTGATCGCGTTCGCCGCACCGGGATTCGGGGTGCTGCTGATCGCCAGGATCGTGCAGGCATCGGGGACGGCCATCATGCTGCCGCTGCTGATGACGACGGTCATGACCCTGGTTCCGCCCGCCCGCCGGGGCGCGATGATGGGCAACATCTCGATCGTGATCGCGGTGGCGCCCGCGCTCGGACCGACCATGTCGGGATTCATCCTCGACCACTTCGGGTGGCGGTGGATCTTCGGGTTCGTTGCCCCGTTCGCCGTGGTGGCGTTGGTCGTCGGCGCACGGTTCGTGGTGTCGGTGTCCGAGACGTCGGCGGCGCGCGTCGACCTGATGTCCGTCCCGCTCGCGGTGCTCGGATTCGGTGGTCTGGTGTACGGATTGGTGGGCATCGGCGAGTCCGCGCAGGGATCCTCGACCACCCCGGCGTGGGTGCCGTTCCTGATCGGTGCGGCCGCGCTGGCCGGCTTCATCGCCCGACAGTCGCGGTTGCAGCGCGAGGACCGGGCGCTGCTGGACCTGCGGGTGTTCGGCTCCCGCCAGTTCACCATCTCCGTCGTCGCGATGCTGGTCGGCATGGCGACGATGATGGGCACCTTCATCATCGTCCCGTACTTCGCGCAGTCGGTGCTGCACCTCGACCCATTCGAAACGGGCCTCATCACCCTCCCCGGCGGCCTGCTGATGGGTATCGCGGGGCCGATCGTCGGTCGCGTCTACGACCGGCGGGGCCCGCTCGTGCTGGTGGTCCCCGGATCGATCCTCGTCAGCATCGGTGTGTGGATGCTGATCGCGGTGAGCGCTTCGACGTCGCTGTGGTGGCTGCTGCTGTCCAACATCGCCCTGTGCCTCGGCCTCGCCGCGACCTTCACGCCGCTGATGACCTCCGGGTTGGGGTCGGTGGCCCCGCACCTCTACGCGCACGGCTCGGCGGTGGTTGGCACCTTCCAGCAGGTGGCTGGCGCCGCGGGCACGGCCATGTTCGTCACGGTGATGACGGTGGTCGCCTCGCGATCCGGTGCGGACGCCGAATCGCCCGACGCGATCGTTGAGGGGGTGCGGGCGGTCTTCCTCGTCGCGGGCATCCTGTCGTTCGTGCTGATCGCGGCGTGCCTGTTCGTTCGCAGGCCCGCGGACGCGCAGCAGGCGGCCGACCATCCGGTGCCCGAGCCAGCCCTGGAACGGTGACCAGCGGAGGAGATCGACGAATGCGTCGGCGCGGACCTCTCCGACGCGCGGTGGTCCCCGGCGGCACCGGGTGCCGCACGCGTCCCCGGCTCCCGGTGCCGGGGACGCGTGCGGCAGGGGCTCACGGCGCGGGGTACGCCCGCGGCAGCTCCATCCCGCGCTCGGCCAGCACGGCCCGCAGTCGGGTCGGGTAGTTGGTGATGATGCCGTCGACCCCCAGGTCGATCAGCGCGTGCATCCGGGCGGGATCGTCGACGGTCCACGGGACCACGACGTGACCCGCCTCGTGCGCGCCGGTGACGAGCGCCTCGTCCACCAGGCTGTGCGAGGGCGACATCACGTCGGCGCCCAACTGCTCCGCGGCCTCGAAGATGTCGCCGCCGACGGCGTCGTAGTCGACGGGGCCGGTCCAGGCCGAGCCCGGGACCCACTTGGGCTCGTTCCACAGCATCACCAGCGGGATGGACGGCTCCGCGGCGCGCACCAGCGGCAGTGACCGCCAGTCGAAGCTCTGGATCATCACCCGGTCGACGACGTCCGCGGCGCGGACCTCGTCGAGGATCGCGTCGACGTACTCCTCGGGCTCCGCGGTGAGCTCGCGGCGGTCCGCCTCGATCTTCGTCTCGATGTTGAAGTGCACGTCCGCCCCGTGCGCGGCGGCGAGCGTGAAGACCTCGCGCAGCTGGATCAGCTTGTTGCCCTCGACCGTCTCGGCGTCCGGGTGTGCGGCGAGCTTCTTGTCGCAGTTGAGGGTCTGGAGCTGGGCCCAGGTGAGGTCGTGGATGGCGTCGCCGACGTACGGGAACTGCGGGTCGTTCTCGGTGGCCGCCGCGGTGTCCGAGCACTTGTTCGACGAGATGGTCGCGTCGTGCCACACCACGGGGACGCCGTCGGCACTCATTACGATGTCCAGTTCGAGCGTCGTCACCCCCAGTTCGAGGGCCTTCCGGAACGCGGGCAGCGACTCCTCGATCGTCTCGCCCATGCCGCCGCGGTGCGCCTGCAGGTCGAAGCCGGCAGGAAGGGTGGTGCCGGGCCCGGCCAGGGAACCGGTGCCGCTTGAACCGGTCCCGAACATGCCGACGAGGTCGTCGAGCGGGTTCGGGGCGGCCTGCGCGGCGGCGGTGCCCAGCGTGGTGACGGCAACGGCGGCGGCTGCGACGGCTGCGCCGCGCACCAACAGGGCCGGACGGCGTCCACCGGGACGTCGACTGTGCGACATGGAAGTCCTTTCGCGTACGAAGGCGCCCGGATCGGGCGCTCGTCACAGGACGCTAGTGAGCGAAAACATCGAAATCGACTCGTGCGCAGGGAGTTCGGCAGGGTTTCACGACGTCGTCGTGTGGTGGTCGCGTCGTCGTCGGCGGGAGTTCACCGCGTCGGCCGGACCGCCCGCCCGCGGACGTCGGTACCGCCCGTCCCGCCCGTCGGTGCGGCAGGGCAGTATCGGGGTATGGCGCAGGAGCAGATTCAGGAGTTCGTCGGCGAGGACTTCTCGGACGCACGGTTGTCGCGGCAACACTGGGTGGACCGGCACTACACCGGGTGCACCTTCCGGGACGCCGATCTCAGCGAACTGCGCACCGAGCGGGTGGTGTTCACCGACTGCGACTTCACCGGCGCGGACCTGTCCGGGTCCGTGCACCGGGTCGCCGCCTTCCGCTCCTGCACTTTCGTGTGGACAAGGCTGTGGCACAGCGAGTTTCACAGTTCCACGATGATGGGATCGACCTTCGAGCAGTGTCGGCTGCGCCCGATCGAATTCGACGAGGTGGACTTCACGCTGGCCTCCCTCGGCAAGGCCGACCTGCGGGGCGTCGACTTCACCGACTGCCGGCTGCGGGAGGCCAACCTGGTCGACGCGGATCTGCGCAACACCGCGCTGCGTGCGGTGGACCTGCACGGTGCCCGCACCTTCGGTCTGCGCCTGGACGGGGCGGACCTGCGCGGCGCGCACGCCGACGCCTCGCTGTGGACCACCGCGAAACTCGCCGGAGCCAAGATCGATCTGACTCAGGCCGTCGCGATGGCCGCCGCGCACGGCCTCGTGGTCGGGGAGTGACGGCGGGTCAGCGGACGAACTCGCGGGCAAGCAGGTCCATCAGCAGGCCGTCGTCCCAGCTGCCGTCGTGCCGCATCGCGTACTCGCGCATCACCCCGACATCCCGGAAGCCGACCTGGCGGTAGCAGCCGATCGCCGCCGTGTTCGACACCGTCGGGTCGATCACCAGACGGTGATGGTGGTGGTCGTCGATCAGGTGCGCGCACAGCACCCGCACCACCTCGGTGCCGAGGCCGCGACCCTGCGCCTCGGCGGACAGAAACAGGTCGAGGCCCGCGCGGCGGTATTCCGGATCGGGCTCGGCGTACCACTGCGCGTAGCCGACGATCACCCCGTCCGCGAGCACCGTGTACCGGGTGGTGTTCGGCTCCGCCGCGTCGGGCCAGTCGTCGTCCGGCATCTGCCACCAGCGCCGCACCTCGGGCTCCCGGTGGATCTCCCGCAGCCGGGTCCGGTGCTCGGCGGTCAGCGGGGTCAGCAGCACCCGCGGACCCCGCAATTCCGGCGCGAGTTCAGGACTGTGTGCCATGAGTCCAGTCTTACCTGAAACAATGGTCGCCGTGACTGCGACGATCCTGGATGGCAAGGCAACCCGCGACGAGATCTTCATCGACCTGAAGGCCCGGGTGGACGCACTCAGGGCCAAGGGCATCACCCCCGGACTGGGCACCGTCCTGGTCGGCGACGACCCCGGCTCCGCGTCGTATGTGCGCGGCAAGCATGCGGACTGCGCGAAGGTCGGGATCAACTCGCTGCGCCGCGACCTGCCCGCCGACATCACCCAGTCCGAGCTCGAGGCCGTCATCGACGAGCTCAACGCCAACGACGAGTGCACCGGCTACATCGTGCAGCTGCCGCTGCCCAAGCACCTCGACGAGAACGCCGCCCTCGAGCGCATCGACCCGGACAAGGACGCGGACGGGCTGCACCCGGTGAACCTGGGCCGGTTGGTGCTCGGCAAGGACGCCACCCTGCCGTGCACCCCGCGCGGGGTCGTGCACCTGCTGCGCCGGTACGACGTGCCGATCGACGGCGCCCGCGTCACCGTCGTCGGCCGCGGTGTCACCATCGGCCGCCCGATCGGGCTGCTGCTGACCCGCCGGTCCGAGAACGCCACCGTCACCCTCTGCCACACCGGCACCAAGGATCTGGCCGCCGAGGTGCGCCGCGCCGACATCGTCGTCGCCGCCGCGGGTGTCGCGGGCCTGATCACCGCGGACATGGTCAAGCCGGGTGCCGCGGTCCTCGACGTGGGGGTGTCCCGCACCGCGGACGGGCTGCGCGGAGACGTCGCCGACGGGGTGCGTGAGGTCGCCGGATTCCTCTCCCCGAACCCCGGCGGTGTCGGCCCGCTGACCCGGGCGTTCCTGCTCAGCAACGTGGTCGAGCGGGCCGAGCAGCTCGCGGCCGAGTCGGCCTGACCGCCGGTGAACGCCTCGGCAGGCACCCCGGCCCGTGAGCCGGGGTTCGCGCGCCGGAACCTGCCGCTGCTCGTGGTGGCCGCGGTGGTTCTGGTCGGCGTCGGATTCGTGCTCGCCGATCGGTGGCGGCGCGGGGCCTTCGTCTTCGGGATCGCGACACTGCTGGCGGCCGGGTTCCGGCTCTGCCTGCAACCGGAGGAGGTCGGCCTGCTCGCCGTGCGCGGGCAGCCCTTCGACGTGGCCGCCCTCACCGTCGTCGGCGGCACCATCGTCTGGCTCGCGGTGTCGATCGACCCGCTCGGGACCGGCTGAGCCGCGGCCGCGCCCCGAGGGGCGGCGGCTACCGGGCGGGGCGTGCGGTCCTGGCCAGCCCCAGGGTCTCGGCAACCAGTTCGGTCACCCACGCGACCTCGGTGAGGAAGCCGTCGTGCCCCGCCGGCGAGTGCACCACTCGGGTGCCGTCGCACCCGGGGAGCAGGTTCGCCATCTCCTCGATCTGGTGCAGCGGCATGATCCGGTCGGAGTCGATGGCGCCGACGACCACCGGCACCGGCGTCGAGGACAGCGCGGCGGCGATGCCGCCGCGGCCCCGGCCGACGTCGTGCTTGTTGGCGCAGTGGGTGAGCGCGACGAACGAGCCGGCGTCGAAGGTCGCCACCAGCTTAGACGCGCAATGCTCGAGGTAGCTCTGCACCGCGTACCGGCCGCCGGTCCAGATGTCCTCGCCGTCCTGCTCGGCGTTCTCGAACTGGTCGTCGAGGGCGGCCGCGCCGCGGTACGTCAGGTGCGCGAACCGGCGGGCGATGTTCAGCCCGTTGTCCGGCGAGGTGCCGGTGCCGTAGTAGTCGCCGCCATGCCAGTTCGGGTCCGACGCGATGACATCGATCTGGGCGGTGTGGCCGCCGATCTGGTCCGCGGTGGCCCGCGGGCTGACCGCCAGCAGCAGCGCCGATGCGATCCGGTCCGGGTGGCCGATGATCCACTCCAGGGCGCGCATGCCGCCGAGCGAGCCGCCGACGACCGCGGCGAACCGGTCGATACCCAGCAGGTCCGCCAGCGCCCGTTCCGTCTCGACCTGGTCGCGGACCGAAATCGCGGGAAACCGCGAGCCCCAGGCGCGCCCGTCCGGTGCCGGTGACGCGGGCCCGGTCGTTCCGCGGCAGCTGCCGAGGGCGTTGGTGACGAGCACGCACCACTCGTCGGTGTCGATCGGGGCACCGGGCCCGACCATGCCCTGCCACCAGCCGGGGGTGGGATGGGCGTCATCCGCGGGCCCGATCACGTGCGAGTCGCCGGTCAGCGCGTGCTCGATCAACACGATGTTGTCGAGGTCGCGGCTCGGCTCACCCCAGCACTGGACGGCGACCGTGACGTCGGGCAGCTGCTCGCCCGACTCGAGCGGCAGGGTGCCGATCCCGAGATGGACCACCGTTCCGTCGGTCGGTGGAAAGTCCACCAGCGGCCGGGGGAGCGGCCGGGTGGTGGTCGAGGCGGAAGCTGTAGGGAGCACGGCGCGATGCTATCGAGCCGAGACACGCGCGATGGAGCATTCGCGAAACTGAGTCCCGCCCGCCGGTCAGCCGGTGCGCCCGGCGCGCGCCAGCTCCATCGTCTCGCCGAGCAGCCCGCGCACCCACGCGGCCTCGGTGAGGAACCCGTCGTGGCCGTCCGCGGAGTGGACCACCCGCAGCCCGTCACAGCCCGGCAGCAGGTCCGCGAGTTCCTCGAGCTGCCGCAGCGGGAACAGCCGATCGGAGTCGATGCCGCCGACGACAACCGGGACCGGGGTCGCGGTGAGGGCGGCCGCGACCCCACCGCGGCCGCGGCCGACGTCGTGCCGGTTGATGACGTCGGTGAGCACCACGTAGCTGCCGGGGTCGAACCGGGAGGTCAGTTTCCTCGCCTGATGGTCGAGATAGCTCTGCACCGCGTACCGGCCGCCCGCCCTGGGATCCTCACCCGGCTGGGGATCGTTCGCGAAGCGCCCGTCCAGACCCGCGTCGCCGCGGTAGGTCAGGTGTGCGATCTTGCGGGCGAGGGCCAGCCCGGCCCGGGGGGAGCGCCCGGTGCCGTGGTAGTCGCCGCCCTGCCAGTCGGGGTCGGCGGTGATGGCCGCGATCTGGGTGGTCTGGGTGCCGATCTGGTCGGCGGTGGCGCGCGCTCCGACCGCCAACACCAGCGCGGACCGCACCCGGTTCGGGTGTCCGGCCATCCACTCGAGGGCGCGCATGCCGCCCATCGAGCCGCCGATGACCGCCGCGAAGCGGTCCACCCCGAGCAGGTCCGCGAGCACGACCTCGGCGGCGACCTGGTCGCGGATGGAGATCGCCGGGAACCGGGAGCCCCACGCGACATGGTCCGGTGCCGGCGATGCCGGGCCGGTGGATCCGTCGCATCCGCCGAGCACGTTCGCGGTGACGACACACCATTCCTCGGTGTCCAGCGGCGCGCCGGGGCCGACCTGATCGTTCCACCAACCGGCAGTGGCGGATCCCTGTCCGGCCTCGCCGGTGACGTGCGAATCGCCGGTGAGCGCGTGCTCGACCAGCACGATGTTGTCGCGCGCTGCGGTTGGGGTGCCCCAGCACTGCACGGCGAGGACGACATCGGGCAGCACGGACCCGCTCTCGAGGCGCAGCGCGCCGATGCCGACCGTGACTCGGGTCCCGTCCGTCGGGAGCAGCCAGGACGCCCCGGGGGCGCCCGGTGCGGACTGCTCGTTCGATGCGGCGATCGTGGGCGGCGAGTCGGGGACGGGCACGATTCCCCATGCTAATGATCGGGGTGCGGGCCGCCAAACACCGCGGGTGTGTCGCGTCGACGGATCCGCTATCGGACCCGGCAGCCCGCCCGATGCGCACGCGCCAGGGCCATCGTCTCGCCGAGCAGGGTGGTGACCCACGCCGCCTCGGTGAGGAAGCCGTCGTGCCCGTCCTTCGAATGCACCACCCGCAGGCCCTCGCAGCCGGCGAGGTGGTCCGCGATCTCCCGCTGCTGCCACAGCGGATACAGCCGATCCGAGTCGACCCCGCCGACGATCGTCGGCACGGTGCACGCCGCAAGGGCTGCTTCCACGCCGCCGCGGCCGCGGCCGACGTCGTGCCGGTTCATCGCCTCGGACAACAGCACGTAGGTGGCCGGATCGAAGCGGGTGACCAGCTTCGCCGCCTGATGCTCGAGGTAGCTTTGCACCGCGTAGCGGCCACCCTGGCGCGGGTCCTCACCGTCCTGCGCCGCGTTCCGGAACCGGGAGTCGAGTTCGCCCTCGGTGCGGTACGTCAGGTGCGCGATGCGGCGGGCGATGCCGAGACCGGCCTCCGGCGAGCGTCCGGTGCCGTGGTAGTCGCCGCCCTGCCAATCGGCGTCGGCGGTGATGGCCGCCATCTGCGTGGTCTGGGTGCCGATCTGGTCGGCGGTGGCGCGGGCGCCGACCGCGAGGACGAGCGCGGCCGTCACCCGGTCCGGGTGGCCGACGATCCACTCCAGGGTGCGCATGCCGCCCATCGACCCGCCGAGGACGGCCGCGAACCGCTCGATTCCCAGCCGGTCCGCGAGCGCCACCTCGGCGGTCACCTGGTCGCGCACCGAGATCCCCGGGAACCGGGACCCCCACGCCCGCCCGTCCGGGGCTGGCGTCGCCGGGCCGGTGCTGCCGCGGCACCCGCCGAGGACGTTGGTGGCGACGACGCACCACTCGTCGGTGTCGATCGGCGCGCCGGGCCCGACCATGCCGTCCCACCAGCCGGGCGACGGGTGGTCGGCGGACGCCGGGCCGGTGACGTGCGAGTCGCCGGTCAGCGCGTGCTCGACGAGAACGATGTTGTCCCGGGCCGCGGTGGGCGTGCCCCAGCATTGGACCGCGAGCACGATGTCGGGCAGCACGGCGCCGCTCTCGAGGGTGAGCGCGCCGATCGGGATGTGCGTCAGCCGCCCGTCCGGCGGCGGGAACCCCGCGGGGGTGCCGGCCGGACGGGCGCCCGAGACGGAGCCGACTGTCAAGAGTTCGCCGCCGCGAATCCGGTCTCGAGGTCGGCCAGGATGTCGTCGATCCCCTCGATGCCGACGGCCAGCCGCACCAGTCCGGGTGTGACGCCGGAGGCCAACTGCTCCTCCGGGGACAGCTGGGCGTGGGTGGTCGAGGCGGGGTGGATCACGAGCGAACGCACGTCGCCGATGTTAGCGACATGACTGTGCAGCGTCAGGGCATCGACGAACTTCTTGCCCGCCGGGGCGCCGCCCTCGAGTTCGAACGCGACGATCGCGCCCGGACCCTTCGGGATCAGCGCCCGCGCCCGCTCGTGCCACGGCGAGCTCGGCAGCCCCGCATAGGAGACGGACGTGACGTCCGACCGGGCATCCAGGAACTCCGCGACCCGCTGCGCGTTCTGCACGTGCCGTTCGATCCGCAGGCTCAACGTCTCGATGCCCTGGCTGATTAGGAACGCGTTGAACGGCGACACCGCCGACCCGAGGTCGCGCAGCAACTGCACGCGGGCCTTGAGCGCATAGGCGGGCGCACCGAGGTCCGCGAAGACGGCACCGTGGTAGCTGGGATCGGGGGTGGTGAAGCCGGGATGCCTGCCCTGCGTCCAGTCGAAGGTGCCGCCGTCGACGATGACCCCGGCGATCGCGGTGCCGTGGCCGCCGAGGTACTTCGTCGCCGAGTGCACGACGATGTCCGCGCCGTGCTCGAGCGGGCGCAGCAGGTACGGGGTGGCGACCGTGTTGTCGACGATCAGCGGGATCCCCGCCGCATGCCCGACCGCGGCAATCCCGGGGATGTCGAGCACGTCGTTGCGCGGGTTCGAGATGGACTCGCCGTAGAACGCGACGGTGGTCGGGCGGATCGCGGCCCGCCACTGCTCGAGGTCGTCGGGGTCCCCGACGAACGTGACCTCGACGCCGAGCTTCGCGAGGGTGTAGTGGAAGAGGTTGTAGGTGCCGCCGTACAGCCGCGGGCTGGCGACCACGTGGTCGCCAGCACCCGCGAGGTTCAGCAGCGCGAACGTCGTCGCGGCCTGCCCGGAGGCGAGCAGCAGCGCGGCGACGCCGCCCTCGAGCGCGGCGATCCGCTGCTCGACCGCGTCCTGCGTCGGGTTCATGATGCGGGTGTAGATGTTGCCGGGTTCGGCAAGCCCGAACAGCGCCGCGGCGTGGTCGGTGCTGTCGAAGGTGTACGAGGTGGTCTGGTAGATCGGCAGCGCCCGGGCCTTGGTGGTGGCGTCCGAGGTCTGCCCGGCATGGATCTGCTTCGTCTCGAAGCTCCACCCTGCCGTCGGATCGATCGTGTTCTCACTCATGGGTGACTCTGGCTCCAGGGGTGTCGGGAGATGGGGCGCGTCTCCGGCGCCGAGGGCTGATCGGGCCTATCTGCGACAACAACACATGGTGAACCTCCGGTGGGTCGTGGCCCTGTCGGTGGGTCCGTCCCAGCGGACCCGCGCTTGTCATCCGACGTGTTCTCGAACAACCAGGTCATCACCCGGGGCACCCCACCGCGGATGGAGGGTTGCCGACCAGCGAGCCGGGGCTTGGCACTGGCACTCATGACCTGGCAGCGATCTTAGCGTCAGCGGTCGAACCCGCGGCATCGGGGCGGAGCCGCGATCGGGTGACCCGCGTAACACGACTAAAGTCCTGGTCGCACGCATGCCCGACCAGTCTGGGGGATTTCCGCAGTGAAGGACGCCGCGTCGGCGCTGACCCGGGGTTTGTCGGCCCGCCACATCCGTTTCATCGCGCTCGGCTCGGCGATCGGGACCGGACTGTTCTACGGCTCGGCCGAGGCCATCGAGAAGGCCGGACCGTCGGTGCTGCTGGCGTACCTGATCGGCGGCGTCGTCGTCTACATCGTGCTGCGGGCGCTCGGTGAGATGGCGGTCCGCAACCCGGTCTCCGGCTCGTTCGGCGAGTACGCAGGCAAACACCTCGGACCGCTCGCCGGATTCCTGACCGGCTGGACCTACACGTTCGAGATGATCGTCGTGTGCCTCGCCGACGTCACCGCGTTCGGCGTCTACATGGGCTTCTGGTTCCCCGATGTCCCCCGCTGGATCTGGGTGTTGGCGATCGTGTTCTTCATCGGGGCACTGAACCTGCTCAGCGTCAAGGTGTTCGGCGAGCTGGAGTTCTGGTTCACCCTGGTCAAGGTGGCCGCGATCATCGCGATGATCGCGGCGGGCGTTGCGATCCTGATCTTCGGGTTCGGCATCCACGACACCTCCGAGGGGGTGAGCAACCTGTGGGCCGAGGGCGGCTTCTTCGCGAACGGCTTCGGCGGGTTCGTCGCCTGCTTCGCGATTGTCATGTTCGCGTTCGGCGGCACCGAGATCATCGGCATCACCGCCGGCGAGGCCGAGGATCCGGCCCGCACGATTCCCCGCGCCGTGAACACGGTGCCCGCGCGGATCATGCTGTTCTACATTGCGACGCTGGCGGTGATCATGGCGATCACCCCGTGGCATTCGGTCGGCACCGAGGGCAGCCCGTTCGTGCAGATCTTCGAGGGCCTCGGGGTTGGGCCGGCCGCGGCCGTGCTGAACGTCGTCGTCATCACCGCGGCCCTGTCCGCGATCAACAGCGACATCTTCGGCGCAGGCCGGATAATGTACGGCATGGCGCAGCGCGGTCAGGCGCCTGCCGTGATGACGCGGGTGACCCGGGCCGGGGTGCCGTGGATGACGGTGGTGGTGATGATCGGCGCGCTGCTGGTCGCGGTGCTGTTGAACTACCTGATCCCCGAATCGGTGTTCCTCGTCATCGCGTCGATCGCCACCTTCGCCACCATCTTCGTGTGGGTGATGATCCTGCTGTCGCAGTACCGGTCCCGCCGCCGGATGAGCGACGCGGAGGTGGCGGCGCTGACCTTCCCGGTCCCGCTGTGGCCGTACGCGCAGCTCGCGGCGCTCGCGTTCCTCGGCTTCGTGATCGTGGTCCTCGCATTCGACGCCGACACCAGGGTGGCCCTCGTCGTTGGTGCGGTGTGGTTGGTCGGTCTCGCGCTGGCGTACCTGCGGTTCGTCCGGCCCGCCGGTGACCGGCCGGATCCGGTTCCCGCCGACCAGCCCCGATGACACCGCTACCCTGAGCGGCGCCGGGCACCCGGTGACCACCGACCGGGAGGACAACACCGTGCCAGGAACCGGACGATCAGCGAGCGGGCTGGCCGCCCTCATCCCCGTCGCGGTGCTGCTCGGCGGGTGCGGCACGCCCGACGGCGACACCCACGCGGACGGGCCAGCCAGGGGCGGCACGTGTCAACGATTCGAGTCGTTCTCCGGGCAGCTCGTCGTCGGCAACCCGGACGCGGCGCCCCCGACCCGGGTGCTGGTGCCGGTGGAGCCGGGGGCGGCGCTGCCGCAGCCACCCGACCTTCCGTCGCTGGTGTCGATCGGGGTGGACCGGGAACCGGGCCGCGACAGCGTCGTCCTCGAACTCGGGGGCGACGGCACCACGGGGTGGGCCGCCCGCTTCGTGCAGATGCCGCTGCTGCGGGGGACGGACGACCCCGTCGCGGTCCCCGGGGCGTGCATCCTGCAGGTCGACCTGACCGGGATCGACCCCGGCCAGCCGGGGGAGGGCGGCGGTCCGACCCGGATCACGCCGGACGGCGACGCGACCTCCCCGGTCGTCGAGGTGCTGAGCTATCCGACCGGCGACGGGGTGAAGCAGGTCTTCGTCGGTACCCGCAGCGGTGCCCCGGAGGTGACGGTCGGGTCGGTCGACGCCCGCCGCGCGATCACCATCACGATCTCGTCCTAACCCGCATCCTGGCGGCGCGTCACGGCAGCGGGAACCGGGTCGCGGCAAGGGAGGCGTAGTCGGTCCCGTCGTGCCCGACCATCCACGAGCCACCCTGCTGGTGGCAGGTAGCGACCACATCGAAGGCCTTCATCAGGAACAGGATCGCGTCCTCGGCGTTCGGCGCGAGGGCGAGCTGATGGGATTCACCGGGCCGGGCCATGTCCAGCCAGACGCCCCGGTTGCCGTCGAGTCGCATCCCGAGCACGTGGGTGACGTCGACGAACTGGTACTTGCGGTGCTGCCACGGCGTGCTGTGCGAGTAGCCCTGTTCGAGCACCTGAATCAGAATCGTCATCGCTGCCGGCCTCCAGCGTCATTATTCCGCCGGCCGCGGTCGTAAATCCAGGTGTCGGGCCCGGGTGATTGGATGGTCCGGTGGTGCACGCGCTGTGGTCCCCCGGGTCGGGCCTGATGCTCTGGCGCGACGCCGCAACTCCCGGCGACGCCGCCGATCTGCCGTCGCCGCTGCCCGGTGTGTTGGGTCGCCGGTTCCGGCACCGTGCCACCGTCGCACTGCCGAACGGCGACGGCACCGTCGCGGAGGTGACGGTGCCCGCGTTGGCGTTGGCGCCGCCCGCCGCCGCCTCCCTGCTGCTCGACCTGCCCGCCGCCGATCCCCGGCTGTCCGGCGACCTCCGCTACCTGATCCACGTCGCGCGGGGGGTGTGTCGGTGGGCGGAGGCCGGGCGGGTGGTGCCGGACCTGCGCCGCGAGGACGGCCAGTGGTGGGTGCGGTGGCGGCTGCTCGGTGGCGACGGGCAGCGCGCGTGGCTCGCCGAACTCGCGGTCGCGATGCCCGGCGTGCTGCGCGCCGCCGGTGGCAGGCAGGCCCTCGAGGCGTTCGTGGAGACGCTCACCGATCCGATCGTGCGGGGCCGGCTCGCGGGCCGGGACGCCGGCCATCCGCTGTTGCACGCGCTGCTCACCGACACCCCGCTCGCGGTGGCCGACGCGGGCGGGGCGGCGCAGGCGGAGGCCCGGCTGACCCGATGGCGGGAGTCGGCCACCGCGCAGGAACCGGATCTGGTGCTCCGACTCCTCGAGCCCGACGACTCGGGGGACGATCCCGAGGACGCGCTGTGGCGGCTCGAGGTGTGCCTGCGTCCGGCGGGGGAGGCGCCGGCACCGGTCCGGCACACCGACCCGGACGGGCTCCGGCTCGCGTTGCGCAAACTCGCGGTCGCGATGGAGGCCTATCCGCGTCTGCGCGCCGTCCCCACCGACCCGGACGGGCTTGACCTGCTGCTGCCGTTGCCGGTGGTCACCGACCTTGTCGCGCACGGTGCCCGCGAGCTCGCCGCCGCCGGGATCGCGCTGCTGCTGCCGAGGGAATGGATGATCGCCGCGCCCTCCCTGCGGCTGACGGTGACCAGCCCGCCGGTGCTGCTCGACACCGACGACCGGGCCGTCGGGCTCGGCCAGCTGCTGTCCTACAACTGGGAACTCGCCGTCGGCGACCTGGTGCTCACCGCCGCCGAACTGGACCGGCTCGCCAGCTCCGCCTCGGATCTGGTCCGGCTGCGGGGTCGCTGGGTGCAGGCCGACGGGGCGGCGCTCGCGAGGGCCGCGAAGTACGTCGGCGCACGACCCGATGACGCTTCGACGCTGGGTGGCCTGCTCGCCGAACTCGGGTCCGGCCCGCCTCCGCTGCCGGTCGACGAGATCGCGTCGACGGGATGGGTTGCGGCGCTGCTCGATTCCCGGTCGCGTCCCGAACCGGTTGCCGTCCCGGCGGGGCTGGCCGCGACGCTGCGGCCCTACCAGCGGCGCGGACTGGACTGGCTGGCGTTCATGTCCAAGCTCGGGCTCGGTGCGGTCCTCGCCGACGACATGGGGCTCGGAAAAACGGTGCAGGTGCTGGCGTTGCTCGCCCACGAGCGGGAGACGGCAGGCCGGACACAGCCCGATCCGGTCCCACCGACGCTGCTGGTGTGCCCGATGTCGGTGGTGGGTAACTGGCAGCGCGAGGCGGCGACCTTCACCCCGCGCCTGCGGGTATACGTCCACCACGGCGCGGGCCGACTGCGCGGCGACGCGCTGATCGCCGCGGCGACCGGACACGACCTCGCCGTCACCACCTATGCGCTCGCCGCCCGCGACCGCGACGTGCTGGGTGGGATCGGCTGGGGGCGGGTGGTTCTCGATGAGGCGCAGCACGTGAAGAACGCGGGGACGGCGCAGTCGCGGGCGGTGCGCGCGATACCCGCCCGGCACCGGTTGGCGTTGACCGGCACGCCCGTCGAGAACCGGCTAGAGGAACTGCGCGCGATCCTCGACTTCGCGAACCCCGGGCTGCTCGGGTCGCCGCAGCAGTTCCGGGCCCGGTTCGCGGTCCCGATCGAACGCGAACGCGACCAGGCGGCGCTGGCGCGGCTCACCGCGGTCACCGCACCGTTCGTGCTGCGCCGGGTCAAGACCGACCCGGCGGTGATCTCGGATCTCCCGGACAAGTTCGAGATGACGGTGCGCGCCAACCTGACCGCCGAGCAGGCGAGCCTGTACCGGGCGGTGCTCGACGACATGACCCGGCGACTGCGGGACGCCGACAATCCGCGTGCCCGCAAGGGGGTGGTGCTCGCGGCGCTGACCCGGCTCAAGCAGGTGTGCAATCATCCCGCGCACTACCTCGCGGACGGGTCGGCGGTGCTGCGCCGCGGCAGGCACCGGTCCGGGAAGCTCGCCCTCGTCGAGGACATCGTCGACGCCGTTCTCGGGGACGGTGAGCGGGTGCTGCTGTTTACCCAGTTCCGGGAGTTCGGGTCGATCGTCGCGCCGTACCTCGCCGAGCGGTTCGGGGTGCAGGTCCCGTTCCTGCACGGCGGGGTGCCGCGGACCGCCCGCGACGCGATGGTGCGGGACTTCCAGCAGGGCGCGTCGACGACGCCGATCATGCTGCTCTCCCTCAAGGCTGGCGGCACCGGACTCAACCTGACCGCCGCCAATCACGTCGTGCACCTGGACCGGTGGTGGAATCCGGCGGTGGAGAACCAGGCCACCGACCGGGCGTTCCGGATCGGGCAACGCCGGGACGTGCAGGTGCGCAAGCTGCTGTGCGTCGGCACCCTCGAGGAACGGATCGACGCGATGCTCACCGGCAAGGCGGAACTGGCGGACCTCGCGGTCGGGGTGGGGGAGAAGTGGATCACCGAGATGAGTGACGACGAGCTCGCCGCGCTGATGCGCCTCGGCCCCGACGCGGTCGGCGAATGAGCAGCCGTGCGGTGCCGCGTCGGGCGGCCACGCCCGGCTGGGGTCGGTCCCTGCTCGCGGCCATCGAACGCTCCGTCGAGGTGGCCCGCCTCGCGCGCGGGCGCAGCCACGTCCGGGCGGGCCAGGTGCTCGGGACGCGGATCGCGCCGGGCCTGGTGATCGGCGAGGTGCAGGGCAGTCAGAACGAGCCGTTCACCGCGACGGTCACGGTCCGCCGCCTCGACGCCGCGGAACTGGGCGAGGTGGTGGACCGGGTCCGCGGCACGCCGGGAGTGCTCGCGTCGGTCGCGGCGGGGACGGTGCCCGCCGAGCTCGGGGAGCTGCTGCTGCCGACCGGGTCGGGCGACCTCGACTTCGGGTGCACCTGCCCGGACCAGGGGTGGCCGTGCCGGCACGCGGCCGCGCTGGTCGCGGTGACGGCGGAGCGGCTCGACACCGACCCGACGCTGCTGCTGACGCTGCGCGGGGTGGACCTTGACACCCTGATCCACGGCGTCGACGACCGCTCCGACGGACCCGAGGATCCGGGGGACTGGTTCGGTGACGCGACGGACCTGCCCGCGCTGCCGCGCCCGCCGATCGCGCCAGCGCCGCAGGAGCTGAACCCGGTGCACCTGCATGCCGCGCTGCGGGCGACCGCCCCCGGCGACCACGACCTCGCCCGGGCCGCCCGCGACCTCGACGACCTCTATTCGGCCCTCGGGGGATAGCGCTCGTCGTCATTCCGATCGGGCCGCCATCGGGTCGGCGGACGTGGCGGCTACCGGGGTGCGCCGGAGGGGCAGGAATCGATCGGTGCCTCGAAGGTGGCACTGCCTGCGACCTCGAAGACGAAGGTGACCGCCGCGCTCCGCCCCGGCTGCACCCACTCTTCCAGTTGGTACATCAGCACGTGGATCGGTTCGTCCGGTGCCATCGGCGCGTCGAGCTGCTCGACGGGTTGGCCGGCGGCGAGGGCGGACCCGCCGTCGAGGAGGAGCAGATCCGGCGCAGCCTCAATGGTCACCGACTGCGCGGCGTCGCTGGTGATTCCGACCAGGCGATCGGGCTCCCGGCCGGTGTTGACCGCCGTGAAGGACAGTTCCGACGGGCCGTCGCGTTGCAGGACGCAGGTTCCGGGTTCGACCGAGGGGGTGATTCGAACGTTCCGCAGGTCGATGCCGCCCACCTCGGCCTGGCTGCCGTACGCGTGCGGAATGTCCTCGACCGGGTTTGCGCCACCCCAGCAGCCGGACACCGTGCCGGCGATCGCGATGGAACCGAGAGTCATCCCTGATCTGCGTCGCATGTTGGTGGGATGACCGTTTCTGGGCGCCGTCAAACATCACGGTCCGGGTGGCTCCGGCTGGTATGCGCGGCAGGTCGGGTCGTACCTCCCGGTGCGCCGATCTAGACATGCATGGACATCCAACTATAGGATGAGCACATATTCGCGAGGATCGCTCACGCTCTCAGTCAGGACGGTTGGTCATGGTTCAGGAACTCACGCACTTTGTCGGCGGCAAGCGCATCCCCGGCAGCTCCGGCAGGTTCGCCGACGTCTTCGATCCCAACACCGGTCAGGTGCAGGCCCGCGTCCCGCTGGCCGACCGCGCCGAGACGGAGGGGGTCATCGCCAACGCCGAAGCGGCGCAGCGGGAATGGGCCGCGTTCAACCCGCAGAAGCGGGCCCGTGTGCTGATCAGGTTCCTCCAGTTGGTGCAGGACGAGATGGATTCGCTCGCCCGACTGCTGTCCTCCGAGCACGGCAAGACCGTCCCCGACGCGCGGGGTGACATTCAGCGCGGCCTCGAGGTCATCGAATTCGCGCTCGGTGCCCCGCATCTGCTCAAGGGCGAATACACCGAATCCGCGGGCACCGGCATCGACGTCTATTCGATGCGCCAGCCGCTCGGCGTCGTCGCGGGCATCACCCCGTTCAACTTCCCGGCGATGATCCCGCTGTGGAAGGCGGGCCCGGCCCTCGCCGCGGGCAACGCGTTCATCCTCAAGCCGTCCGAGCGTGACCCGTCGGTGCCGCTGCGCCTCGCCGAGCTGTTCCTCGAGGCCGGTCTGCCCGCGGGCGTGTTCAACGTGGTCAACGGCGACAAGGAGGTCGTCGACGTGCTGCTCACCGACGACCGGGTCAGGGCGGTCGGCTTTGTCGGGTCCACCCCGATCGCGCAGTACATCTACGAGACCGCCGCCGCCAACGGCAAGCGCGCCCAATGCTTCGGCGGCGCGAAGAACCACGCGATCGTGATGCCCGACGCCGACCTCGACGAGGTTGCGGACGCCCTGGTCGGGGCGGCGTACGGGTCCGCGGGCGAGCGCTGCATGGCGCTGTCCGTCGCGGTGCCGGTCGGTGAGGAGACCGCCGACGCGCTGGTCGCGAAGCTCACCGAGCGGGTCCGGAGGCTGACGATCGGCCGCTCCGACGACGAGGGTGTCGACTTCGGGCCGCTGGTCAGCCGGGACGCCGTCGACCGGGTGAACCACTACATCCAGGTCGGCATCGACGAGGGCGCCGACCTGGTCGTCGACGGCCGCGGCTTCTCCCTCGCGGGCAACGAGGACGGCTTCTTCACCGGCGCAACCCTGTTCGACCGGGTCACCACCGACATGGCGATCTACCGGGAGGAGGTCTTCGGCCCGGTGCTGGTCGTCACCCGCGCCGCCGACTACGAGGAGGCGCTGCGGCTGCCCTCCGAGCACGAGTACGGCAACGGCGTCGCGATCTTCACCCGGGACGGCGACACCGCCCGCGACTTCGCGAACCGGGTCAACGTCGGCATGGTCGGCGTCAACGTCCCGATCCCGGTTCCGATCGCCTACCACACCTTCGGGGGCTGGAAGCGGTCCGGATTCGGCGACCTCAACCAGCACGGCCCGGACTCGTTCCGCTTCTACACCAAGACCAAGACGGTCACCCAGCGCTGGCCGTCGGGCACCAAGGAGCATCCCGAGCTGAAGAGTCGCTCCGTGGACTCCGCTCCCGGCGACCACTTCGTCATCCCGACGATGGACTAGGGCGGCCGGCATGTTCACCCTCACCGACGATGAGCGGGCCATCGCCGAGACCGCCCGCGACTTCGCCGCCGAGTACCTGGCACCCAACGCGATCGAATGGGACCAGACCAAGCACTTCCCGGTGGACGTGCTGCGGAAGGCGGGCGCGCTCGGCATGGGCGGCATCTACATCCGCGAGGACGTGGGCGGGTCGGGCCTGACCCGGCTCGACTCCGTCCGTATCTTCGAGCAGCTCGCGGCCGGGGATCCGTCGATCGCCGCATACCTCTCGATCCACAACATGGTCACGTGGATGATCGACACCTACGGCACCGACGCGCAGCGCCGCCGCTGGGTGCCCGCGCTGGCCACGATGGAGCACCTCGGCAGCTACTGCCTGACCGAGCCGGGCGCCGGGTCGGATGCGGCGGCCCTGTCCACCAAGGCGGTCCGGGACGGCGACGATTACCTGCTCACCGGGGTGAAGCAGTTCATCTCCGGCGCGGGCACCTCGGACGTGTACGTGGTGATGGCCCGGACCGGTGATGCGGGCCCGCGCGGCATCTCGGCGTTCCTCGTGCCGAAGGACGCGGCCGGGCTCTCGTTCGGTGCGAACGAGAAGAAGATGGGCTGGAATGCGCAGCCGACCCGGCAGGTGGTCATGGACGCCGTGCGGGTACCCGCGGCGAACCTGCTCGGCGGTGAGGGCAACGGATTCCGCATCGCGATGGCGGGGCTCAACGGCGGTCGCCTCAACATCGCGGCGTGTTCGGTGGGCGGTGCTCAGGCGGCACTGGAGAAGGCCGTCGCGTATCTCGGTGAGCGGCGCGCATTCGGTGCGCCGCTGGTGAATTCGCAGGCGCTTCAGTTTCAGCTCGCGGACATGCGCACCGAGCTCGAGGCGGCCCGCACGCTGCTGTGGCGGGCGGCGGCCGCGCTCGACTCCGACGCCGAAGGCAAGGTCGAACTGTGTGCGATGGCGAAGCTGTTTGCCACCGACACCGGTTTCGAGGTGGCGAATCGCGCGCTGCAGATGCACGGTGGATATGGGTATCTCGCCGAGTACGGTCTGGAGAAGATCGTCCGGGATCTGCGGGTCCATCAGATCCTGGAGGGCAGCAACGAGATCATGCGGGTGGTGGTCGCCCGCAGCGTGGTGGCAGGAAAGGCGGACGCGACGTGAGCAGCGTGAACGAACCGGAGGTCATCGCGGCGCGGGTCGGCGCGATCGGCAGGCTGACCCTCAACCGGCCCCGCGCGATCAACGCCCTCAACCATGCGATGGTGCGGACGATGGCGTCCGCTCTGCTCGAATGGGAGGCCGACCCGCAGGTCCGGGCGGTGGTGGTGGACGGGGCCGGGGAACGCGGGCTGTGTGCGGGCGGCGACATCGTCGCCATCCACGATGACGCCAAGTTCGGCCGCACCGGCTCCCGCGACTTCTGGCGCGACGAGTACATCCTCAACGCCGCGATCGGCAGCTACCCCAAGCCGTACGTGGCGATCATGGACGGCATCGTGATGGGCGGCGGGGTCGGCATCTCCGCGCACGGCAGCGTCCGGGTCGTCACCGAACGATCGTCGATCGCGATGCCGGAGACCGGGATCGGCTTCGTCCCCGACGTCGGCGGCACCCACCTGCTGTCCCGGGCGCCCGGCGAGATCGGCACCCATGTGGCGCTGACCACCGGGCGGCTGAACGCCGGTGACGCCATCGCGCTCGGATTCGCCGACCACTTCGTGCCGTCGGACTCCCTCGGCCCGTTCGTTGCTGCCCTCGAATCCGGGTCGGTCCCGGATGCGCTCGCCGAGTTCGAACGCCCCGCACCGGAATCCCCGCTGCTCGGGCAGCGCTCCTGGATCGACGCCGCCTACGGTGCCGACACCGTGGAGGAGATCGTCGCCCGGTTGCAGGGCAGCGACGTCCCCGAGGCGCGGAAGGCGGCCGAGCAGATCCTCGGTAAGTCGCCGGTCGCGCTGAAGGTGACGCTGCGCTCGCTGCGCCACGCCCGCACCCTGGGCAGCCTGGAGGAGGTACTCAACGAGGAATTCCGGGTCTCCGTCGCCGCACTCGACTCGCACGACCTCGTCGAGGGCATCCGCGCCCAGGTCATCGACAAGGACCGCACCCCGCGGTGGGCGCCAGCCACCCTCGCCGACGTCACCGCGGCCGACGTCGACCGCTACTTCCAGCCGCTCGGCGACCTCGAACTCGGACTCGCCGCACCCGACCTCGAAGGGGTCCGACCATGACCACCCACCCCACCGTCGCCTTCCTCGGTCTCGGGCACATGGGCGGCCCGATGGCCGCGAACCTCGTCCGGGCGGGCCATGAGGTCACCGGCTATGACCCGGTACCGGCCGCGCAGGAACAGGCGTTCAAGGACGGGCTGACCGTCGCCGATACGGCCGCGGCCGCGGTCGCGGACGCCGACGTGGTGATCACGATGCTGCCGAACGGCAGTCTGGTCCTCGACCTATACGCCGAGATCCTCGCGGTCGCCAAGGCGGGCACCCTGTTCATCGACAGCTCCACCATCGACGTCGCCGACGCCCGCGAGGCGGCGGACCGCGCGCACGCCGCCGGTCACCGCGCCGTCGACGCTCCCGTCTCCGGCGGCGTTGCCGGGGCAGCGGCGGGCACCCTCGCGTTCATGGTCGGCGGCTCCGAGGCCGACTTTGCGTCGGCCCGGCCGCTGCTCGACGTCATGGGCGCCAAGGTGGTGCACTGCGGCGGATCCGGGGTCGGGCAGGCCGCGAAGATCTGCAACAACATGATCCTCGGCATTTCGATGATCGCGGTCAGCGAGGCGTTCGTACTCGGCGAGAAGCTCGGCCTGACCCACCAGGCGCTCTTCGATGTCGCGTCCAATGCATCCGGCCAGTGCTGGTCGCTGACCAGCTACTGCCCGGTGCCCGGCCCGCTGCCGACGAGCCCCGCGAACAACGCCTATCAGCCCGGTTTCGCCGCCGCGCTGATGGACAAGGACCTCGGGCTGGCCGCGAACGCGCTGCGCGCGGCGGGCATCGAGGACGGGCTGGGGCTGCGCGCCGCCGAGCTGTACCACCGGTTCAACACCGAAGGGCATGGCGGTCAGGACTTCTCCGCCATCGTAGGCGATATCCGCAGCCGATCCAGGGACAGTGAGTGAGCACCGACGTGAGCGAGTACGAGACCATCCTGACCGAGCGCACGGGCCGCGTCGGCGTCGTCACCCTGAACCGGCCGAGGGCCCTCAACGCGCTCAACAGCCGCCTGATGTGCGAGGTCGTTGCCGCGGTGGAGGCCTTCGACGCCGACGAGCAGATCGGCGCGATCGTCGTGACCGGCTCGGAGCGGGCCTTCGCGGCGGGCGCCGACATCAAGGAGATGCAACCCAAGACGTTCGCGCAGGTGTATGCGGAAGACCTGTTCTCCCAGTGGGATCGGCTGTCCTCGGTGCGCACCCCGATGATTGCTGCGGTGTCCGGGTACGCCCTCGGCGGCGGCTGCGAGCTGGCGATGCTCTGCGACTTCATCATCGCGTCCGACACCGCGAGGTTCGGTCAGCCGGAGATCACGCTCGGCGTCATCCCCGGCATCGGCGGCTCCCAGCGGCTGACCCGCGCGGTCGGCAAGGCCAAGGCCATGGACCTGTGCCTGACCGGACGCACGATGGACGCGGAGGAGGCTGAGCGGGCCGGGCTCGTCGCCCGCATCGTCCCCGCCGCCGAACTGCAGGGTGCCGCGCTCGACGCGGCGACCACGATCGCGTCGATGTCGCTGCCGATCGCGATCATGGCCAAGGAGGCGGTCAACCGGTCGTTCGAGACCACCCTCGCCGAGGGCGTGAAGTTCGAACGGCGCGTGTTTCATTCGACGTTCGCGACCGCCGACCAGAAGGAAGGCATGGCCGCGTTCGTCGAGAAGCGGGCGCCGACATTCGTCAACGGCTGACGGGGGCACCGGCGGCGGCGAGGAGCACCGCCCCCCGCGCCGCCACCGCCGCCGGATCCGCCACGTCCGCAACCGGAAGGCCGAGGAGCTCCTGCAGGTGGGTGCCGAGGCCGGGTAGCTGGGCACCACCGCCGAGCAGGACCGCGGTGGTGGGGGCGACGCCACATTCCCGAACCATCTTGTCCAGCAACGAGGTCGACGCGGCCAGGTCCTCGCGGATCAGCCTGGTGAGGTCGCCTGCGGTCACCACCGTCGCCGCACCGGTGTGCGGATCGGTGACGGTCGCGACCCGATCGATGGTGAGCTGCCGGGTGACCTCCGCGCAGTGCTGCAGGTCCCGCCACACGCCGGCCGCGGCCAGCGTCTCCTGCACCAGCCGGTCGAGGCGGTCCCCGCAGACCAGGGCGCTGCGCCGGGAGGTGATGATCGTTCCGGTGGCCCCCTCGGCAAGGCACAGCGACAGTCCGGAACGACCGATGTCGTAGAGCACCGCGACGGCGTGCCGGGGGAGCGCTCCGGTGAACCGCAGATACCGCACCTGCGCTGCGGTTTCCGCGAGCACCCGGACGTGCTGGCGGCTGGCCACCGAGCCCAGATCCGCCGCGATCTCGGGTTCGAGGCCGGACCGCACCGTCACCGCGGTCGCGGCGACCGCCTCACCCCGCTCGGCGGCCTCCGCACGCAGCGTGCGGATGGCGGACACCGCGGGCTCGCCGATCGACATCCCCGGCCCGCGCCCGACAGCGCAGCGGGCCACCGGCTCGTGGTGGGGCCGATCCGGCAGCGACAGCACCGCGCGTGCCCCGCTCGCTCCCGCCGAGACACCGAGAACCAGCGCCACTGTCGAACTCCTCGTCGCAGATCACGTCACCATCGGGTCGGCGCGCCCCCGGTGTCGAAGTCGCCTGCCTCGCGGCGCAACTCCGCGAGGATGCGGACCAGGGTGTCGAGTTTATCCGCGGACAGGCCGGGGGCCGCGAACACCTTGCTGTTGAGTCGCTCCGTTGCCTCAAGCGCCAGATCGCGCCCGGCCTTGGTGATTTCGACCAGCGTCGTGCGCCGGTCGCTCGGATGCGGCACCCGGCGCACCAGGCCCGCCTTCTCGAGTCGGTCGACGGCATTGGTGACCGACGTCGGGTGAACCTGAAGGCGCGCACTGGCCTTCGCCATCGGCAGCGCCCCGGTGCGGGTGAAGGTCAGCAGGGTCAGCAGTTCGTACCGGGAAAAGGTCAGCCCGGTCGGCTTGAGCGCCTCCTCGACCCGGGCGATCATGATCTGCTGCGCCCGCATCACCGAGGTCACCGCGGCCATCCCGTCGGCGACAGCGCCCCACCCGTGCGCCTCCCACTGGCGGTGCGCCTCCTCGATCGGGTCCAGCGGCAAGGGTCGTGACGGCATGTCCGTCATCATCCCACGCTGCCGCACCGGGACCGGGGTGTGGACCGGTGGCCGAGAACGCGGCGGCGGTACCGTTCTTCGCGGAGGTAGTGACCACGTGACCGAACCGCGCACGCCGTGGGCGCAGCATGCGCTGATCCGCGCCGTGTTCTTCCTGATGGGCGCGGAGCTGTTCCTTGCGTCCCCGCTGCTGCCGACGATCTCCACCGACTTCGGGGTGTCCATCCCCGCGGCCGCCTGGGTGGTGACGGTGTTCGGGTTGTCCTACGCGGCGGCAAGCCCGCTGCTCGGCGCGCTCACCGAACACCTGCCGCGGAAGCGGGTGATCCTGTCGGGCGTTGCCGTGTTCGCGGCAGGCGAGGCGCTGTGCGCGATCGCGCCCGGACTCGGCTGGCTGCTCGCCGCCCGGGTGATCGGGGGAGTCGGGGGCGCTCTGGTCGGCCCGGCGATGTGGGCCTACCTCGCCGAGACGGCGGCCCCGCGGGAACGCGGCCGCGCGATCGCGGGCGGGTCCGCGGCGTACGCGGGCGGCCAGATCGTCGGGGTACCGCTGGCCACCTTCGCCGCGGCCGCGCTGAGTTGGCGGTTCGCGTTCGCCGCGGTGGCGCTGGGTCTGGTCGTCGCGGGGACGCTCATCGCGCTGCGGCTGCGGGAGCCAGCGCGGGTCGCGAACCGCACCGGGTCGCCGCTGCTGGCGCTGCGCTCGTCGTTCGGATTGTGGCGGGTCGGTGTGTTCCGCACGATCATGGCGGGCAACTTCTTCGTCCAGGCCGCGCGGCTCGGCACCTACGCCTACGCGGGCGCGCTGTTCGCGACGTCGTTCGGGTTCGGCACCGGCGTGCTCGGCCTGGTCGGCATGGTCGTCGGCATCGGATCGCTGGTCGGGTCGCTGCTCGCGGGACCGCTGATCGACCACTGGACGTCGGCGGGCAGGCACGTGTCGGTGCTCAGCGTCGGCTGGGGACTGCTGATGGCGGTCGGGCTGGGGGTCGCGACCACTGCCGGGACGTGGCCGGTGGCCCTTGCCGGGTTCGTGCTGTCCTTCTTCGCGGGCACCAGCTTCTTCGCCACCGCGCAGGTGTACCTGACCACGGTGATGGCCGATCGTCGTGCCCCCGCCGTCTCGTGGAACAACTCGGTGCTGTACATCGGGACCGGCGCAGGGACCACCATCCTCGGTGCCACCACGCTCGGCGGCACCGCGTTCGCGGCCTGTTCGGTTCTCTTCGCGCTGTGCGCGGCCGGGTTCAGCGCGATGCTGGCGGCCCGCGGCCGCTGACCCGTCAGCCGACGTTCGGGGGCTGTTCGACGCACTGGGCGAGGTAGAGCTGCTCACCGAGCTTGTCGATCAGCTCGAGCTGCGTCTCAAGGTAGTCGACGTGCTCCTCCTCCTCGGCGAGGATCCGCTCGAAGATGCCCGCGGAGGTGTGGTCGCCCTTGCCGCGGCACATCGTGATGCCGGGTCGCAGCCGCTGCACGACCTCCACCTCGATGGCTAGGTCCGACACGAACTGCTCCCGGATCGTCTGGCCGATGCGCAGCGGCAGGATCCGCTGGTAGTTCGGCAGCGCCTCGAGCATCAGGATGCGGTCGGTGAGGATCTCCGCGTGCTGCATCTCCTCGAAGGACTCCTGGCGAGTCTTCTCCGCGATCTTCGTCAGGCCCCAGTTGGCCTGCATCTTCGAGTGCAGAAAGTACTGGTTGATTGCCGTGAGCTCGCTGGTCAACTGCTCGTTCAGGAGAGCAATGACCTCGTCGTCGCCGCGCATGACACCTCCGATGGGGGTGGGCTGAACAGTGGGTTCAGCCTAACCCTCACCGGGTGCTTTCACACGGTGTATTTGGGGCGCGGGTCGCGTCAGGCGCTGATCGGCTCGTCCTCGCATTCGACGGTGGCGTAGTGCTGTTCGATCATCGACTTGATCCGGTCGCGGCACATGCCGCAGCCGCGTCCGCGTCCGGCGCCGCAGCCCAGCGCGACGTGCTTGGCGGTCCGTGCCCCCGCGGAGATGCACTGATGCACCGTCTCCTCGGTGGTGGCCTCGCAAACGCAGACGTACATGTCGGGGAACCTCCAGCCCTACCTTCTCAGGCGAGGCTACACTAAGAAGGCGTGCCGTGAACAGGGTAGGCTAACCCAATTTTCTGATCTTGATCCTGTTCGGTCGTTGACGCTCCTGTCGTCAAATGCGTAACCTCTCGTCACACATACCTGGGCGAGGGGTGGACATGGCCGACTTCGACATCGTGCTGACCGGTGGACTGTGGTTCGACGGGACCGGGACGCCCGCGCTGCGCCGCAATCTCGGCATCCGGGACGGCGTGGTCGCGGCCGTCAGCCCCGAGCCGCTCCCGATCGGTCCGCACACCGAGGTGATCGACGCCGCGGGCAAGTGGGTGTTGCCCGGCTTCGTCGACGTCCACACCCACTACGACGCCGAGGTGCTGGTCAATCCTGGCCTCGGGGAGTCGGTGCGGCACGGCGTCACGACCGTGGTGCTCGGCAACTGCTCCCTGTCCACGGTGTTCTCGACACCCCGCGAGTGCGCGGACCTGTTCAGTCGGGTCGAGGCCGTCCCGCACGACGCGGTGCTGCGGATCCTCGACGAGAAGAAGACGTGGTCGTCGCCCGCCGAGTACGTCGGCGCCCTCGACGAGCTTCCCCTCGGCCCCAATGTCGCCGCGTTCATCGGTCACTCCGACATCCGGACCGCCGTCCTCGGGATCGGGCGCGGCACCGACCGGACGGTGACGCCCACCGCGAACGAACTCGACGCGATGGGCGCGATGCTCACCGCCGCGCTCGACGCGGGCCTGCTCGGGCTGTCGTCGATGACGAACGCCCTCGACAAGATTGACGGCGACGAGTACCGGTCCCGGTCCCTGCCGTCCACCTACGCGCGGTGGCGCGAGCTGCGGTTCCTCAACCGGATCCTTCGTAGCCGCGGCCGGATCCTGCAGTCCGCGCCGACCATCAACCTGCACCCGAACGTCGCCGCGTTCTTCGCTGAGAGTTCCGGGATCGGCCGCGGCCGCCGACTCAAGACGTCGCTGCTGTCGGGCGCCGACTCCAAGGCCTACCCGGCGCTGGTGTACTTCATGCTGACGGCCGCGCCGCTGCTGAACCGGTTCGCCAGGACCGACTTCCGATGGCAGCACCTGCCCGTACCGTTCACCGTGTACGCCGACGGCATCGACCTTGTCGTGTTCGAGGAGTTCGGTGCTGGCGCCGCCGCGCTGCACCTGCGGGACGAGGTCGACCGCAACGACCTGCTCCGGGACGAGCAGTACCGGCGCTGGTTCCGCAGGGACTACGACAACAAGTGGGCGCCGCGGATTTGGCACCGCGACTTCCACGACGCCGTGATCGTCGGGTGCCCGGACGAGACGACCGTCGGTAAGAGCTTCGGGCAGGTCGCCGACGAGCGGGGCGTGCACCCGGTGGACGCGTACCTCGACCTCGTCGTCGAACACGGTCGAGACCTGCGCTGGCGCACCACCGTCGCCAACCACCGTCCCCGGTACGCGCGAATGCTGGCCGCGAGTTCCGGTGTGCAGATGGGGTTCGGTGATGCGGGCGCACACCTGCGGAACATGGCGTTCTACAACTTCCCGATCCGACTCCTCAAGCGGGTCAACGATGTCAGGCACGACCGTCGGCCGTTCCTGACCGTCGAACGCGCCGTGCACCGGCTGACCGGCGAACTGGCCGACTGGTACGGACTCGATGCCGGGCACTTGCGCCTCGGTGACCGCGCGGACTTCGTCGTGGTCGACCCGGCCGGACTCGACGACACCGTCGACGCGCTGTTCGAGGAACCGGTCGCCGAGTACGGGGGCCTGCGACGGATGGTCAACCGCAACGACCGCGCCGCCGTCGCGACCGCGGTCAACGGTCGAATCGTCTTCCGGGACGGTCGATTCACGGACGGCTATGGGGACACCGGGACGGGCCGGTTCCTGCGCGCCGGGCAGCGCTCCGACCGGGGAACGATCCGGCAGCGGGAACGCGTGTGAGCCGCATCGCCGCGGTCACCCGGTCCGGCCTGGTCTTCGACGTTCGGGACGACGGCCCGATCGACGGGGTCCCGGTCGTCCTGTTGCACGGCTTCCCGCAGGACTCCCGGTCCTGGGTCGGGGTCGCGCAGCAGTTGCATGCCCGCGGGTTCCGCACCCTCGCACCGGATCTGCGGGGCGCCTCGCCGGGGGCCCGGCCGCGGTCGCGGTGGGCGTACCGCGCATCGGAGCTGACCGCCGACGTCGTCGCGCTGATCGACCAGGCCGGGCTCGGCCCCGTGCACCTGGTCGGGCACGACTGGGGTGCCGCCGCGGCATGGTGGGTTGCCGGCGCGCGACCGGACCTGGTGCGGACCCTGACCGCGGTGTCGGTGCCGCATCCGGCCGCGTTCGTTCGGTCGCTGCTGACCACCCGGCAGTTCCTGCTGTCCTGGTACATGGCCGCGTTCCAGGTTCCGGTCGTGCCCGAGCGGATGTTCTCGGCGGGCACCCGGGTGCGGCGCCACCTGATCGGTACCGGGATGACCGCGGAGTGCGCCGACCGGGATCTGGCGCCGATGCGCGAGCACTCCCGGGCGCGCGGCGGCCTGAACTGGTATCGCGCCCTGCCGTTCGTGGATCCGCGTCGCCCCGGCGAGCGGATCACGGTCCCGACCCTGCACGTATGGAGCGACCGCGACGCGATGCTGGGCCGGGCGGGAGCCGAACTCACCGCGCGGCACGTCGCCGGTCCCTACCGGTTCGAGGTGCTCCACGGCGTGAGCCACTGGATTCCCGACGAGGCCCCGGACCGGCTCGCGGAGCTGATCGCCCAGCAAGCCGAATCCGGGGTGTAGGTCGGGACGGTCAGAACGCGAACCGTTCGTCGACCTCGGCCTCGGTCAGCCCGTACTCCGCAAGGGTGTAGCGGTGCGCTGGCTTGCGGTCGCCGGTCTGCGAGTCGGCGTGCAGCGCCTCCATGTTCTGCTGGGCCGCCGAACTCAGCGGGAGGCCGAACCGCGAGTAGATCCCCTCCACCGTGCCGAGCGGGTCGGCGTGGAAGTCCGTGAAGTCGACGTCGATGAACTGCGCCGGGTCGTACTTCGCGCGGGCCGAGGTGAACGTCTCCAGGCCGCGGGCCCACAGTTCGAGCTGCCCCCGGCCGATGACCTCGCCGCGGAACCTGTTCGACCAGCCGTCGGTTGCCTGCTCGGCGAGGCTGCAGGCCGACGCCATGATGGTGCTCGGCGGCCGATGCGTCTGCACGATCAGCGCGTCGGGGTACACCGCCATCAGCTCGTCGAGCGCGAACAGGTGGCTCGGGTTCTTCAGCACCCACCGCCGGTCCTGGTCGGGCAGGCCGATCAACTGCAGGTTCTTCTTGTGGCGGGCATAGGCATTCGTCCAGTCCTGGCCGGCGAGCCACTTCGAGTACGTCGGCAGGTTCGCCAGGCACTCGTAGGAGACCGACTTGAAGGTCTGCCGAAGCAGCTGCCAGCACTCCTCGACCTCGGCCGCCGACATGTAGTGCACGCCCATGAACTCGGGGTGCTCGACGTGATGCTGGCTGAACTGGGCCTCGATCCCGGCGAACACCGGGTTCGTCTCCCACGTCTCCCGCGGTGGACGCGGCTGCGGCATCTCGGTCAGCCACATCTCCAGACCCTGGTGCGCCGGGTCCACGGTGAGCAACCGGTGCAGGGCGGTGGTGCCGGTGCGGGGCAGGCCGGTGACGAAGATCGGACGCTCGATCGCGACGTCGGCGTGCTGGGGATGCTGCTGCCAGGCCGCCTCGGACAGCAGCCGGGCGACCAGGGCTCCGCGCAGGAACACCCGGGAGATCTTGCTGCCGAACGGTGTCAGGTCCTCGTCGCGGGCGTACGAGTCCAACAGGACGCCGAGCGCTTCGGTGTAGTCGTCGACGCCGAAATCGGTCAGGCCGGTCATCCGGGTTGCCGAGGCGTGCAGGTCCTCGACCGTGCCGACGGTGGTGCGTTCTGTCATGGCTGGGTCGTCTCTCCTAGTGGTGGAACTCGCCGCAGTTGACGTCGAGGCACTGGCCGGTGATGCCGCTCGCCATCGACGACGCAAGGAAGATCACCGCGTCGGTGACCTCGTCGGTGGTGGGCAGGCGCTTGAGATCGGTGCCCGCCGCGGTGTGCTCGTAGATCTGCTCGACGGTGGTGCCGTACTTGTTCGCCTGGTACGCGAAGAACTGCTGCAGTGTGTCACCCCAGATGTAGCCCGGTGCGACGGAGTTGATTCGGATCCCCTTGGGGCCCAACTCGGTCGCCAGCGACTGCGACACCGAGAGCAACGCCGACTTGGCCATCTTGTAGCTGCCGTAGCGCTCCTGCGAGTGCCGCAGCACCATCGAGTTCACGTTGACCACCGCGCCCTTCGAGTCGGCGAGGGCGGGGGTGAACAGCTGGGTCAGCCGCAGCGCACCGAACACGGTCAGCTCGACGGCATCCCGCATGTGCTGGTAGTCGGTGCGCTCGAGGGGCTTCATCGACGGCACCGAGAAGGCGTTGTTGATCAGCACGTCGACCCGCCCGTACGCCTCGTCGACCGCCGCGACGAGGTTCTCCACCGATGCCTGGTCGGTGATGTCGGTGGCGACGGTCAGCGCCCGGCGGCCGAGGTCGGCGACCTCCTTGGCTACCTCGTCGAGACGCGACTGCGTTCGCGCGGCAAGCACCAGGTCGGCGCCCGCCTCGGCGCACCGCAGCGCGAGGGTGCGGCCGAGCGCCGGACCCACCCCCGAGACGACAACGATCTTGTCCTGCAACAGATTCGGCATGTGTTTACCCCAGCATTCGGTCGGCGACGGCGGATCGGCGCGCCGCGATGCGCGCGGCGTAGTCCTCCGGCGTGATGGTGTTGTTGTCGTGGAACGGGAGGGCCGCGGCGAGATCGTCGAACTTCACGACCTCGACCGTCGGACCGTCGGCGGGCGTGAACTCCCGCGACGTGCGCTGCCATCGGAACTGCAGGTAGCCGCGGGGGTGGCCGAGGGCCTCAAGCCAGTTGACGACGCCGGGATTGCGCTCGGACAGGACCATTCGGATCATCCCGTCCGGATCGACCTGGGCCTGCGCGTTGTTTAGCGACGTCTGGTGGTCGAGGTAGTCGAGCGAGATATACCACAGGCTACCCAGCTGGAAACCCTGGTACGGCGCATCGGATTTCGGGACGGTGATGATCATCGCCTCGTCGTCGGCGAGCTCGTAGTGCCCCACCGACGAGTACTGGGTGGCCAGTCCGCCCGGGGTCAGCCGCGGTGCGGTCATCGTGTTGACCGGCAGGGTGTCGTAGAACCACTGCGGGAACTGCAGCCACGTCTTGACCCGCCCGACGAGGGCCTTGCCCGCGCGGGCGAACCGCTTCTCGGTCTCCGCCATGGTGAGCGCGGGCGGCGGCACTCCGATCCGGTCGGCCCGCTCGATGCGGATGGTGCCGCGCTGCTGGCTCCAGTCGCTGTACACCTCGCGGACCACGAGCTGCGACGAGCCGGGGGCGAGGGTGAAGTGGTTGCGGCGCCCGTCGGCGGGGCTCGGCCCGAACGTGGCGACGAAGCTGCCGTCGGGCTCGATGTGCAGTTCGCGGTCGTCGAATGCGATCTCGCTGCCGGGCACGTTCGAGTTCGTGTAGTTGCCGCTGAGCACCTGGAAGCTCAGATCCGCGGTGGTGCCGCGGGTTCCGGTGACGATGTACTCGGCGTCGTCGTTGATCCGGGCCCCGAAGTACAGGGTGTCCGGGTTGTCGAGGCCCATCTTGGTGAACGGCCCGGTCCCGGAGATGAAGCTCGGATGGGTCTTCTCGGTGGCCCACGCCGCGTGCACGGTCGCGAGGATTCCGCCTGCGAGGTACTGCATGCCCTCGAGCAGGTCCTGTTCCGACCGGATGTGGGGGGCGTCCGCCACGAGTTTCTCGGCCTCGGCGATCGCCTCGGCGAGGGGGTCCGTCAGCACACCGTGCTCCTTCGATCGAGTGGTACAAATATGTACCTGAGTGGTAGATCACGTGGTGGTCCGACGATAGAACGTGTTTCAAGGAGTGGTCAATGATCTCTGCCGAATCCACCGACGCCGCCGAGCCGGCCGGGCGCCGTTCGCCGCCGACCGCGCGCGTCGTGCAGGTGATCGACTATCTGGTCGCGCGGCCCGATCAGCGGTATGGGCTGTCCGAACTCGCCCGCGCCATCGGCATCAGCAAGCCGACCTGCCTCGGCATCGTGTCCGAGCTGGTCGCGGCCGGGTACCTCACCCGCGATCGACGAGACAAGACGTACGGTCTCGGGCCTGCGCTCATCGCGGCCGGGCGCGCCGCGCAGCGCGGCTTCGCGATCGGTCCGATCGCCCGGACTCACCTCGAGGGCCTCGCCGCCGCGTGCGGCGCGGTGTGCACGGCGTCCGCCGTCGTCGGCGACCAGGTGACGATCCTCGAGAACGTGACACCTCCCGGAGTCACGTTGGGGCGCACCGCGGCCCGCGCCGGACAGTCCTACCCGTTCGCGCCCCCCGTCGGGCTGATGTACGTCCTGTGGGGCGGCGACGACGAGCTGGAGGCATGGCTGCGCCGCGACCCGGCGTTGCCCGTCGTCCTTGACCGTGACCTGCTCGGCCGCGTGGTCGAGGACTGCCGCCGGGTCGGCTACCTCGTCGAACGGCTCACCCCGGTCGGGCGGAAGCTGTTCTCGCTGATGGCGGGTGTCGCCGGGCGAGACGTGCCCGCCGAACTCAAGGAGCTGATCGGTGAGGTGGTCTCGAGTCTCGGGGAGCGGGTCTACCTGCACAGCGAGACCGACGACGACGTCGACTACCCGGTCAGTCTCATTGCCGCACCCTGCTACGACGGCGATGGTCACCAGGCGCTCGTGCTCACCCTCGACGTCGGCGGTGCCATCAGTGGCGCCGAGATCGCCCGGCGCGGTGCGGCGCTCGTTGCCGTCGCGGATGCCGTCACCGCGGAGATCGGCGGTCGTCCGCCGGTACGCGGCTGAACCATTGACCATTCGGTGGAACGCGTTCTATTCTCGGCGCACAGGCGAAGTATGAACCGATGCGGTACAAATGTGTACCGCCTTCTCGTCCGAGGAGTTGCGCGTGACAACCCTGAATTCCCCGCCCGCCTACGAGCTGACGCACCTGCAGGCGCTCGAGGCCGAGGCGGTCCACATCTTCCGCGAGGTGGCCGCGACCTTCGAACGCCCCGGGCTGCTGTTCTCCGGCGGCAAGGACTCGGTGGTGATGCTGCACCTCGCCGCCAAGGCATTCTGGCCTGCGCCGCTGCCGCTGCCGGTGATGCACGTCGACACCGGCCACAACTTCGACGAGGTCATCGAGTTCCGGGACCGTACCGTCGACCGGCTCGGCCTGCGGCTCGTCGTTGCGAGCGTCGAGGACGACATCGCCGCGGGCACCGTCGTCGAGGAGACCGGTCCGCGCGCGAGCCGCAACCGGCTGCAGACGCATTCGCTGCTGCGCGGCATCCGGGAGAACCGCTTCGACGCCGTGTTCGGCGGTGCCCGCCGCGACGAGGAGAAGGCCCGCGCCAAGGAGCGGGTGTTCAGCTTCCGGGACGAGTTCGGGCAGTGGAATCCCAAGGCGCAGCGCCCCGAACTGTGGAACCTGTACAACGGCAGGCATCGGAAGGGGGAGCACATCCGGGTGTTCCCGCTGTCCAACTGGACCGAACTCGACATCTGGCAGTACATCGCCGAGGAGAACATCGAGCTCCCGGACATCTACTACGCGCACCGGCGTCCCGTTGTCGAACGCGACGGAATGCTGTTGGCGCACACCCGGTTCCTGACCATGCTGCCCGGAGAGGAAGCACGGGAGGAGCTCGTGCGGTTCCGGACCGTCGGCGATGCGACCTGCACCGGCTGCGTCGAGTCGTCCGCGGCCACCGCCGACGAGGTCGTCACCGAGATCGCGGCCAGCCGCATCACCGAACGCGGCGCAACCCGCGCCGACGACCGGATCTCCGAGGCGGGCATGGAAGATCGCAAGAAGGAGGGCTACTTCTGATGGCCACCACCCGACACCTGCTGCGCGTCGCGACCGCGGGCAGCGTCGACGACGGCAAGTCCACCCTGATCGGCAGGCTGCTGTACGACTCCAAGTCGATCTTCGAGGACCAGCTCGAGGCGGTCGAACGCAGCAGCCGCGACCGCGGCGCCGCCCACACCGACCTGGCGCTGCTCACCGACGGACTGCGTGCCGAACGCGAGCAGGGCATCACCATCGACGTCGCGTACCGCTACTTTGCGACGCCGCAGCGCAAGTTCATCATCGCCGACACCCCCGGCCACGAGCAGTACACCCGCAACATGGTCACCGGTGCCTCCACCGCGGACCTCGCGCTGATCCTCGTCGACGCCCGCAAGGGCATCCTCGAGCAGACCCGCAGGCACGCGTTTCTGTCCACCCTGCTCGGCATCCCGCACCTGGTGCTGTGCGTCAACAAGATGGACCTCGTCGGCTGGTCGCAGGACCGGTTCGAGGCGATCAAGGACGAGTTCGCGCAGTTCGCCACCAAACTCGACGTGCACGACCTGACGTTCATTCCGGTCTCCGCGCTCGAGGGCGACAACATCGTCACCCGCACCGAGAACATGCCGTGGTACGAGGGGTCATCGCTGCTGCACCACCTCGAGGAGGTGCACATTGGATCCGACCGCAACCTCATCGATGCTCGGCTGCCGATCCAGTACGTGATCCGTCCGCACCAGCAGACCGACTCCGACCTGCACGACTTCCGTGGCTACGCGGGCACCGTCGCCAGCGGGGTGTTCAAGCCGGGCGATGAGGTGGTCGCGCTGCCGTCCGGGGTCACGTCGACGATCTCGGCGATCTGGGGGCCCGGAGGCACCCCGGTCACCGAGGCGTTCGCGCCGTCCGCGGTGTGCGTGCAGCTCGCCGACGAGATCGACCTCAGCCGCGGCGACACGCTGTGCAGGCCGAACAACCGGCCGCTCGTCGGGCAGGAGCTCGACGCGATGGTGTGCTGGCTCACCGAGGCGTCGTCGCTGCGGCCCGAGGCCCGCTACACCGTCCTGCACACCACCCGCGCCAGCACGGCGCGGGTGCAGCGGCTCGACTACCGGCTCGACGTCAACACGCTGCACCGCGACGAGACGGCACAGTCGCTGTCGCTCAACGAGATCGGACGCATCCAGCTGCGCACCCAGCAGCCGCTGCTGTTCGACCCGTACCGTCGCAACCGGGTCACCGGCAGCTTCCTGCTGGTCGACGACGCCACCGGCAACACCGTCGCCGCGGGCATGATCACCGGGCCGACCCTGCCCGACTCGAAGGTGGTGTGGCATGCGGCGACCGTGGCCCGCGACGACCGCCCCACCCGTGGGGCCACGGTGTGGCTCACCGGCCTGTCTGCGTCCGGGAAGTCCACCGTCGCCGTCGAACTCGAACGGCGGCTGATCGCCTCGGGGGTGCCCGCCTACCGGCTCGACGGCGACAATCTCCGGCACGGACTCAACGCCGACCTCGGGTTCGGGGCCGCCGACCGCGCCGAGAACGTCCGCCGCGTCGGGGCGGTCGCCCAGTTGTTCGCGGACTCCGGGGTGGTCGCGGTCGCCTCGCTGATCAGCCCCTACCGGGAGGATCGGGATCGGGTCCGTGCCGAACACGAGGCGGCGGGCCTGCGATTCGTCGAGGTGTTCGTCGACACCCCGATCGAGCAGTGCGAGGCCCGAGATCCGAAGGGCATGTATGCCAAGGCCCGGGCGGGGGAGATCACCGGGTTCACCGGGGTCGACGACCCCTACGAGCGCCCCGAACGCGCCGAGCTGGTGCTCACCCCCGACGACGGGGACCCGGTCGCGCAGGCGGCCGCGATCATGGAGTATCTGACCCGATGAGCATCCACCACGACCTCGACGACGCCCAGCTCGCGGCCGACATGGCTGGCCGCGCCGGCGACCTGCTGCTCGACCTGCGGGCCCGCGAGCTCGGCCCGGAACCGCTGCCGAAGGACGCCGCCCGCGACCTGAGCCGCCGCGGCGACCGGGAGGCGAACACCCTGCTGCTGCGGATGCTCGCCGAGCACCGCCCGGCGGACGCGGTGCTGTCCGAGGAGTCCGCCGACGACCCGGCCCGGCTGGGCGTCGACCGGGTGTGGATCATCGACCCGCTCGACGGGTCCCGCGAGTACGGGCTGCCCGGCCGCGTCGACTGGGCGGTGCACGTCGCGCTGTGGGAGCGGGGCCTTGGGATCACCGCGGCCGCGGTCGCGCAGCCCGCCCTCGACCGGGTGTTCCGCAGCGACACCTGCACGGCCGCGGTCGAGGAGCGGCCCCGCCCGCGCATCCTGGTCAGCGACAGTCGCCCACCGGAGTTCGTCGGCCCGCTCGCGGAGCGGGTCGGCGGCGATGTCGCGCCGATGGGCTCGGCGGGCGCAAAGGCGATGGCGGTGTTGCGCGGGGCGGCCGACGCCTACGTGCACGCCGGTGGGCAGTGGGAGTGGGACTCCGCGGCGCCGGTCGGGGTCGCGCTGGCGGCGGGGCTGCACTGCTCCCGGGTCGACGGGTCGCCGCTCGCATACAACGAGCCGCACCCGTATCTGCCGGACCTGCTGATCTGCAGGCCCGAGCTGGCGCAGGCGTTGCTGGCAGGCATCGCGGACCTGACCGGGACGACCGCGGACAGTCCGCGGGTCGCGATGGTGCGCGAGTACCTCGGCTCGCTGCTGAGCCACGACGCGAGCAAGGTGCGGCTGGCCGCGGACTGCTTCCGCGTCGAGAACGGCAAGCGGACGGGCGATTCCGGACCGGAGATCGTCCGCGAGCTCGAGACCGCGGCGCAGTACCTGCCGCTGACCGCGATCCGGAACCTCACGTTCACCGAGTTCGGCACCGATGTCGTCGCGCGATTCCTGCTGGACATGGCGGTGGGGGACGAGACGCACACCGTCGCGCTGACCGAGCACTTCGCCGTGCCCGGCGCCGAGATCACCGCGATCACCGCCGTCATCGAGCCCGCCCCATGCCCCGACTGAACGGAAGCGTTCAGTCGATCCGATCGAATGAATGTTCCGTTCGCTCGGGCTCGGGGGTGCTCGGATGAGGGTGTACGCCACCACCGACCCGCGCCTCGGGCCCGCGGCGATCGGTGCGTACGCCCGCCGCGTCGAGGCCCTCGGCTACGACGGCATGCACGTCTCGGAGACGATGCACGACCCGTTCCTGCTCGCGGCGCAGGCGCTGCAGGCAACGTCGCTGGTCACGGTGCGCACCTCGATCGCGGTGGCGTTCGTGCGGAGTCCGGTGCTCACCGCCTATACGGCCTGGGACCTGGCTCGGCTGTCGGGCGGGCGGTTCCAGCTGGGGCTCGGCACCCAGATACGGCAGAACATCGAGGAGCGGTACGCGATGCCGTGGTCCGATCCGGCGGCGCGGATGCGTGAGTACGTGCGCGTGGTCCGGGCCGCGTTTGCGACGTTCCGCACCGGTGAGCTGGTTCCGTTCGTCGGGGAGCACTACCGGTTCACCCGGATGCAGTCGGACTTCAACCCGTACGACGGCGGTGACCTGCCGCCGGAGCCGCCGATCTACCTCGGTGGGGTGGGGCGCCGGATGTGCCGGGTGGCGGGGGAGGTGGCCGACGGCTATCTCGGGCACCCCACCTCCGGGCCCCGCAGCATCGCCGAGGACATTCGGCCCGCGCTCGCCGAGGGCGCGGCCGGGTCCGGTCGGGTCCTCGCCGACCTCGATATCATCGCCGGGGTCCGGGTGATCAGCGGGGCCTCGGACGCGGACCTGGCCCGGGAGCGTGAGCGTCAGCGGCGCCAGCTCGCCTTCCTGTACTCGACGCCCGCCTACCGGCGGGGGCTCGAGCACGCCGACCTCGGGCACCTGCAGCAGTCGCTCGCCCGGATGGTTCGCGCGGACGAGTGGGAGGGCCTGCCCGCCGTCGTCACCGACGACGTCCTCGCCGCGTTGCTGCCGATCGCACGGTATCCCGAGCTCGCCGCCGTGATCGGTGAGCGCGTCGGCGGCCTCGTCGACGGCATCACCCTCGCGCCGCCCGCGGACCCGGTCGACGACTCGCGGTTCGCGGACGTCGTCGCCCAACTCCAGGAACTGTGAGTGATTTTCACCCCGACCGGGGTGAAAATCACGCACGGGCGGCGCAGCCGCACTCACGAAGGGAACACCCATGACACCCGACCAGCTCGTCACCGAATTCTGCGCGCGGTGGAAGGACGCCGACGCCGACGCTCTTGCCGCGTACTTCACCGATGACGCGGTGTACCACAACATTCCGATGCAGCCGATCGTCGGTAGGGATGCGATCAAGGAGTTCATCGCCGGGTTCCTCGGCCAGACCGGTGGCGTCGAGTACCGGGTGCACCACCAGGCGACCACCGGGTCGGTGGTGATGAACGAGCGCACCGATGTGTTCACGATCGGCGGCACCACCATCGAACTCCCGGTGATGGGGGTCTTCGAGGTCGCCGGGGACGGCAGGATCTCCGGCTGGCGGGACTACTTCGACATGGCGCCGCTTGCCGCGATGGGATAGCGCAACGGCAGAAGGCCCCGGTCGACACTGTCGACCGGGGCCTTCTGCATGTGTGGTGCACTCGAAATGCGAGTGCCCCCGGCAGGATTCGAACCTGCGACCTTTCGCTCCGGAGGCGAACGCTCTATCCCCTGAGCTACGGGGGCGCACCGAGAAATCGGTGTGCCGGTTGGGCTGGCTTACTGTAACGCATGCGACGCCGGATTCCCTATTCGCGCCGCTGACCTGCGATGAACGGGGGTTCATGGGTCATATTCGGACCTCCGATGACCCATGAACCCCCGTTCATCAGTTCATCGGGAGCGGGGCCGCGCCCTTCTCGGCGAGCAGCTGCGTCATCCGGTCGGACTCGCTCTGCTGGGTGTCGACCATCGTCTGCGCGAGTCCGCGCACCGTCGGCACCTCGGCGCGCTGCGCGCCGTATTCCATCATCGGCAGCCCACCCTGATGGTGCCGGAGCATCAACTGCAGGAACAGCACGTCCGCCTCGGGGCCCCTGGCCTGCCGCAGCGCCGCCATGTCCTCGGACGTCGCCATCCCCGGCATCTGCGTTCCCGCCGCCGTCGGTGCCGTCGTCGCCGCACTGCCGTGTGCCGCGCCGTCGTGTGCCATGCCGTCGTGTCCGTCGGCCATCCACGTCATGTAATCCTCGGTCGACAGCAGCGGCTGGTCCCACAACGACAACCAGCCGGTCATCTGACCGATCTGGTTCTGCTGCGTGGTCAGGATGTCGTACGCGAGGTCCCGGACCATCGGATCGGTGGCGTTCGCGATCGCGATAGCGGACATCTCCACCGCCTGGTTGTGGTGCACCATCATGTCCTGCGCGAATCCGACATCCACCGACCCCGCGACCGGGTCGGCTGGTCGGTCGTCGTGCAGGAACTGATTCGCGAAGAACCCGAGCCCGAACCCGACCGCGATCGCCGCGACCACGCCGAGCACGGCGAGCGCGGTGCGCTGGCTGCGGCCGGTTTCGGAGCTGTTCGTTGCGGTCATGTCAGCTCGCGGGCGCAGGCTCGGGGGCCATCGGCAGGCCGGCGCCGCCGATCTCGGACGCGTCCGGGGTGAGGCCCTCGCCGTCCATCGAGACCGCGTCGGGTCCCGGCGTCGACGGGTCGAACGCGGGCGGGTTGTCGGGATCGAACGCGCCGGGGATCGTCGAGCAGCTCGCGCCCTTCTCCGGGTACGCGCCGAAGTTGTTCAGTCGCAGCGCGGCGATGAACTGGTTGATCCGCGGGTCGTCGGCGCCGTCGACCTTGAGCTGGTGACCCCAGCTCTGCAGCGAGATCGGCGTGTCCATGCCCGGGTACGGCGACATCAGCATGTACGCCTTGCCGTCGACCCGGTCGACGAGCTGCTGCCGCTCCTCGTCGGACACGGTGTCCGGGTTGTAGGTGATCCAGACGGCGCCGTGCTCGAGCGAGTGCACCGCGTTCTCGGTGCGGATCGGGTTCGGGTAGACGACACCCGTGCAGGTGGCCCAGGTCGCGTCGTGCGGGCCACCGAACGGCGGGGTCTGGTCGTACGCGACCCGCTGCTCCGCGGACACGTGCAGTGCCGCCGGGTAGTCGATCTTCACGACGCCGTCGATATTCGTCGACGGGTCCGGGTTCGACTCGCTGGGGGCGAACTTATCGGCCTCGGCCTTGTCCTGGTACTTCGGCACCAGGTTCACCGCAAGCAGCGCGATCAACGCGATCACCGCGACCGCGGCCCCGATCGTCAACCAGGGGATGTTGCGCTGCGTCGGCAGCCCGCCCTTGGCGGAGCCACCGGAACGCTTGTTGGCAGCCTTGATGGCCTTGGCGGATTTGGCGCTGCTCTTGGCGCCGCGATTTTCCGAACCGCTCGGCATCTGTCAGTGCTCTTTCGCTGAAGTGGACGTCGTGTCTCGGGGGCGGGGCGCCCGCTGTCGAGCTGACAGGTGCCCCCTATGGTCGTCCCACTGTACGTTCAGTGCCTGAGCGCAGGCTTTGAACGGCCAGCCCATAGGATGAATACCCGTGACTCCCGCCGACCTTGCCGAACTCCTTCGCGTCACCGCCGCGAAGGTCCTCACCGACCACGATCTCGACACCGCCGTCCTGCCCGCGACGCTGACCGTCGAGCGTCCGCGCAACCCCGAGCACGGCGACTACGCGAGCAACGTCGCGATGCAGGTGGCGAAGAAGGCCGGTGTCAACCCGCGTGAGCTGGCGACCTGGCTCGCCGAGGCGCTCACCGCGGCGGACGGCATCGACTCCGCCGAGATCGCTGGCCCCGGCTTCCTCAACATCCGGCTCGCCGCAGCGGCGCAGGGCGCCATCGTGGCGAAGGCGATCGCCGCAGGTCAGAGCTACGGAAGCTCGACCGCGCAGGAGGGTCGGCGGATCAACCTGGAGTTCGTGTCCGCGAACCCGACCGGACCGATCCACCTCGGCGGCACTCGGTGGGCCGCGGTCGGTGACGCGCTCGGCCGGATCCTCGCCGCCCAGGGCGCGGACGTCACCCGGGAGTACTACTTCAACGATCACGGTGCCCAGATCGACCGGTTCGCCCGGTCGCTGATCGCGTCCGCGAAGGGGGAGCCCGCACCCGAGGACGGGTACGCCGGTGCGTACATCGTGGACATCGCCGCCGACGTGCTCGCGCAGCGTCCCGACGCGCTCGCGCTCCCCGTCGACGAGCAGCAGGAGGTGTTCCGCTCGATCGGTGTGGCGATGATGTTCGACCACATCAAGCGGACCCTGCACGAGTTCGGGACCGACTTCGACGTCTACTTCCACGAGAACTCGCTGTTCGAGTCCGGTGCGGTGGAGCGGGCCGTCGCCACCCTCAAGTCGAGCGGCAACCTGTACGAGGAGGACGGGGCCTGGTGGCTCAAGAGCACCGACTTCGGTGACGACAAGGACCGCGTCGTCATCAAGTCCGACGGCAACGCCGCCTACATCGCGGGCGACATCGCGTACTTCCAGGACAAGCGTTCCCGCGGCTTCGACCTGTGCATTTACATGCTCGGTGCCGACCACCACGGCTACATCGGCCGGCTCAAGGCCGCAGCAGCGGCGTTCGGCGACGATCCGGCGACCGTCGAGGTGCTGATCGGGCAGATGGTCAACCTGGTCCGCGACGGGGTCGCGGTCAAGATGAGCAAGCGGGCGGGCACCGTCATCACCCTCGACGACCTCGTCGAGGCGATCGGCGTCGATGCCGCCAGGTACGCGATGATCCGCTCGTCGGTGGATTCGAGCCTCGACATCGACCTCGAGCTGTGGGCCAGCACCACCAGCGAGAACCCGGTCTACTACGTGCAGTACGCGCATGCCCGGCTGGCGTCGCTGGCCCGCAACGCCGCGGACCTCGGGCTGACCACGGAGAACCCGCGGTTTGAGCTGCTCACCCACGAGCGTGAGGGCGACCTGATCCGCACCATCGGCGACTTCCCGAAGGTCGTCGGGACCGCCGCGGACCTGCGGGAACCGCACCGCGTCGCCCGCTACCTTGAGGAACTGGCCGGCACCTACCACCGCTTCTACACCGACTGCCGCGTCCTGCCGCAGGGCGACGAGCCTGCCGGCGACCTGCACACCGCGCGGCTCGCGCTGTGCGGTGCCACCCGCCAGGTCCTCGAGAACGGTCTCGGCCTGCTCGGTGTCAGCGCACCGGAGCGAATGTGAACGCGCACCCCGCCGGACCGCGGCACGCGGACATCCCGCACGCGCCGGGGCTGCCGCCTCGGCCAACCGCCCCGGCGCAGATGACGGCACTTCCTGCCGCGGTGTGGCCGCGCGGCGCCGCCCGCGGGGCGGACGGCGTCGTCCGCCTCGCCGGGGTCGCGGTCACCGACCTGGCCGAGCGGTACGGCACCCCGCTGTTCGTGATCGACGAGGACGACTTCCGGTCCCGCTGCCGCGACATGGCCCGCGCGTTCGGCGGCGCTGACCGCGTCCACTACGCGTCGAAGGCATTCCTGAGCGCCGAGATCGCCCGGTGGGTCGCCGACGAGGGGTTGTCGATGGACGTGGCCTCCGGCGGCGAGCTGGCGGTCGCGCTGCACGGTGGGTTCCCCGCGGACCGGATCACGATGCACGGCAACAACAAGTCGGTCGCCGAACTGCGGGCCGCGGTCTCGGCGGGGGTCGGGCATATCGTGCTGGACTCGATGCAGGAGATCGACCGGCTCGACGCCGCCGCGGCCGACCTCGGTGTCGTGCAGGACGTCCTGATCCGGATCACGGTCGGCGTGGAGGCGCACACCCACGAGTTCATTGCCACCGCCCACGAGGACCAGAAGTTCGGCTTCTCGCTGTCCGGTGGTGCGGCGCGGGGGGCCGTCCGGCGCGTGTTCGAGACCGGTAATCTTCGGCTCGTCGGCCTGCACAGTCACATCGGCTCGCAGATCTTCGACGTCGACGGGTTCGAACTGGCGGCGCACCGGGTGATCGGGCTGCTCCGGGAGATCGTCGACGAGTTCGGCACCGACAAGACCGAGCAGCTGAACATCATCGACCTCGGTGGCGGCCTCGGGATCTCCTACCTGGAGAGCGACGATCCGCCGCCGGTGGACGAGCTGGCCGCGAAGCTGACGAGCATCATCGCCACCGAATCCGCCGCCGCCGGGCTGCCGGTGCCGACCCTGATGGTCGAACCCGGTCGGGCCATCGCCGGCCCCGGCACCGTTACGTTGTACGAGGTCGGCACCGTCAAGGATGTCCGCCTGGACGGCAACGCAACTCGCCGATACGTCAGCGTGGACGGCGGCATGAGTGACAATATCCGGACCGCGCTGTACCAGGCCGAGTACGACTGTCGGCTGGTCTCGCGGGACAGTCACGCGGATCCCGTCGTCGCTCGAGTGGTGGGCAAGCACTGCGAGAGCGGCGACATCGTGATCCGTGACGGCTGGCTGCCCGACGACGTCGGAGCCGGTGACCTGCTCGCGGTCGCGGCCACCGGCGCATACTGCTATTCGATGTCCAGCCGCTACAACCTGCTCACCCGGCCCGCCGTGGTCGCGGTTCGCGACGGAGAACCCCGTCTCGTCCTGCGCAGGGAGACCGTGGAAGATCTGCTCAGCTTGGAGGTACAGCAACATGACTGAACCGAACGCCGCCGCGATCGGTGTGGCGGTACTCGGCCTCGGCAACGTGGGCAGCGAGGTTGTGCGGATCATCCGCGAACACGCCCGCGACCTCGAGTCCCGGGTCGGCGCCCCACTCGTCGTGCGGGGGATCGCCGTTCGCCGGATCGACGGCGACCGGGGGGTGCCGGAGGAGCTGCTGACCACCGACGCGGATTCGCTCGTCGCGCGCGCCGACGTGGACGTGGTGGTCGAGGTGATCGGGGGAATCGAGGTCCCGCGCAAGCTGATCCTCGCTGCCCTGAACTCCGGCAAGTCCGTCGTCACCGCCAACAAGGCGCTGCTCGCCGAGTACACCGGGGAACTGGCCGAGGCCGCGGAGAAGCAGAACGCCGACCTGTACTTCGAGGCCGCCGTCGCCGGTGCTATCCCGGTGATCCGGCCGCTGACCCAGTCGCTCGCCGGTGACCGGGTCGTCCGGGTTGCCGGAATCGTCAACGGCACCACCAACTTCATCCTGTCCGCGATGGACGAGACCGGCGCCGACTACGCCGACACCCTCGCCGAGGCGGGTCGTCTCGGCTACGCGGAGGCCGACCCGACCGCGGATGTGGAGGGCTTCGACGCCGCAGCCAAGGCCGCGATCCTCGCGTCGATCGCGTTCCACACCCGCGTCACCGCCGCCGACGTCTACCGCGAGGGCATCTCGACGATCAGCTCGGCGGACCTCGAGGCCGCGAAGTCGCTGGGCTGCACCGTCAAGTTGCTCTCGATCTGTGAGCGTCTCGTCGGGGAGGACGGCACCGAACGGGTCTCCGCCCGGGTCTACCCGTCCCTCGTGCCGCTCGAGCATCCGCTTGCCTCGGTGAACGGCGCCTTCAACGCGGTCGTCGTCGAGGCCGAGGCCGCCGGTCGATTGATGTTCTACGGGCAGGGCGCGGGCGGTGCCCCCACCGCGTCCGCGGTGATGGGCGACGTGGTGATGGCGGCCCGGAACAAGGTCAACGGCAGCCGCGGGCCCCGCGAGTCCAGCTACGCCGACCTTCCGATCGCGCCGATCGGGGAGATCCCGACCCGGTACTACGTCAACATGCAGGTCGCGGACCGGGCCGGCGTGCTCTCGGCGGTCGCGGCGGAATTCGCCAAGCATGACGTCTCGATCTCGACGGTCCGCCAGGAGGGTGCGGGAGACGGGGCGCGACTGATCGTCGTCACCCACCGTGCCACCGACGCCGCCCTGTCCGAAACTGTTGCCGCCCTTGGCAAACTCGACTTCGTCACCGCGGTCACCAGCGTTCTCCGATTGGAAGGTTCCAGTGAATAGCCCTCGTCAGCACACCCCCGTTCACACGCCCTGGCCGGGCCTGATCGAGGCGTACCGGGATCGTCTCGCGATCGGCGAGAACTGGAAGACCGTCACCCTGCGCGAGGGTGGGACGCCGCTGCTTCCCGCGGGTCACCTGTCCGAGCTGACCGGGTGCGAGGTGTACCTCAAGGTCGAGGGCCTCAACCCGACCGGGTCATTCAAGGACCGCGGCATGACGATGGCCGTCACCGATGCCCTCGCCCGCGGGCAGAAGGCCGTGCTGTGCGCGTCCACCGGCAACACCTCCGCCTCGGCGGCGGCCTACGCCGCGGTCGCGAAGATGACCTGCGCTGTGCTCGTCCCGCAGGGCAAGATCGCGATGGGCAAGCTCGCCCAGGCGGTCATGCACGGCGCCAAGATCATCCAGGTCGAGGGCAACTTCGACGACTGCCTTGAACTCGCCCGCAAGACCACCGCCGAGTTCCCGACCATCGGCCTGGTCAACTCCGTGAACCCCGTTCGGATCGAGGGACAGAAGACGGCGGCGTTCGAGATCGTCGACGCGCTCGGCAAGGCCCCCGACATCCACGCGCTGCCGGTCGGCAACGCGGGCAACATCACGGCGTACTGGAAGGGCTACTCCGAGTACTACGCCGACGGCATCAGCTCGGTCCGGCCGCGGATGCTCGGTGTGCAGGCCGCAGGCGCCGCCCCGCTGGTGAACGGCGCCCCGGTCAAGGACCCCGAGACCATCGCGACCGCGATCCGTATCGGCGCGCCCGCATCGTGGGAGGGCGCGGTGAACGCGAAGGAGCAGTCGAACGGGGCGTTCCGCGCCGCGACCGACGAGGAGATCCTCGAGGCATACCGCCTGATCGCGCGCACCGAGGGCGTCTTCGTCGAGCCCGCGTCCGCCGCGTCCGTCGCGGGCCTGCTCGCCGCGCACAAGGAAGGGTGGCTCGACGCCGGACAGACGGTCGTCTGCACCGTCACCGGCAACGGACTCAAGGATCCCGATACCGCACTTCTGGGAATGCCTGCTGTCCAGCCGATCCCGGTCGACCCGGTGGCCGTCGCCTCGGCGCTCGAGCTGGTGTAGTGACCGCACAGCGAATCGACGACACTGCGATGACTCAGACCTTGCCAACGGGGTTGACCGTGACCGCGCGGGTGCCCGCGTCCACGGCCAACCTCGGCCCCGGGTTCGACACGCTGGGCATGGCGCTGGGTCTGTACGACGAGATCACCGTCAGCACAACCGAGTCCGGGCTGTCGGTCCGCGTCGAGGGGGAGGGGGCCTCGGACGTTCCTTGGGGACCCTCCCACCTGGTGGTCCGCGCCATTGAGCGTGGTCTCGAGGCGGCCGGTGTCTGGGCGGGTGGCCTGGACGTGGTGTGCCGCAATGTCATTCCGCATTCGCGTGGTCTCGGATCATCCGCGTCGGCGGCCGTCGGTGGTCTCGCCGCGGCCAACGGCCTTGTCGCCCTGCTCGACCCCGCGCTGGCCCTCACCGATGCGCAGCTGGTTCAGCTCTCGTCGGAGTTCGAGGGTCACCCCGACAATGCGTCCGCCAGCGTGCTCGGCGGCGCCGTCGTCTCCTGGAGCGAGGACGCGGACGACGCCAATTCGCCGCGCAGCTTCGGCGCGGTCCGGCTCGCCGTGCACCCGAGCATTCGCGTCGTTGCGCTGGTGCCGGAGGAACGGTCGGCGACCGCCCACACCCGCGGACTGCTCCCCGATGCGGTGCCGCACGTCGACGCGGCGTTCAACGTCAGCCGCGCTGCGCTCGCGGTGGTTGCGCTCACCTCACGGCCGGACCTGCTGATGACCGCCACCGAGGACCGCCTGCATCAGGGGCAGCGGGCGTCCGCACTGCCGCTGACCACCCGCTGGGTCGAGACGCTGCGCGGTCGGGGAATCGCCGCCGTCGTCTCCGGTGCGGGCCCCACCGTGCTGGCGTTGACCACCGAACCGCTGCCCGAGGACCTGCGCACGACCGCAGCGGCCGAGGGCCTGCGGGTGCTCGACCTCGAGGTCGCGGACGGGGTCCGCGTCTCCTGACGGGCCACCGGGTCGCCCGCACGGCGACCCGCCGGTGCCCCTGTCGGCGCCTCTCACGGCGACCCGCCGGTGTGCCGCAGCACACCGGCGGGTTCTCCTTGCTCGTAATCGTGTTCACGGCTATCCTGAGGTCGTTCGCCCATCGTGCGTATCAGTCGCCGGTGCTCTTCAGGGCAATCACTCCCGACTCAGGAGTCTTCCGATCGGATTCTCATCGGTCGTCAGACTCGGAATCACGGATACCCGCCCCGAGTTCCGGACTGCGTCTTTCTCGCCCGAATCCCCTGTACGCGAGGCACTCGACTTCGCGGGGTGTCGGTGTCGAAGGACGCGCCTGAGTGCGAGATGCGGGTGAGCGGCCCGGCATTTCCCGAACATGTCCGGCATATCCGAGTTCAGTAAATGAGCTGCTTGGACGAACCCCTCGACTCAGCGCCGCGCGGGCGAGGGAAGGAAAGGACCTCCGTGACCGATACGGACCTGATCGCCACTCCTGTGCTCGATTCCGCGGCGTCCGCCGCGACGAGCCAGGCTGGCGGTTCACCGACTTCAGGGGCGGCCCCGGCCGTCGCTACCGCAACCAAGCGCGCCGAGGCGCGCCGCGGCTCCGGACTCTCCGGCATGGTGCTCGCCGAATTGCGCGCGCTCGCTGGCGAGCTCGGCATCAAGGGCACCTCCGGCATGCGCAAGGGCGATCTGATCGCCGCGATCAAGGAGCGGCAGTCCGGTGGCTCCGCCACGCAGCAGGCCGGTGGTGCCGCCACCAAGACGGCACCGGCCGCCGCCGACGAAAAGGCTCCCGTCGTGAAGGTCGAAGCCCCCACGAAGAGCAACACTCCCGCCAAGGGCGAGGCGCCGGCCGGGTCCGAGCGCGGCGAGCAGGCCGCCGAGCCCCGCGAGCGTTCGGGTGCCGCCGAGCCCCGCGAGCAGGCCGGTGAGGCCGAGGGCGGTCGCCGCGGGCGTCAGCGCCGCGGTGCCTCCCGTTCGGGTGCCGCCGAGCAGTCCGAACCCGCCGAGCAGTCGACCGAGCGTCAGTCCGGTCGGCAGGAGCAGGGCGGCGGTGACCGTCCGCGTCGCGACCGCAACCAGGGCGGCCGGAACAACCAGGACCGAAACCAGGACCGCACCCAGGACGAGCGCGGCCAGGGCGGCAACGGACCCCGCAACGACCGCGACAACCGTGGCGGCGACGACGAGGGGGAGGGCCGCGGCAGGCGTGGCCGCCGCTTCCGGGAGCGTCGCCGTGGACGTGACCGCGGTGAGGGCGGCGGCGGTGATGTCGAGATCCGTGAGGACGACGTCCTGCAGCCCGTCGCAGGCATCCTCGACGTCCTCGACAACTACGCGTTCGTCCGGACGTCCGGGTACCTCGCCGGACCCAACGACGTCTACGTCTCGATGAACCTGATCCGCAAGAACGGGCTGCGTCGCGGTGACGCGATCACCGGCGCGGTCCGGGTCCCGCGTGAGGGCGAGGGCGGCGGCGGGGGCAGTCAGCGGCAGAAGTTCAATCCGCTGGTCCGGATCGACACCGTCAACGGTGGCGACGTCGAGGCCGCACGCAAGCGCCCCGAGTTCGGCAAGCTCACCCCGCTGTACCCGAACCAGCGGCTGCGGCTTGAGACGACGCCGAACATCATCTCCACCCGCGTCATCGACCTGGTCATGCCGATCGGCAAGGGGCAGCGCGCCCTGATCGTGTCGCCGCCGAAGGCGGGTAAGACGACGGTGATTCAGGACATCGCGAACGCCATCGCCACGAACAATCCCGAGTGCTACCTGATGGTCGTGCTGGTGGACGAGCGACCCGAAGAGGTCACCGACATGCAGCGCTCGGTCAAGGGTGAGGTCATTGCCTCCACCTTCGATCGCCCGCCGTCAGATCACACCTCGGTCGCCGAGCTGGCGATCGAGCGGGCCAAGCGCCTCGTCGAGAACGGTCGCGACGTGGTCGTGCTGCTCGACTCGATCACCCGGCTCGGCCGCGCGTACAACAACTCGTCGCCCGCGTCGGGACGCATCCTCTCCGGTGGTGTCGACTCGACCGCGCTGTACCCGCCGAAGCGTTTCCTCGGCGCGGCCCGCAACATCGAGAACGGCGGCTCGCTGACGATCATCGCCTCCGCGCTGGTCGAGACCGGCTCGACCGGTGACACGGTGATCTTCGAGGAGTTCAAGGGCACCGGCAACGCCGAGCTCAAGCTGGATCGCAAGATTGCCGAGCGTCGGGTGTTCCCCGCGGTCGACGTCAACATGTCCAGCACCCGCAAGGACGAGCTGCTGATGAACCCGGACGAGTTCGCGGTCGTGCACAAGCTGCGCCGCGTGCTCTCGGGGCTCGACACCCACCAGGCCATCGACCTGCTCGTCAATCGGCTGAAGAAGTCGAAGAGCAACGTCGAGTTCCTGATGGAGGTCTCCAAGACCGCCCCCGGCGCCATCGGCGACGACTAGCAGCTGCGCCGCCCGTGGGGGGGTTTTTCCCCGACTGGGGGGAAAACCACGCACGGGTGCGGAGCGCAGCGCCGGGAACAAACTCCGTTTCCTTGCCCTTTCGGAGAAAACCAGCGGCCTCTGGCAGAATGACCGATCGCGCATCGGCATCTGCCGCGTGCTACGAAAACCATGTCCGGTTCCGGTTCACGGCTTCGAGTCTCGGAGTCGACCCGGCGACCATCGAAAGGGACACCATGAAGGCAGGAATTCACCCCGAGTACGTGGCGACCACCGTCGTCTGCGGCTGCGGGAACACGTTCGAGACCCACAGCACCAAGGAGTCCGGACGCATCGTCGTCGAGGTCTGCTCGCAGTGCCACCCGTTCTACACCGGCAAGCAGAAGATCCTCGACACCGGCGGCCGCGTCGCCCGCTTCGAGGCCCGCTACGGCAAGCGCGCCCCGAAGAAGGCCGCTGCCGACAGCTAGCGACACCGCCGACGCCCGTCCTGTGCACCTTGCAGGCCGGGCGTCGGCGTTTTTGCCTCCCGTACCCCTCGACCGCATCACCTCTCGAATCTGGAGCGCACCATGGCGGGCACCACCCAGCCGTCGGCCATCGACGACATCCTTGCCGAACACGCCGGCCTCGAACTGCAGCTGGCCGACCCGTCGCTGCACAACGATCCGGCCGCAGCGCGCCGGGTGGGGAAGCGGTTCGCCGAACTCGCGCCGATCATGGCGACGCACACCAAACTGGTCGCCGCCCGCGAGGATCTCGAGGCCGCCCGCGAGCTGGCCGCCGACGACTCCGCGTTCGCGGCCGAGGTGCCCGCGCTGGAGGCCCTCGTCGCCGAGCTGGATGTCGCGCTGACCGACCTGCTCGCACCGCGCGACCCGCACGACGCCGACGACGTGGTCCTCGAACTGAAGTCGGGGGAGGGCGGCGAGGAGTCCGCGCTGTTCGCGTCCGACCTCGCCCGCATGTACATCCGCTACGCCGAGCGGCACGGTTGGCGCGTCGAGGTGCTCGACGCCACCATCTCCGACCTCGGCGGCTACAAGGACGCGACCCTGTCGATCAAGACCAAGGGCGACGCGAGGGACGGCGTGTGGGCCCGGTTCAAGTTCGAGGGCGGCGTGCACCGGGTGCAGCGGGTCCCGGTGACCGAGTCGCAGGGCCGGGTGCACACCTCCGCGGCGGGGGTGCTGATCTACCCGGAACCCGACGAGGTCGAGGAGGTGCAGATCGACGAGGGCGATCTGCGCATCGACGTCTACCGGTCGTCGGGCAAGGGCGGGCAGGGTGTCAACACCACCGACTCCGCGGTCCGGATCACGCACCTGCCGACCGGCATCGTCGTGACCTGCCAGAACGAGCGGTCCCAGTTGCAGAACAAGGCCCGCGCCATGCAGGTGCTCGCCGCGCGCCTGCAGGCCGCAGCGGAAGAGGCAGCGGAGGCCGAGGCGTCCGCGGGCCGCGCCAGCCAGGTCCGCACCGTCGACCGGTCCGAGCGGATCCGCACCTACAACTTTCCGGAGAACCGGATCACCGACCACCGCATCGGCTTCAAGGCGCACAACCTCGACGCCGTGCTGGACGGGGACATGGACGCACTGCTCGATGCGCTCGGGAAGGCCGACCGAGAGGCCCGGCTCGCCGCGGAGTGAGCGACGGGCCGGGCCTGCCTCCGGTCAGTCGTCGGGTTCCCCGGCCAGTTCGGTGACGTCGACCCCCGGCAGCAGGAAGCAGTTCTCGCCCGTGGCGTTCTCGTAGGGCCCCCACACCGCGGACAGCACGACGCCGCCCTCCGGTTCGACCAGCACCGCCGGTGCGTTGAGGATCTCCTCGGTCGGCGTCATCCGGGCCGCGCCGGTCTCGCCGGTGGTGATGTTGATCCAGTTAACGTCGGGCCCCGACCTGCCCTGCTCGTTCACGACGAACAGCAGGTCGTCGGGTTCGATCCCGTCGTTGTCCGTGTGGGTGAGCGACTGGACCGTTGCGACGCCGCCCTGGCAGCCGAGCGGCGTCGGCTGGACGTCGATCGGTGCCGCGATCGCGAGTGCGGGTGCGCCGACCACGACCGCCCCGCCGAGTGCCGCCACCGCCGCCGCGCGGACCGTGAACCGTGAGTGCAGCATGAGGATTCCTTCCGGTTGCCTTGTCCCGACCCTCCGAACGTATCCGGACATTCCGGGTCCAGGGGAGCGTGCGTGACCGTTCCGTGCCCGCTTCGTGATGGTCATGGCAGGCTGAACCCGTGACCCGACAACCGTTGCGCCTGGCCATCCTCGACGCCACCAGAGCCCTCGAGGACGCCGGTGTGCCCAGCCCGCGGACGGACGCGGAGCTCCTCGCCGCGCACGTGGTCGGCGTCGAACGTGGACGCCTCGGCCTGGTGCCGCTCGTCGACCCCGACGTCATCGCGACCTATCGCGACCTGGTCGCGCAGCGGGCCAAGCGAATTCCGTTGCAGCACATCACCGGTATCGCCTCCATGGGAGAAATAGACCTCGCGGTCGGGCAGGGCGTGTTCGTGCCCCGCCCGGAGACCGAACTGCTGCTCGCGTGGGCGCTTGCGGTGCTCGAGTCGACCCCGACCCGGCCCCCGGTCGTGCTCGACCTGTGCACCGGATCCGGGGCCCTGGCGTTGGCGATCGCGCACGCGCGTCCCGACGCGGTGGTGCACGCCGTCGAACTGGAGTCGAAGGCCCTCGCTTGGGCGCGCCGGAACGCCGACGCGCGGAGTGCGCGGGGGGACACGCCGATCGTGCTGCATCAGGGCGACGTGACCGTACGAACCCTGCTTCCGGACCTGGAGGGCGGTGTCGACCTGATCGTGTCGAACCCGCCGTACATCCCCGAGGGGGCCCCGCTCGACGTGGAGGTCGCCGAGCACGATCCGCACTCGGCGCTCTTCGGCGGGTCGGACGGGTTGTCGGTGATCACGCCGATGGTCGCGAACATCGCCCGATGGTTGCGGATCGGCGGTGCCCTGGCGATTGAGCACGATGACAGCAATGGCGGCCAGGTGGCCGCGCTGTTGCGGGAGCGGCGGGTGTTCGGGGAGGTTGCCGAGCACGACGACCTCGCGGGCAAGCCGCGGTTCGTGGTGGCCCGGCGTGTCGCGACGGCGGCGGAGGCAGCGCGACGACCCTGAGAGGGTGGTGGCGACAGCGGTCCGTTTGGCCGGTGAAAGGATGAACAGGTGAGCATCGTCTACGACTGCGGGCAACCCGACACGCGCGAGGCCGGAATCAGGGCGGCCGGCAATGCACTCAAGGCCGGTCGGCTGGTGGTCGTCCCCACCGACACGGTGTACGGGCTGGCCGCCGACGCCTTCGACAGCGACGCCGTCGCGAGCCTGCTCCGGGCCAAGGGGCGTGGCCGGGACATGCCGGTGCCGGTCCTTGTCGGTTCCTGGAACACCATCGACGGTCTGGTGTTCGCGGTGCGCCCCGAGGCCCGCGAACTGATCCGGGCCTTCTGGCCCGGCGGGCTGAGTCTCGTTGTCCAGCAGGCGCCCTCGCTGGCGTGGGATCTGGGGGACACGCGGGGGACGGTGATGCTGCGGATGCCGCTGCACCCGGTCGCCCTGGAACTGCTCCGGGAGGTCGGCCCGCTGGCGGTGTCGAGCGCGAACATTTCCGGGCAGCCGCCAGCGACGACCGTGGCGGAGGCGCGGGATCAGCTCGGCGGCGGTGTCGGCGTGTACCTCGACGGCGGGCCTGCCGAGCACGCGCTCGCCTCGACGATCGTCGACCTGACCTCCGACGTCCCGCGCATCCTGCGTGAGGGTGCGGTGCCGACGCCGGAGATCGCCGAGGTGCTCGGCGTGACGGTCGAGAGTCTGCTCGGGGGCGGGGCGTGAGGGTGAGCACGGCACAGTGACCGCAGTCGACGCCACGCTCCTGCTCGCAGACGGCCAGGCGACCCGCGGCGCCGGGGTGCCGCTGCGGGAACTGCTGCTGGTGCTGTTCACCGCCGCGGTCGTCACGTTTCTTGCGACCGGGGCGGTGCGCCTGTTCGCGCTCAGGTTCGGTGCGGTCGCGGTGCCCCGCGACCGGGACGTGCACGTCACGCCGACACCGCGGCTCGGCGGCCTCGGCATCTATTTCGGGTTCGTCGCCGCCCTGCTGTTCGCGCAGCAACTTCCTGCGCTGATGCGCGGATTCGAATACAACACCAAGGACATCCCCGCGGCCCTGGTCTCGGCGACGGTGATCGTCGCGGTCGGGTTCGTCGACGACCGCTGGGGCCTCGACGCGCTCACCAAGTTCGTCGGCCAGGTCACCGCCGCGGGCGTGATGGTCGTGATGGGCGTCAGTTGGCTGGTGCTCTACGTCCCGTTCGGCGGGGTGAACACCGTCGTCCTCGACCAGTTGCAGGGCGGGCTGTTCACCGCGCTGGTCGCGGTCGTGATGATCAACGCGATGAACTTCGTTGACGGCCTCGACGGCCTTGCCGCGGGTCTCGGGCTGATCGCGTCGGTGGCGATCTGCGTGTTCTCCGTCGGGCTGCTGCACGAACAGGGCGGTGACGTGAGCGCCTACCCGCCCGCGATGATGGCGGCAGCCCTGGCCGGCGCCTGCCTCGGCTTCCTGCCGCACAACTTTCAGCCCGCCCGGATCTTCATGGGCGACTCCGGGTCGATGCTGATCGGTCTGATGCTCGCCGCGATCGCCACCAGCGCCTCGGGGCGGATCCCGCTGAACGCGTACGGATCCCGCGACATGCTCGGCCTGCTCTCGCCGCTGCTGCTGGTCGGTGCGGTGATGTTCATTCCGATCCTGGACCTGCTGCTCGCGGTGGTCCGCCGCACGATGGCGGGCCGCAGCCCGTTCGCCCCGGACAAGATGCACCTGCATCATCGGCTGCTGCAGATCGGCCACTCGCATCGGCGTGTGGTCCTGTTGATCTACTTGTGGGTCGGGGTGCTGGCCTTCGGTGCGGTCGGCTCGGCCCTGTTCGACCGGCGGATCGTGGTGTTGCTCGTCGCGGGGGGGTTGGTCTTCGCCCTGGTGGTGACCGCGGTGCCGTCGCTGCGGGTGCAGCGGGTGCGTGATCGCGACGGCGGCGCCGGCTGACGGTGCTGCGGGGGAGGCGCGCGGGCGCCCGCTACCCTGGACCGCTGTGAGCTTCTCTCCGGAACCCCTGCCCGATCCGTCCGCACCGCTTCGCGCCGCGGTGCGCTGGGGACTGGCGGGGCTGGTCGCCCTCGCGGTCCTCGGGTCCGTGGTGGCCGCGCTGGTCGCGGGCCTGCCCGGGCTGTGGGGTGCGCTGATCGGGGTCGCGGTCGGCGGCGGGTTCATCCTCTGCACCGCGCTGGCCGTGCTGTTCACCGAGAAGATGCCGCCCGCGACGTCGGGATTGATCCTGCTCGGCAGTTGGCTGCTGAAGATGATCCTGGCGATCCTGGTGCTGGGGCTGTTGAAGGGGATGGACTTCTACAGCAAGGGTGCACTGGTCATCGTCATGGTGTTGGCGCTCGTGATCGTGCTCGGCGCCGAGACGTACGGATTGCTGCGGGTGAAGGTTCCGTACGTCGACAGCCCCGATCCGGGCGACGCGGAGTCCGACGGAAAGTAGTACTACGGCCAGTAGTTGACCGGTTTGATCGACCCCCGTCCACACAACGTCGTAGAAGTGTTGATAGGGTCGACCCCACGCGAGTGCTGGAACGACGCGAATCAGACGAAACAGCGTCGGCTGGCAGCCGCACAGGTGACTCCGTTCGAGTGTGTTCGGAATCGGTCTAGTCGACCGGATCCGCACGTGGTGGGGCCGCCGAGTCGACGACAGTCGCCGACACCGACAGACGCAGGACCAGCGACATCCATGGATGCGCGTGGACCTCAGCGGCTGACGAACACGCGAGCCGACCTTGTCGACTTGTTAGTTCGTCAATGTCCGATCGAACCGCAGGCGATGCCGCCTGCGGCCACGACAACGGGAGAGACCGCTGAGCGTCACCACCTTGGCCGCGGAATTCCATCCGCCGTCACTAACCGACTTCTTCCCTCCCGCTGTGCTGTTCGAGGGCACCCCGTTCGAGCTCGACCGACTGATGCTGATCCGCATCCTGATGTCGGTCGTCCTGCTCGCGTTCTTCGCGTACGCGATGCGCAGCCCGAAGCTCATCCCTCGCGGCGTGCAGAACGTGGCCGAGATCGGCCTGAACTTCGTCAAGGAGCAGATCGCCGACGAGGTGCTCGGTAAGGAACAGGGCAAGCGCTTCCTGCCCGTCCTGGTCACGATCTTCTTCACGGTCCTGTTCCTGAACGCGTCGAGTGTCATCCCGTTCCTGAACATCTCGTCGAACGCCCGGGTCGGCATGCCGATCGTCCTGGCCGCGCTCGCGTACGTGGTGTTCAACTACGTCGGCATCAAGAAGTACGGCTTCTTCAAGTACGTGAAGTCGTCCATCGTCGTCCCGAACGTCCCGATCGCGCTGCACGTGCTGCTGATTCCGATCGAGTTCATCTCGACCTTCATCCTGCGGCCGTTCACGCTGACCGTGCGACTCATGGCCAACATGCTCGCCGGCCACATCATGCTCGTGCTGTTCTTCAGCGCCACCCAGTTCTTCTTCTTCGAGGCAGCCGCGGGAATGAAGGTGTTCGGCATCTTCTCGCTGGCAGCCGGGTTCGGCTTCACCCTCTTCGAGATGCTGGTGATCTTCCTGCAGGCGTACGTGTTCGCCCTGCTGACCGCCGTGTACATCGACCTGGCGTTGCACGCCGACTCGCACTGACCGGACGATCCGCACGGATCTCCGCTCAGGCCTGCACTGACTGCCTGACACACCACACAAACTGACCCTTCGCCGAACCCGGCGTCGGGCAACAGAAAGGGAACGGAAAACCAATGAGCCTCGCGTACCTGGCACAGGAAGCCGTTACGACCACCACCACCGGTGAGGGCTTCGGCGCCATCGGTTACGGCCTCGCCGCCATCGGCCCCGGCATCGGCGTGGGCATCGTCGTCGGCAAGGCCATCGAGGGCATCGCCCGTCAGCCCGAGCTGGCCGGCCAGATCCGTACCAACATGTTCCTCGGTATCGCGTTCACCGAGGCCCTGGCGCTGATCGGCCTCGTCGCCGGCTTCATTTTCTGATCACGCCATGACGAACATTGCAGTGATCGCGGCCGCGGAGGGCGAGGACATCAATCCTCTGCTCCCCGCGACCTATGACATCGTCTGGTCGCTGGTCTGTGTCGCCGTCATCGGCGTCGTCTTCTGGAAGTTCATCCTCCCGAAGTTCCAGCAGGTGCTGGCCGACCGTACCGACCAGATCGAGGGCGGCATCAAGCGTGCCGAGGAGGCCCAGTCGGAGGCGAAGGCTGCGCTCGAGCAGTACCGCGCTCAGCTGGCCGACGCGCGCACCGAGGCCGCGGCGATCCGCGAGGACGCCCGCACCCAGGGCCAGCAGATCATCGCCGAGATGAAGGTGCAGGCGCAGGAGGAGAGCGACCGCATCGTTGCCGCGGGCAACAGCCAGCTCACCGCTCAGCGTCAGCAGATCGTTGCGGAACTGCGCAGTGATCTCGGCCGTACCGCGGTCGACCTCGCCGAGAAGGTCATCGGTGAGACCCTCGCCGACGACGTGAAGCGGGCAGGCACCATCGACCGTTTCCTCAGCGAACTGGACGCCGTCAGCTCCGCGAACGGAAAGTGAGCACCATGTACGCAGCAAGCCGTGAGGCGCTGACTCAGACGAGGAGCGCCCTGGAATCAGCGTTGGCCGGGGTTTCGGCCGGCGCGGCGACCGCGGCTGCGGCACAGACCGGCGCGGAGCTGTTCACGGCGGTCGAGGTCCTCGACGGCCAGCGCACCCTCCGCGCCGCGCTGGCCGATCCGTCGGCCCCCGCGGCCGTCCGGCAGGCGCTCGCCGAGCAGGTGTTCTCGGGCAAGGTGTCCGCCGAGACGCTGGCGACGCTGAAGGCGGCAGCTGGCCAGGACTGGTCGACCTCCGCGGACCTGCGCAACTCGCTGGTCCAGCTCGGCCGGGAGTCGCTGCTGCGCGCAGCCGACGACCAGAACCAGCTCGACACCGTCGAGGACGAGCTGTTCCGGCTCGGACGCATCGTGGCAGGCAACGCCGACCTCGAGCAGAACCTGTCCGATCGTGCCCAGCCCGCGGCGGCGAAGCGGAAGCTGCTGTCCACGCTGCTGTACGGCAAGGTCACGGCGGTCACCGAGGCGTTGGCTGGTCAGGCGGTCGGTCGGCTGCAGTCGGCACCGGCAGATGCGTTCAACGAGCTGTCCGAGCTGGCCGCGGCCCGACGCGATAAGGCGGTCGCCCACGTGCGCAGCGCCACCCCGCTGTCGGACGCGCAGGCTCAGCGGCTCGCCGAGACGCTGACCCGGACCTACGGGAAGCCGGTCACCGTGCACGTGGAGGTCGACCCCGAACTCCTCGGTGGACTCGTGGTCCGCGTGGGTGACGAGGTCATCGACGGCAGTGCCGCGGGACGACTCGCGTCGCTTCGCAAGAACCTCAAGTAGCCGGCGTCCACCGCTGCGGCCCGCAGCACCCACCCTCCCGAACCATTTTCGAGACCAGATACCGAGAGCAGGAAGAACATGGCGGAGCTGACGATCTCCTCCGACGAGATCCGTAGCGCGATCGAGAACTACACCGCGAGCTACTCCCCGGAGGCCTCCCGTGAGGAGGTCGGCACGGTGTCCGACACCAGCGACGGCATTGCGCACGTCACCGGCCTGCCGTCGGCGATGGCCAACGAACTGCTGGAGTTCCCCGGCGGCGTCCTCGGTGTGGCGCTGAACCTGGACGCCACCGAGATCGGTGCCGTCGTCCTTGGTGACTTCCAGGACCTGGAGGAGGGACAGCAGGTCAAGCGGACCGGCGACGTCCTCTCCGTTCCCGTCGGCGACGCCTTCCTTGGTCGCGTCGTGAACCCGCTCGGCCAGCCGATCGACGGCCTCGGCGAGATCGAGTCGACCGAGAACCGCGCCCTGGAGCTGCAGGCGGCAACGGTGCTCGAGCGCCAGCCGGTCGAGGAGCCGCTGCAGACCGGCATCAAGGCCATCGACGCGATGACCCCGATCGGCCGCGGCCAGCGTCAGCTCGTCATCGGTGACCGCAAGACCGGCAAGACCGCGGTCTGCATCGACGCGATCCTGAACCAGAAGGCCAACTGGGCGACTGGCGACCCGAAGCAGCAGGTCCGCTGCATCTACGTCGCGATCGGCCAGAAGGGCTCCACCATCGCAGGCGTGAAGCAGGCGCTGGAGGAGAACGGTGCGATGGAGTACACCACCATCGTCGCCGCCCCGGCCTCCGACTCCGCCGGCTTCAAGTGGCTGGCCCCGTACACCGGCTCGGCCATCGGCCAGCACTGGATGTACCAGGGCAAGCACGTCCTCGTCGTGTTCGACGACCTGACCAAGCAGGCCGAGGCGTACCGCGCCATCTCGCTGCTGCTGCGTCGCCCGCCGGGACGCGAGGCCTACCCCGGCGACGTGTTCTACCTGCACTCCCGCCTGCTGGAGCGTTCGGCGAAGCTGTCCGACGCGCTCGGCGGCGGCTCGCTGACGGCCCTGCCGATCATCGAGACCAAGGCCAACGACGTCTCGGCCTACATCCCGACGAACGTCATCTCGATCACCGACGGTCAGGTCTTCCTCGAGTCTGACCTGTTCAACAAGGGCATCCGCCCCGCGATCAACGTCGGCATCTCGGTGTCCCGCGTCGGTGGCGCCGCCCAGACCAAGGGCATGAAGAAGGTGTCCGGCTCGCTGCGTCTGGAGCTGGCCCAGTTCCGTGAGCTCGAGGCGTTCTCCGCCTTCGCGTCCGACCTGGACGATGCCTCGAAGGCCCAGCTCGAGCGCGGCCAGCGTCTGGTCGAGCTGCTCAAGCAGGACCAGTACAGCCCGATTGCCGTCGAGGATCAGATCGTCTCGATCTACCTTGCCGGTGAGGGCGTGTTCGACTCGGTGCCGGTCGGCGACGTCCGCCGCTTCGAGTCCGAGCTGCTCGAGGATCTGCACCGCAACGCCGCTGGCGTGTACGAGCAGATCGCGGGCGGCAAGGCGCTCGACGACAGCTCGATCGAGGCGCTGACCGCCGCGACCGACAAGTTCAAGCAGGGCTTCCTCGCGTCCGACGGCAGCCGCGTCGTCAACGAGGCCGAGGCGTCCGCGCTTGGCGCCGACGAGGTCAGCCAGGAGCAGGTTTCCGTCACCCGCAAGCACGTCACCAAGTGAGGGCGACGGCCGTGACGGACACTAATTGGGAAGGAGGGACTGAGTAGATGGCGAACTTGCGCGAATTGCGCTCCCGCATCAAGTCGGTCAACTCGACCAAGAAGATCACCAAGGCGCAGGAGCTGATCGCCACCTCCCGCATCACCAAGGCGCAGATTCGGGTCGCGGCCTCCAAGCCGTACGCCGAGGAGATCACCAAGGTGCTCTCCGCGCTGGCGAGTGCCTCGGGATCGCTCGATCACCCGCTGCTCAACGAGCGTGCCAACCCGAAGCGTGCGGCCGTGCTGGTGGTCACCAGCGACCGCGGCATGTGCGGCGGCTACAACTCCAACGTCCTCAAGGAGGCCGAGGAGCTGTTCGCGCTGCTGCGCAGCGAGGGCAAGGAGCCGGTGCTCTACGTGCTCGGCACGAAGGGCCTGACCTACTACACCTTCCGCGACCGCGACGTGAAGGGCGCCTGGACCGGGTTCTCCCAGGACCCGGGCTACGCCGACGCGGCACGGGCCAGCAGGCACCTCGTGGAGCTGTTCATGGCGGGGTCGGGGACCAGCATCCCGGCCCACAACGGTGAGGGCACGATCGAGGGCGTCGACGAACTGCACATCGTCTACACGAAGTTCGTGTCGATGCTGACGCAGGCGCCCGAGGTGCGCCGGATGGCGCCCCTGGAGATCAGCTACCAGGACGAAAACTTCGAGCTCGGGGACGACATGCTCTCCGACTCGAACGGTGCTGCGCCGACGGCTCAGTACGACTTCGAGCCGGAGGCCGGGACGCTGCTGTCCGCCCTCCTCCCGAAGTACATCAACACCCGCATCTACTCGTCGCTGCTCGATGCGGCAGCGTCGGAGTCGGCCGCACGTCGTACCGCCATGAAGGCGGCAACCGACAACGCGAACGAGCTGGTGAACACCCTGAGCCGCGAGGCCAACCAGGTGCGCCAGGCACAGATCACCCAGGAAATCAGCGAGATCGTCGGTGGCGCGAATGCGCTCGCCTCGAGCGCAGGAAGTGACTAAGAGCACATGACCGCAGCAGTAGCCCAAACCAACGCGAACGGCACGGCAACCGCCGGCCGGGTCGTGCGGGTCATCGGTCCCGTTGTGGACGTTGAGTTCCCGCGCGGCGCCGTCCCCGCCCTGTTCAACGCGCTGAACGCGGAGGTCACCCTCCCGTCCGTCGCGAAGACGCTGACCCTCGAGGTCGCGCAGCACCTCGGCGACAACCTGGTGCGCACCATTTCGATGCAGCCGACCGACGGCCTGGTCCGTGGCGCCGCTGTCGTCGACTCGGGTCGCCCGATCTCGGTTCCCGTCGGTGACGTCGTCAAGGGCCACGTGTTCAACGCCCTCGGCGACTGCCTCGACGCGCCGGGCACCGGCCGCGACGGTGAGCAGTGGGGCATCCACCGCAAGCCCCCCGCCTTCGATCAGCTCGAGGGCAAGACCGAGATCCTCGAGACCGGCATCAAGGTCATCGACCTGCTGACCCCGTACGTCAAGGGCGGCAAGATCGGTCTGTTCGGTGGCGCCGGCGTCGGCAAGACCGTTCTGATCCAGGAGATGATCACCCGTATCGCCCGCGAGTTCTCCGGAACCTCGGTGTTCGCAGGCGTCGGTGAGCGCACCCGTGAGGGCACCGACCTGCACCTTGAGATGGAAGAGATGGGCGTCCTCCAGGACACCGCCCTTGTCTTCGGCCAGATGGACGAGCCGCCGGGAACGCGTATGCGCGTCGCCCTGTCCGCGCTGACCATGGCGGAGTACTTCCGCGATGTCCAGGGCCAGGACGTGCTGCTGTTCATCGACAACATCTTCCGGTTCACCCAGGCCGGTTCCGAGGTCTCGACCCTGCTGGGTCGCATGCCGTCGGCCGTGGGTTACCAGCCGACGCTGGCGGACGAGATGGGTGAGCTCCAGGAGCGCATCACCTCGACCCGTGGCCGCTCGATCACCTCGCTGCAGGCGATCTACGTCCCCGCCGACGACTACACCGACCCGGCGCCGGCCACCACGTTCGCGCACCTCGATGCGACCACCGAGCTCTCGCGTCCGATTTCGCAGATGGGTATCTACCCCGCTGTGGACCCGCTGACGTCGACCTCGCGCATCCTGGAGCCCGGCATCGTCGGTGCCGAGCACTTCCGGGTTGCGAACGAGGTCAAGCGGATCCTGCAGAAGTACAAGGAGCTGCAGGACATCATCGCCATCCTCGGTATGGACGAGCTGCAGGAAGAGGACAAGGTCCTCGTCGGCCGTGCCCGGCGTCTGCAGAAGTTCCTCGGCCAGAACTTCATCGTTGCCGAGAAGTTCACCGGTGAGGCCGGCTCGGTCGTGCCGCTGCGCGACACCATCGAGGCGTTCGACCGCGTCTGCAAGGGCGAGTTCGACCACCTGCCCGAGCAGGCGTTCAACAGCTGCGGTGGACTCGACGACGTCGAGGCCGCTGCCGCCAAGATCGCCGGAAAGTAGTCGACGATGGCTGAGATGACCGTTGAGCTCGTCGCCGTCGAGCGGCGGCTGTGGTCGGGGCAGGCGACTCTCGTCAGCGCCCAGACCACCGAGGGCGAGATCGGCATCATGTACGGCCACGAGCCGGTCCTCGGCCAGCTGGTCGAGGCCGGGACCGTTGCCATCACCACCGCGGGCGGCGAGCGTCTCGTCGCCGCGGTGCACGGTGGCTTCCTCTCGGTGACCGGCAAGACGGTGACGATCCTGGCGGAGTCCGCGGACTTCTCCGGCGACGTCGACGTCGACGCCGCGAAGGCCGTCCTCGCCGACAGCACCGCGTCCGACGAGGCGCTCGCTGTCGCCAAGGGCCAGCTCCGCGCTGTCGAGCGGGCCTGACAAGTAGTCACGACAAGCCGCGACGGGTAGGCCGACGAGTAGTGAGCACCGGAGTGATCGTTCTCTTCATTCTGGTTGTGCTGCTCGCGGCCCTCGTCGCGGCTTTCGTATATCGGCTGGCGGTGCTCCGCCGCGGTGGCACCGCCGTGATCCTGCGGACGATGCCCGCAGGCGACGGCATCGGATGGCGGCACGGGATCATTCGCTACGGCGAGGAGTCCCTGGTGTTCTTCAAACTGTCGAGTCTGCGGCCGGGCCCGGACTCGCGGATCGCCAGGCAAGGCATCGACATCGGGGAGCGGCGCTCGCCCCGGGACACCGAGTTCGACATCATGACCGACGACATCGTCATCGTGGCAGTGCACGATGCGGACCGGGCGTTCGAGTTCGCGTTGGACCGCGGCGCCCTGACGGCCTTCCTGTCCTGGGTGGAGTCCCGCCCGCATGGGCGTTCCGTCCGGGGCAGGCCGCCGGGATCGATCGACTGACCAGACACGTGAACCCCGACCGGTACCGGTCGGGGTTCACGTGTTTCCGGTGTCAGGCTCGTCCTGCGCCCGGCTTCCACAGGACGTCCCCGCCGGGATTGGCGATCCGGCCGAGGATGAACAGCAGATCGGACAGGCGATTGAGGTACTTCGCGGGCAGGACGCTGGTGCCGTCGGGGGCGGCGTCGACGGCAGCCCACGCCGCCCGTTCGGCCCGCCGGACCACGGTGCGTGCGACGTGCAGGTGCGCGGCCAGCGGGGTGCCACCCGGCAGGATGAACGAGTTCAGCGACTCGAGTTCTTCGTTGAACTCGTCGCACCAGCCCTCGAGTCGCTCGATGTAGCCCGCGGTGACGCGCAGCGGCGGGTACTTCGGATCCGCGACCACCGGGGTGGACAGGTCGGCGCCCGCATCGAACAGATCGTTCTGGATCTCCCGGAGGACCCCGGCGATCCGCTCGTCGGGTGCACCGACCGCCAGCGCGACGCCCAGTGCGGCGTTCGCCTCGTCGCAGTCCGCGTAGGCGACCAGGCGCGGATCGTTCTTCGACACCCGGGAGAAGTCACTCAGACCGGTGGTCCCGTCGTCTCCGGTGCGGGTATAGATGCGGGTCAGGTGGACTGCCATGCGGTCACGGTACCGCGCCTCGTCGGGATGTCGGCGCGGCCTGGTTAGGCTGTGCGACTGTGAGTGAACGCTTTCTGGTCACCGGCGGCAATAGGTTGTCGGGAGAAGTCTCCGTCAGCGGCGCGAAGAACAGCGTCCTGAAGTTGATGGCGGCTGCGCTGTTGGCGGAGGGCACCACCACGATCACCAACTGCCCGGACATCCTCGACGTGCCGTTGATGGCCGAGGTGTTGCGCGGCCTCGGCTGCGACGTCGTGCTTGACGGCGACGAGGCGCGGATCACCACGCCCTCCGAACCCAAGTACCACGCGGACTTTCCCGCGGTCACCCAGTTCCGGGCGTCGGTCTGCGTGCTCGGGCCGCTGGTTGCCCGGTGCCGCAGGGCGGTTGTTGCGTTGCCGGGCGGGGACGCGATCGGGTCGCGGCCGCTGGATATGCATCAGTCGGGGCTCCGACTACTCGGTGCCACCAGCGAAATCCAGCACGGATGCGTGGTCGCGGAGGCCGAAGATCTGCACGGCGCGCACATTCGCCTTGCCTTCCCGTCGGTCGGCGCAACCGAGAACATCCTGATGGCGGCGGTCCTGGCGAAGGGCGAGACGGTCATCGACAACGCGGCACGTGAACCCGACATCGTCGACCTGTGCAACATGCTCGGCCGGATGGGCGCGCAGATCGAGGGAGCAGGGACGTCGACCCTGACGATCCAGGGTGTCCCGTCGCTCCGCCCGACGACCCACCGCGTGATCGGCGACCGGATCGTCGCCGCAACCTGGGGCATCGCCGCGGCAATGACCCGCGGCGACGTCCGGGTGCGCGGTGTGAACCCGCGGCACCTGGCGTTGGTCCTCGACAAGCTGAGGGCCGCGGGGGCACAGGTCACCGTCGAGGCCGATGGATTTCGGGTGGTTCAGGCGGAACGTCCCCATGCGGTCAACTTCGCCACTCTGCCGTTTCCGGGGTTCCCGACAGATCTGCAGCCGATGGCGATCGGCCTGGCCGCCGTCGCGGATGGCACGTCGATGATTACCGAGAACGTGTTCGAGGCACGGTTCCGGTTCGTCGAGGAGATGATTCGGCTCGGTGCCGACGCCCGCACCGACGGTCATCACGCCGTCGTCCGGGGCATCCCGCAGTTGTCGAGTGCGCCGGTGTGGTCATCGGACATCCGGGCCGGCGCGGGACTGGTCCTCGCGGGACTGGTCGCGGATGGGACCACCGAGGTCCACGACGTCTTTCACATCGACCGCGGCTACCCGCGCTTCGTCGAGGACCTCACCGAGCTCGGTGGTGACATCCAGCGGGTGCCGGGGTCCGACTGAGCGGGATCCGATGGTCGACACGACTGGGCGTCGAGCCTTCGCATGGTGCGGGGGATCGGCGCCCATTCGCGTCGTCGGGGCGGACCCGGGTCGTGGTGTCCGGCGTCACATCGGTCGGATTCGGGTGTCTGCGGGATGATCGGGGTGGGTGACCTGCGTGTTTGTGTCCGGTCATGGTGGTTGACCAGCGGATTTGCGGTGGCGTTCACGGCCACGTAACTTTTGTCGAGTCAGAGCGACACGGACACCGACTCCGCCCCAACCGGGTGTGAGAGAACGAGGTTGGACGAAGGCGCCTGGCGAGCCTGCTTGATTGTTCCTGTTTCGCCGGTTTGCTCCGGTGGGGGGAATGGGTTAGGCTGGAACAGTTGCCCCGGAGAGGCCCACTTGGTGGGTGTTGATGGTGTGTGCGTGTTCTTTGAGAACTCAACAGTGTGCCGATGAATGTCAGTGCCAATTTTTTGGTACTCCGCCCCATCATTTGTGTGGGGTGGGTATTGCTGGCTCTCTCCTTCTTCCGTCGGGGAGGGTCAGTGTTTGAATGCTAGTTTGAGTTTTTTTGCTAGT